>NZ_JANUFI010000002.1:0-153232 GCF_024807915.1 Enterobacter sp. SLBN-59
ATGTTATAATCCTGTTCTACAGGTGGTATGCATTTCCGGACACTGAGCAATAGTTAACGAATAATCTTATTACCTTGGTTTAATACCCTGTGCGGTTAAGTATGGCATCAGCGATTTACGGTGTCGACCTGAAGGTATCTCATCAGTCCTTCCTCAGCGCTTTCCCGTGCGTGTTCATTAATGGCTAGTAGGTAGAAGCTTCTAGATTCGCTTCTTGGAGAAGTTTCTGCTGGAAACACATGATACTCAAAATGGTATTTTTTATTTCTAGTGACACATAGCATCACCCATTCCCCTTCAAGAGCGCGGGAACTCAAGCACTGCACCGGACCGTAACTGCTCGTCAGGTATGATCCCGTCCGCGTTTCGGCATCTGACACATAAACGGGTTTCCGCTCAGTTGTTAGGACTGCGACAGTGGCTGTAATGACAGCCGAGAATATAAACGCCAGAGTGGCTATTGTTCTCTTATGCAAAGTAAATTATCTCCCTATTACTCACATCAGTAATTCAGCGAAACAACATTAAATCACCATAATGACTTCACGGGAATCTTAAAAAATGCATGCGCTGCCTTACTAACCAGAGCGAGTTGTTTATCTTGAGGCTCTTTGTTATCCATACAGTCCAGCGCAGCATTAATTAAGAATTATCTACCGGAGTGTTTAATTCTTATTTGCATGTGATTAATTAACTAGGTAAATTAATATAGTTGAATTTGTAAAAAGTATAATTATACAGTAGTCGTTCGTTTTCTGGGGTCTCTTTAAGCTGCATAGTTTCGTGGCTCTATTAAATCTCAATGACCTTTCCGGTACAGGCATCTGCGGACGTGGCTGATGTACACGCGATAGCCTTAACTTGAGGGGGAGCAAATCAGCTAGAGTCATCAGCTTGTATATCGTTCGCTAATAATACGCAGTGCATATAAAGGGCGGTCCTGCATCAGCAGCTGTTTGCGAGACGTGTAGTGAAATGCCGGTCGATAAAATCCTTAATTATCCGGGCTCATTTCAAATCGTTTATTGACAAAAACTCCGTTCCGTATGCCGTCATGAGTCTCATCCTTTGAAAGCAGTGATCGCTGTGGTGAGACTGTAGCGCGGACATGTCTATTTGGTCAGAGACGGACATCTCAATTTAGCTACTACACTGTGGTAACTTTAAAAACAATGTCCGTTCCTGAGTTTGTGATGCCTTAAAGCCATGGTGAAGATAAAAGTTTTTAGCTTCTTCAGTCAGTGCATGAACCATAATCGCACGGACTCCAATATTCTCAGCTACACGGTAACAGCGCAGAACTGCATCATGCAGTAAATCGGCCCCGAGCCCTTGACCACGGAATGAAAAATCGACTGCTAGGCGAGCAAGTATGATTACGGGAATTGGATCTGGCATATTGCGCCTGAGGCTTCCCGTTGCTTCCACGTGGTTAACGCTGCCGGTGGCCAGAGAGTAAAAACCGACAACCTGTTTAGTGTCTGTTTTACAAACGACGAATGTTCGTGCTGCACCAAGAGCCTGGTTTTTTAATCCTCTCTGTTTAAGCCAGTCATCAAGTACTGCCTCACCACTGACGAACTCTGCTAGTTGATGGGAGCTGGATAACGGTTCTGGTGCTGTTACACGTCCCACTGAGGTTTCCTTGCCAGAAGTTTATCAATAGCCGTCTCATCCGAAACCGGTGCATCGAGCATATCGATAAACTCTGCATACTGCTCATCATTAAAATTAAATACCCGACGATCGAGGATCACATTCTCCGCAGCCTGGCATGCCATTTCCAGGATGAAGTCCGTGCGTGATTTATGGAGAATCTCTGCTGCAGCATCAATAAGTGCTCTTTGAGATTCTTTAGCTCTAAGGTTGAGCTGAACATCTGATTTCATGAGTGCGCTCCTTGTATAGCGATTTCTTTACAAGCATATCATATGGATTCTGTATAGCAAATGCTATACGCCTTTTTAAGTGCAGTGAAAATACGAAAGAGTCAACTTGCAACTATTAGGTAAAGCTCTTCCTCTAAATTTTTCTTCCCTGCTCTGGCCTACCTAATCAAAGCCAGCGCCCTGAATTTACTTCGTGCGATGCTCGCTAGCAGTCTCATCCGGACAATTAGTATGAAAACTATGGATTGTTATCTGGTCTAACATCTGGAAAAATTACTGATGAGAAGGTAGTATTCGGATCATCAGCGATCGTCTTGTGGTGGGACAGATTGTTGATTCAGATTACTTTTGTGACCTAACTCAAACTGACGGTTTGACTGCTTTGTGGTGAGGCAGGCGGGTGGCAAAAGATGGTTTTACGGAAGAAATGCGGACTTCCGGAAACAGACAGGGACAGGACGTGTCCAGTAAAACGTTCAGGAGCAGGTAACGGGATTTCCCGGAGCCTGAATGCACAAACCCCCCGACATCTGTCATCATCTTGGCGGAAGACACAGATATCAGGGGGTCCAAAAGCAGGCGCGTGGCCTGTGAAGGATTATAACGCATGCACCACATAACACAACACCCGGCCGCCATAAGAACAGGCCACCGTGAATGACAATCAGATTTCTGTTCACTGGTCAGATCTACCGAAAGATGAGCTAACCCGTTTCTGGCAGGATGTCGATGCTGGCACTCAGGGTAATTTCCTCATTGCACCGGTCAAAAAACTGACCCGCCGCAAACGCGGTGAGCATTCCACAAAAGCCAAATGTGAGAACCCGGCCTGGTATCGCCCGGAGCATTATAAAAAGCTCTCCGGACAGCTCGGTCATGCCTACAATCGCCTGGTGAAAAAAGACCAAGAAACCGGGCAGGTCAGCCTGCGCATGCATGTTTCTCGTCACCCTCTCTATGTCGCCGGCCGCCGTAAGGCGGGGCGTAAATATGGCTTCCGTCCGGAACGCCAGCGCCTGCTCGATGCGCTCTGGCCAGTGCTCATCAGCTTCTGTGATGCCGGCAAGCATACCGTCGGCATGTGTATCTCCCGTCTTGCAAAAGAACTCAGTGCAAAGGACGCAAAAGGCAATGTCATTCCTGAAACGGAGGTGACGGTGTCACGCCTTTCACGGCTTATTGAGGAACAGGTACGGTTTGGCGTTCTGGGCCTTGCGGAAGAACGTACCTGGGATCGTGAATCCCGCACCTGGCTGCCAACGTATGTCTATATCACCCCCGTGGGATTCCAGATGCTGGGCGTCGATATGGACAAGCTGTTTAAAGAGCAGGAGGAGAAGCTCCGTCAGAGCGCCGAGCGTGAGCAGCTGATCCGGGAAGGGGTGATGAGCGAACATGATGATGTTCAGGCCCATTCCGCGCGGAAATGCTGGTCTGGCCGTAAGCGCCGGGAGGCACTCGTTTACCGCCGCAAAAAAGGCGCTGAGCGTAAACGTGCCAACAACCTGATTAAGCTGCCGGCAGATGAACGACTCCATGCAATGTCTGAATGGATTTACCGCACCCTGCCGCCTGACGAAGCGTACTGGTGCACATCTGAGCGCCTGAAGGCTCTGGCCATCCAGCATCTTTACCAGCTGGATCTGGCGCTTTCTCCACCGGACTAGTCATAGACGACACAACAGTCTTCTTGTTTACAGGCCCCTCACCGGGGCTTTTCGTGCTGGATTTTTTCGGCCACCCTGCTCATTTTTCAACCTTCACTCCGTTCTCCTTCCGGTCACCATGACGTACTGCGTGTCGCTATGGCCCGCAGTGGCCACTGTCTCTTTTTTTTATACAGAAATCCGCAAACGAATAAGTGAAGTAACCCGGAAATGAATAAAAGACATTCCGCAAAACAATCTTACTTCACCGTTTTTATCTCTCTGTTCATTACATTCCAGAGTAGATCTTTGTCTTTGGCTACTCTGTGGATAACGTAAAATGCCTTCGCATGCAGCGGCCTAACGGCCGCGCGCTCAGAACAAAATCAAAAGTACCTCCCGTCGCAAGCGCCGGGCGCCGTTCTGGCCAGAACCCGGCACTGCATACTTACCTGACCCCTGCTAAACCGACGCCGCCCCGGCCCGAAGGGCCGGAACACCCTCGCTTTAAGAGGGATGTTGTAACTAGTATCAAGAGTAGCTGTAGTTAAGTCGCGGTAATCCCTTCATACACGCTCGTAAGCGCCTGACGGCGCTAACGCGGAGATACAGCCCGTCAGCGGCCAGAGGCCTTGACGGACTCACTCCGACCGCGCACATTAGCAATCGGAAAGCTTTAAGCGGGTATAGCTTTGCAGGGAAAGGGATGGGACAGGCAGAACCTATCAATCCGTAACGGCTGATGCCGGTTACGACGCCCCTCACCAGAATCACCCGGTTCAGCTCCGGCTGGCGTCTCCATGCCGCTTCGCGGCATACATTTACCCGCAGGGTTGCCTAAATCCGGGAGCGCGATAAGCTTTAACGGGTGATTTTCAATCAGGATGAAAAAAATGGATATAATTCTTCCGGGAAACAAAAGCCAGGCACGAGTCTGGGCAGAAACCATGATTAATCTGGAGGCCCGCAAACTCGTCGATACCGCTAATATTGTTGGCGCCCGACATCTGGGGGATGGATTGACGCGTCTCAAATTCATCGATGAAATTAAATCTGTCATTAATGGCGAATTTGAGCGTGCCCGGCGGGCAAAGTCTGACGAAGAGTGCATGACCTGCCTGCGTAACCTGCAGGCCGAAAACACCAGTCTGCTTGAGCAGAGCCGTCAGCTCCAGACCGGTTATGCGAAACTATATGCCCAGATCAAATACGTCAGGGATGAAGACCGGATGGTCGGTTATGTCATCTCAGGAATTAAAGTGGTGCTGGCAGGTATGCAGGGCGCATTTGGCTTCGTGCTGACTTCCTCAATGACCCCCGTTGGCGTTCTTGCCGGGGCTATTCTGATTGTCGACTCGGCCAACACGATAACCCGTGAAGTTGGTCGTCAGTTCCTGAATGAACCTGACACGCAGGGTATGTTTGGTGATGGTGCCATGAACATCGCTAAATTCATGGGATTTGAACGATCAACAGGGTTGGGGATATACAACGGGATCGCGCTTGCAGGCAATATCTACAGTGTCTATGGATTAATGGCCAGACCTGGAACATGGCGTCTGTTTAACTATATCAGCACCGATTTTTACCGGAAAATCGACACCATGTCCCGGGGCAAACTGACAATGAAAATTGTGGGATGGGGGGTAAAGGCTAAGGTTGTTTTCGATCTGATCACTTCTGATGACGCTGGGAAATGAGATTCCGGCGGTAATGCCATGATTTATAGGCCAGCTTCAAAGGCATGGTAATCGTAAACAGAGTGACAAGAACAAGAATAGCCACGCCAAAGGAAATGGCATGCATCCTCGAGCCAGCCAAAAGTGTGGCTACAAAAATCACTAACATGACTGACAGCACCCATATCAGGGCCTTAAAACGGTTTGCCAGATCGTTCAGCAGGGTATCCATCTCCGTACCCGTTTTAGCTGAACTGGCCTGCAGCCGGACAATGTCCTCTTCACTGAAACCGTGGTTCGTCAGATCACTTTCATGGTTCATGCTTCTCTCCTTTTCCCTGCGGGAAGTTTAACATGCCCTGCGCTAATAACCAGTTAAGCCCGACCGATAACCTGTCAGGTGGTTACGGGCTATCAGCTCTTTCTCACTGATAGCCATCACGTCATCCTAAGTCAGCCAAAAGCAGACTGTACCAGACCAATAATCCCCAGGTGGCCGGCGTAAGCATAATAAAAGAAATTACGCGGCATGAAACGCCTGCGGCCCTCCGGACAGATTTTCCTGCAGAAGGAAACCACTGCCAGGGGGAATGCCAGAGTAGGCAGTGTGGCCAGTAATAATGTTTCTGCGGGCATATCCAGGAGATGCGATAACCCGTTTAAACAAATCAGTGACAGCACGGCAGTGATGGCTGCCAGCCGCTGCACGCCGGGTGTATCGCTGCCAGAAACCGTTGCCATACTGATGGCGAGCGTAATTCCTGCCAGCCCGTAACTTGCCGGCTGCAGGGGCCAAATCATGAGGGCCAGGAGCAGATATCCCGCAAACATTCCTTTCCGGCCGTGCCGGTACTGCAGGGCAAGCAGCTGCGTGACGCCGGCAAACACGAACAGAATGTTCAGGGCCCACCAGGGCTGGTGAGGCCAGAAGGCCAGGCTGAACACCGGCTGCGTGATGACTGCCCAGATCCACAGACGACTGGCTCTCTTCTGCAGTCGTTCCGGGGTGCGCTGTACGTTCATCGCCCATATAAGCGTGAACAGGGGGAAGGCCATCCGGCCAAGCGCATACATCACCGGCAAGGCTGGCGACAGAAACACCGTATTGGTGTGGTCGATAATCATGGCCAGAAGTGCGAGGAGCTTGACCATATCGAGTGCAGCGGGACTGAGCTGGCTGGCGTTCCGGATAGTGGGAAGAATGTCGGGTAATGAATGATTCATGCTGTATATTCCCCTGGCGACACGCGGTTAACAGCCAGCCCTGAACATAATGCCAGAATGCCCTGCCTGTTTGCGCTGTGACCCTGACCTTAAGTTTCTCCAGAATCTTGCGCGCTGCAAATTCTGATTTATCACGCAGCACACGCATTGCGCCCGCCGCATCCTTATTCTGAATACAAATACTTAAAATATGAAAATCGTTCACACTGCCCCCTTTCTTACACTCTTATTATCGGCCGTATGAATATTATATTTAGTGCGGTAGGAAAATTCCTGATAATATTTTAAAATTATCATTTTGGATCTAAATGACTGACGATAGTTTATTAATTATTTATATTGCTTGCTGACGCCTTTTCCCTGACCAGAGCGAAATCTTCACGAATAGATTTTGCGGCTGGCTTCCACCCTTTAGCCCATTCCTCGTTCATACGGCCTTCACTGACAATTTTCAGGGTGATGGCATAAGGGGTGCGCTGCAGTTTCTTCGACAGCCAGAGTATATGATCATCGATTCTGTCATCCGGAATATCTGAAATAATCGAATGAATAAGGTCCAGGTCCTCCGGTGCCCACGGTTTTCCGGAACGCGGAAACACTTCATCCGGAAGGCGTGGTTTTTTTTCCTTTTCTTCTTTTACCTGCTTTCTGGCTTCTTTTTCAGCTGTGATGAGGCGCTGCCGTTCTGTTAACCCACCCAGGGTTGCAACCGTCCTGACCATATTTTCGCGCTGCTCACGCGTAATATTTACTTCACCGCATATAATGGCATTTAACGTATCGACAAGAATTTCCAGTTTGCTTTCGGTTAATTTGAAAGTCATACAATAATCTCCTTAATTTATATTCGTTTTTTGCTCATCCTGATGCAGACTACGCCAGCGCCAGGGCTCTGTCTGACCCGGTTCTGACCAGAGTCCAGCTGACTGACGGCGGGCTTCGGCCTCCAGAACAGCGTAGTCTGGCCGGACGGGTTTTCCGTGGTAACGGTATGCCCAGGCCAGACCTTTACGTACCTGTTCGGCATTCACATCCGTCATACCAAGCCATAGGGTACCCAGTAGGCGTCCATAGCGATCCGTTTCACTTCCCGTTACGGTTACGGGCCGCTGAGCCACCATCGATGAGAGTTCCTGACGGGAACGCTGGCCAAAGGGCTGACTCTTTTCCGGCGCATCGATGCCAGCCAGGCGAACACGCGTCAGTCGGTTTCCTGGCTCAAGTATCTCAACGGTATCCCCGTCCAGCACGCGCACAATCCGGCCGCTGATATCTGCACTGGCCGAAAACGCCACAACGAACAGGACCAGTGAGCAGAACTTCCGTTTCATTATTCGTTATCCCAGGTTGTATACATTGCGGTTATTAAGCATGTAAATTTCAACTCGGCTTATCCTCCAACGAGGCTTTTTAAAGGAATGCCAAACATTGAATGTAATTTCCGGATCATGGGCAGCGTCAGATTACGTTTACGGTTAAGCACTTCATAGACCCGGTTAGATTTTCCGATTGCCGGCTCAAGATCTTTTACCGTCAGCCCCTGCTGTTCCATCCTGAACTTAATAGCTTCAATCGGGTCCGGGGCTTCGATAGGAAAGTGTTTGTTTTCGTATTCATTAATCAGCACGCACATGATTTCAAAAAAGTCTCCCTCCGGGGTATCGGCAGGAGGTTCGTTATCAAACATAGGCTCCACAGCGCGTAACGCGGCTTCATAGTCCTGTTCAGTTTTAATTGGTTTAATCTGCATAGGATTTACTCCAGGCTGACAGTTTCAGCATCTATTTTGTCATATTCTTTATGCGTACCAATGAATTTGATAAACATCCATCCTCGCTGGTATGCAATCGCAACAATTAACCGATAGTCATTTCCCTTAATATTAAAAACCACTCGCCTGTTTTTAAGAATACTGGCACTGCGGTATTGTTCTTTGATTTCTGCCGGGGTTTTCCATTCAGCTTTACTGGCCTCATCTACCCAGGCTTTTAGCGGCTGCTCTGCATCGGGATTCGCCGTCCAGAAATCCTTCAGTGTCTTGATAGCGATTATCTTCATGTCATGATGATAGTCCCATTTTAGGACTATCTCAAGTTTTTTATCCCGTGATGGGACTTTAAGTTATCTGAAGATACTTACCAGAGTTTCAGCGCCGGCTATGCCTGTACTGAGTAATTTCATATTTTTTTTGCCTGCCTGCCGTCGTGACAGAAGCCTAGGTTACAAAAGGCTCAGGATTCCCCTGTGCCACTGGAGGTATCTATGATGAATTATCAGATGACGCTGAACGAACTCGTTACCGCCACAGAACAGGCCAGAGAGAACTACCGGCGGCGTGGTACGTTGATATCCAGAATGCTCTATGAAATCTGGTATGTACGGCTGGGAACGGAGGCTTTAGATCAACAGACGCTGACGCTTCGGTGTCCGCTTGCACTGGAAGAAATGTACCGCCTGGCAATTCAAGCGCCGTAGAACTGTTCTGTTACAGGCAGAGCCGCGAAAGCGGCTTTTGTAGATACTTCCCTGCACTGCTTTTCTGGTGTGCTGCTCCACTCAGCCAATGAGCTGCAGGGCATAACTGATATTGAGGCCCGTCATATTGGTATTGAGGGCCTTCATCATGTCTGCACTCGTATACTTGATATTGCCCTTCAGGCTTCCCTGATAGCCTTTTGACGTGACCACTGCCAGTTGTTCCGGATTGCAGAGAGCTTTCATGCCGGCGATCAGGTCTGACTCAACGGCACGCAGATAAAGCGGGGAGGCCGCCACTACAAACCGATCGGCAGGCCTTGACTGCATCAACGTCTTCAGTGAGGTACACCGTCGTTCCGGAGGTGGACGCGTTGTCAGCCGCTCCCAGTGAGTGTGATGGCAGAACTGCATCGAGGAGAACGTCGCTTCATACGGGACCACGGGATCAGAGACATGCAGTAGCCCCAGGCCTGCGGATATAATCCACATCTCAGCACCACTACGCGCCGCAGCTGCAGCTGCTCTGCTCCAGTGCTGGCCTGTATACAGCTCGCCGGCAGTCATGGGGGGCGATCCGCGACGGGCCTGCGCCAGTTTCTCCATCCAGAGCCCGTAAGCTCTCTCCACGTCACGTTCATCCGGAAACACAGCATCACCTGCAGCCACAGTTTTGCGGCGCGTGCAGGTGACGATGAGATGGACGTCAGGTCGCGAAATATAACAGACAGGCATTATTTTTGAGCTGGTTTACGAAGCTTCTGAAGGAGCAAAATTTCCTTGTCATTCAGCTCCTCCCCATTCTTCAGCTTTTTAATTATTATCTTGTATCTCTTCGCTCTTCTCCATGTATGAATACTGACCAGCATTGCGGTTAATGCAATTATCATTGCGATAATTGATATGTAAATCGATGTATGTTCGGGCAATTTTCTATTCCTCATGCGGACGAGGGAATGAAGACGTACCGGCCACTGCTCCGGCGTCGTTCCACACAATCACCCTGGCCAGATGTTCCGCCACCTCCTGCCCCGTGTAGCCGGCCAGGATCGCCAGCGCCCGGGCGCCAGCGTCACGGGACTGCGGACTGCAGAACCCGAATGCGTCCGTCATCAGGAGCCACTGCAGACGTTCCGTCCAGCGCTCGTCAGATCTGCGGACAGGTGAAAACACAATCTCCGTCAGTTGTTCGCGGTTGCAGTACAGCTGTCGCTGCTCCAGTTCATCCAGCAGGCCGTTCAGTTCGCGCCGGTCAGCGTCTTCCTGACTCATCTGCGGCCAGCGTATGCGGTGCAACTGCAGCTCCTGCGTCTGGTCGCCGGTGAACCCCGCGCGGGCCAGCAGGTCGGCCAGTGCGGCCTGCATGTCTTCCTCATGGCTGGCCGCCGTGAGCGGAAAGGCCTCCGGACTGTCGCGCAGAACGTGCAGCAGGCGCGCCGGTGCCGGCTGCGCCCGCAGGGACGCTTCAGGCCTGACCACGGCCAGGCGAATATCCTCAGTCAGCCCGGTGATCCCCAGCGCCTGCAGCGCGATGTCCAGCTGGCAGTACCAGGTGCCGGTCAGGTCCGCCGGCGCGGAACCGTCCGATGTATCCTCCTCCGGCGTGGTGCTTTCATTAACCTGCACCCGCACCGCAATCCCCGCATCGTGGCAGGCCTGCAGCCAGGCGGCGACCTCTAGGGGATCGCCCGCCAGGCGCGTCAGCTGCCCGGCCGTGTTCCACAGCTGCAGGCAGGTGGTGCCGTCAAGACGGATAACGTAGTCACCCCGGCAGGCCATGTGCCAGCGATCGCCCAGCTCCACCGGCCGGTCGTCAGCTTCCTCTGCCTGGCTGTGCGGGACCAGGGGCAGAACCCGCACTTCCGTGGCACGCTGTTCGGCCAGCTGGCTGGCCTGTTCTTCTGCAAGGATGGGAGTGGCCAGCATCCGGCCTGCATCCGTCAGCTCCACGGCCAGCTGCATGTTTTGCGCACGCAGGGTGCGCAGCCAGCCCGCGGCTTCCATGCGCCGGCAGGAGGCGCGCAGGTTCGGCCCGTATACCGGACCATGCCCCCCGTCGGTCAGCAGACGTTCAATGAGCCGGGTAGGCACGGGTGTTCCGGGATGGCGTGCCTCGAGGGCGGCCAGCACGATCAGCACCCGTCGCTGCAGCGGCGACGGACGTCGGGATTTTTCCTGCGTCATTGCCCCTCATTCCTCTGAGAAATGAGCGTTTTTAGCCGTTTATAGTCTGCTTCGACCCGTGTTATGGCCAGGCCTGTGTGTCCGCGCAGTGCCAGGAGATACCAGAAGCGGAGGATGTCATGAGCCTTGTTCAATTCCCAGACATAATGGGTGCCATCCCTGCGGAAATCGCATTGCTTTATTTCCTCCTCTGCCATCTGCGTCATCTGCTTATAGCTGAGCGAAAACAACATTTCTTCATCCATCCTGCACGCTCCATCTGATAATGTCCGGTTAAGTAAAAAATCATATCTCAATTGATTTTTTAATAAATTGGCAAAATCATATCAGATATGATTTTGTGATTAATGATAATTATCACATTCAATGTGATTTTATGCGCTTGGCTTGATTATCATATCCTTTGCGTGTTTCCCGCCGCGCAGATCCGAAAAGATGCTAAGTCGGATCTCTAGCCTACAGCCGGGTTATTTTGGCTAACATGCCGGATATGGAAGCAGGGGAGTAAGCTGATATAATGATGTAAGAACAAATCTTACATTAAGTAACGGAGGGGTTATGGCCCGTACGATGACGGTGGACGTGGGTGATGAGCTGCGTGAATTTATCGATTCCCTGGTTAAGGCCGGTGATTACCGTACCCAGAGCGAGGTCATGCGTGACGCGCTGCGTCTACTGCGCGAGAAGCAGGCTGAATCCCGCCTTCAGGAACTGCGCGATCTGCTGGCCGAAGGAATCAGCAGCGGCGAGGCGAAACCATGGAGCAAGGATGCATTCCTGAATAATGTCAGGGCCAGGGCGGCAAATGAAAGAGATTGAGCTGACACCGAAAGCAGAAGAAGATCTGGAAGCAATCTGGGAGTACAGCTTCCAACAGTTCGGGATTGTTCAGGCGGATGCGTATATCGGACGTATAGCCGCAGTATTTGATGTGCTGACCATGCATGACATCGGCACGCATCGCGCAGAGCTGGGAGACAATATCTGCTCGTTGCCGGTGGAACAGCACATGATCTATTTTGTGTCATCACATTCGATGGTTACGATCATACGTATTCTCAGCCAATCTCAGGATACGGCACGGCATGAACCCTGGAAATAACCGAGTAAAAAAATTTAAAGCCATAAAATCAATCACTTAGCTCATGTAATCTATCTTATGTTAAATTAACAATGTGGGTATCTGACAGAATGAAATTAAATTTAATATTTCTATGATGCCCACTACTATATTTTTCAATGACGAGAAAAACCAACATCGAACGAAGTTTTATGCTTTTTTTGTGAGTTAATAAAATTAAATTTCTTCAATGCTATTTCCTCAGTACCATGAATTAAAATTGTGACCGACCTACATGTGCATAAGAATATGAGTACAGGAGTGATAAATAGCAGAGCCAGAGAGGAATTGAACATTGTATGTTCCGGAACGGCTTCTTTAAATGTGGCTGTTGGGAATACGGAACTGCCCCTGATTTCGAGTGGAAACAATCTGACTTCGCAGCTCTATGTCGGAGCTGATGGTCAACAGATGTTTCAGGAAACGGCTTCGCCTACTGCGACCATACCTTTGATTAGTACCATCAATACTAAATCTCAGACTCCGGGAACATTTATCGGTTCGAAAGTAATATATGTGAACTGGGATTAATCTCGGGAGTTCATTATTATTAAAATCCGCCCTGTTAAGGATTGTAAAAAAATTTAATTCAATACATCTTAATATTAATTATTAAGAATATTTCTCTTTAACGTGCCTATTAACTATTACGTTACATTGAGAAATCTATGGCACAGGGTGTGGGGTAATTAAAAATGATACTACAGATTTTAACGTTAATATAAAATGCATAATACAACATTTGAAAATAACTCCCAGGAGCTCGTAGTCAATAAAACAGTACACATTGTCATTATTGATGATGATGCCTTCTTTACAGAAGGATTATGTCAGGTTCTTACCGCATATCTCGAGTTCAGAAACTGGAAAACTGAATTTTCATTCAACCACAATACGTATAAACCAGTAGATATACTATTTGAGTCTGTCAGTCACCGTGCAGGTATGCGTTATGCCGACAGAGGGATACCGTATTATTTTGCACTTGCCGATCGGCAGAGCACGTATACAGAGTGCTTAAGATCGAGGGACAGATATAATGGTCGCAGATGGCGTCGGATTAATGCCGTCATACCGTCTACAACCTGCCATTGTAGCGCCAGCCTACTGACGGGTTTCACGCTCATGCGTTGTGCGGTGGTTTTCAGCGTCTCCCGCGGCATGATTTTCCAGGCCCGGCGACGGACTTCGCCAAAGGTAGTGGGATCCGGAACGCTGTCATCAACCTAAAGCGACAGCAGACGTCCAATTTTAGACGTTTCGCGACGGTGTTTTTCCTGCACGTCCGCCATAAGCTGTTTAGCCCCGCTGCGGCTCTCATCCTCAAGCTGCTTCATATGGAAAAACATCGCGTCCACCAGGTTGTCGCTGAACTGGCGATAGCGGATCCAGACATAACACAGAAGGTAAAGGCGGGACTGCTCAGACTTCAGGTTACGTAGATCGTAAACGGTATAGAAATTTACCAGGCTGGCGTAGTACAGCATATTTTGCTGAGAAATATTCAGTAAGGGTAAGAGATCACATGCCTTACGGTGCAGCGGCTCCAGAGTGGCTCGTTTTTCCCGTTCGTGGACCATCTGGCGCCAGCCAAAGTCACGCGCATCCTGCCTGAGGATTGCGAGCCGGGAAAGAGTATCATCGCGCTCAATCAGTTTATCCAGACCGGCAATGGTAACGTCATCAAGTTGCTCCAGCAGAATACGTCCCAGCCGCTGTCTTTCACTGGAAAGTGCCTGGCTCACCAGCTCCTGGATCGTGGTGTAGCCAGGGCGGATGATTTTATGTTCGTTGAGCCAGATAATCAGTTCTGTGGCGACAAATCCGGGTGTCACATCGCGGTGAACAATATGCGCGGCCTGTAATTGAAGTTGTGATGCCAGAGCTGATGACCATGGCTGGTAGCCATATAGAGCACAGATTTTGTTTCGCTGCGCATAACGCTCGTGCTTAGAGGGCAATTTATCCGGAAGGGACTCCCCGTGAAAATAACGGCTCAGGACAAAATTGCAGTCATCCTTAACATCATCCCACCCGAAGCGGAAAAACAGATGTTTGGCTTTGAAATAAGCGATCTGGAGGATGCAATAAATTTGAGCATGAAGCCCCTGCCGACTACAGGCCAGCATCAGTTCGGACTCATCCAGAGCCAGAAATTCCAGCCGCTGTGCATCATCGAAATCAGGAAGTCCATACAGCGCTTCCTGTTCGGCATTGTTTAAAACCGCCAGCCGTTCACTTTTGCCTGTCGCTTTGCCATGCGTTGTCATCCTGACCCCGATTAATCGTGTCCGTAAGAGGATCGCTCTGCGGACGGTAAAAAATTAAATTTGCGCTTCAGAAAAAATCACTGCTGACCTTGTCTCATATAACTGGTACGGTATCAATATCTTTCATGGCCCTTTAAACGTACACTTTATGACTGAAATACGGATTGGTTATGCCCGTTGCTCCACCGACAGGCAGGATTTAACCGCCCAGCAGGAGGCGCTGGTGAAACTCGGTGTCTCTCCGGACCGGATTTACACCGACAAAGGGCTGACAGGGTCAAACCGGCAGAGGCCAGGACTGGATCAGGCGCTGGCCGCGGTGCGCCGTGGTGACACCCTGGTTGTACCGAAGCTTGACCGTCTGGCGCGCTCGGTACCAGATGCGCGTGAAATTGCGGATGCATTACAGGCCAGGGGCGTGAAGCTGGCTCTGGGAGCGAGCGTCTACGATCCGGAAGACCCGGTAGGGAAAATGTTTTTTAACGTGCTGGCAACGTTTGCTGAGTTCGAGGGCGATCTGATACGCCTGCGTACCCGGGAAGGCATGGCGATTGCCCGGGCTAAAGGGAAACTGCGGGGGAAGCAACCCAAACTGTCTGAGAAACAGCAGAAAGAGCTGTGCCGGATGCATGAAACCGGGCAGTACTCGATTAGCGATCTGGCAGAGTTATTTTCAGTCTCGCGGCCAACGGTCTACCGGACACTTTCACGTAACCATAAGGAATAAATATGCGGATCCAGGAACAGGTTATCCTGTCTGCCCTGCAAAAAGGCGCATGTATCAAAACCTTTTACCGGGCATCGGCCCGTGTTGCTGGTTCAACGGACCGTCGAATCCCCGATGGATATGTCCTGGAATCGCCATGTGAGCGAAACGAGGTCATTCTGAGCCATACAGATTTTCAGTCTGTCGAAAAACGGCTTGCAGAAACAGAAACCTGGGAGCAAATCGTGGGAAGCGTTCTTTTCGGGGGCAGTACCTGGAGGCTTCGCCCTGATATGAATGATTCATCAATGCGAAAACTGGACTGAATCTTATGAAAAAACCACCATCGGGAAACACCGGACAGACTATCAATCTTGCCGAATTAATTGATGATATGCCTGAGGAGGTGCTGATAACGTTACATAATCTTATTGTTAACCGTCTCAATATGTTACAGCGCCAGCGAACCCGGCAAAGCATGGAAGATTTTCGGCCCGGGGATGTGGTCAGCTTCCGGGCAGAAGACGGGCAAACGGTGACGGGGGTTCTGGTCCGTCTGAATAAAAAAACGGTGACAGTCCACACAGAGAGCGGTGCCCGCTGGAATGTTGCGCCACAGTTATTGACCAGAATTAAACGCCAGTTGGGATCTGAAAACCTGCCAGATAATACCGTTGAAAAAAAGCTTCATTAAGGTCCGGCGCCACAAATTCGGGGATAAAAATGATCGACCTGACAGCAGAACAGCGACAATTAGCGAAAATAGTCCATGACTACGCCAGCCGGTTTCCTCTGACAGAGGACGGGGATGCACAATTATTACAGGGTTGTTATGACTACCTGGAGGCGTTTAAACGAGTGATGGACAGCGCATCAAAGGTGCAGATGGACTACATCTGCCAGCAATATCCTGGATATTTTCGCTTTGCGAAATGGATGGAGCGACTGGCTCAGGGTATTGCGGATGGAGTTATCGAGGTTCCGAAAGATCACTAAAAATGGTAGGTCGGAAATTTCGGCGGTTCCGACGGAGAACCCCGTGTTGATGATCGGGAACAAGATCATGGCAACATCGCGAACGCAATAACAGGTGGGGTTACAGCGACGCTTACGGTTATTCTAGCCCTGGAAAAAGACATATTCGGTGACTGCCCCACGGTTTTTCATGCTCTCGATCGGCATTGCTCAGTCAGGCTGGTGATTTGGGATATTCAGCGATTGTTCAGATCGCATAAACCGGACTGAGTTCCCCCGTAAGTGATCTACTATTCCGAGCAGTTATTTAGTCACTAATTTAACAGTCACCTCCAGAGAAAAGGGGATATAAAACTCATGTTATATATTTCTCTACTTGTGAAATCACTGGCTCATACTTTGCCAGTTTTTCAAAATCTTTTTGTAGTGTTAAATATGAAGGATTCCAAAATACAACAGAAACAGTACTATCAAGAAGCGTTTTGGCCTTAGAAATATGTTCTCCGCAAGACACCCTCTGTAATATTTTGAAATCACTCTCAATCATTGGCTCTCTGATCCCCAAAACTGTGCACTGTTTCTTTGGGTAATTCATGAATGCGGCAAATATTTTCTTTGGTGTATATTTAAAGGATGATAGCTCACCCGCCTGCAATCCCAGGCAGACATCCTCAATATTAAACCAGTACATAATCTCATAAACATCTGAAATATGTGACCCACCCATGCGAGCGGCGATTCCCAAAAAAAAACAGCTCACCATTATCACAGTGGAAAAATTCTATGTGAAAGACACCTTCATTTGCATCCAGGCGTCTTAATACTCTGGAAGAAAACTCTTTCGTTTTTGTTATGAATATGTCATTTTGTACCGGAGCAGAACCTGCTGGAATGCCATGCTGGAAAAGATGCAGTGGTGTATTGTTACGCCCTACACTTAAAAACTCCATTTTCCCATTAATCATGATTACATCAGCATGTAAAACATCACCCTGAATATACTCATCAATTTCATAGGAGTACTTAGTGTCTACCAAACTGGAGAGAATATCTCACATCTCATGCCTGTCTTTTGCCTTAAATGTATTAATACTGCTCACTAAATCTACTGGCTTAATAAATGCCGGGTAACCAATGCGGTTCTCCAGGAATAAAATATAGTTGCTGCTGTCTCGTTTAAAACTGTCTTTATCAAAGGTAGTAAAGCGCGGCATGTTAACTACTTCAAATAGTCTTTTTTTAGATTCAACTTTAGAAAAATAAGGCAGCACATAGTCCACTCCAGCACCAGGAATTCCATATTTTTCTCGGAAAGAGGCACAAATGATCTGTGTGCTGCCTTCATTTGTTAATAACCGGATATTGTCCTGGCCATATTTTTTACATAACCTTCAAGCAATGGGGTTATCTCATCTGCTGAAGGTTGCTTCATATCCCTGGTTATTATGTGTATGTCAGAAAAACATTTTTTGTTTTTTTTCAGATAAAATATTACATACAAAATCACTGGCAAATAATATACTCACCGAATCATTCACCCAGCTTAGATTATAAAGTTTTGTTTTGAGCGGGACTACATTGTAAAAAAATATATTTACTTTCATCAAAAAACCCTTAAACACACTCACCAATAGAGATTTAAACTCAAATAACATTAAAAAAATTGAATGTATATAACCATTTCTACATTAAGAATAATAAACAAGAAAATGCTCGCAGTCTAAAAACGCAGAAGCAACGATAACCATATTCATTCCTTACTTTCGATAAAAGCACCTATGACGTTTTCGTGGAGCTCAACTGATCGCGGGAAGCAGATAATTTTACGAGCCAGACGCTTAATGCGGGTGCGGAGCGGCAGGTTATTACGCTCAACACAGGTTTCTCCTGAATGTTCATGATAACTCCTTTGCGTTTTTTGGTCAGCGCCCGAAGGTGCTGACCTGAACGACAAAAAACAAATTTAAAGATTAAAAGCTAAAGGTTAAAGATCCTGACGACACACAACATAGGAGTTGTACGTATCGAGGCTGTTGGGGACGCTGCCATTGCGCAGGGAGACGATGATGTGGGAGCCGGCACCGTTGTCGGCCGACGTCCAGTAGTAGGAGCTGATGAACCCCGAGCCTGAATAGGCCGTATCTAAACGTCCCCACTCAGCCCACAACGAACCAACACCTCTTGTTGAACCAACAGAAGTTAAGTCCGCTACTGTTGGCAGGCCACCGCGGAAAGAGCAATATTCATCAGCTGTACCCCAGTTCATGGTGTTGTTCCTGTTATTCACAAACCACTTACTGACGGTAAAGGTATAGGTCAGAGGTGCTCCGCCCGCCTTCGGTGTGGCAGTAATCGTCACTGTTTTGGTTCCGCTTGTTGCCGTCCCGGTAAAGGATACGTTACCACTGGCATCCACGCTCACCCACCCCTGGTCAGCACTCCAGTTGTAATTACTGTTATTCGATGCACTCCCGCTCAGCAGCACCTGGAATTTAGCCCCGGTAAAGCCTGTAGTCGGGAAGTGACTGCTAGCAGCAAATGTTGCACCGTTAACGGCAAGCGTGGTGGATTCCGGTACCGGCTCGGGTGATGGCGACGTCAGGGTGACCTTCGCCGCGGCCACGCCGAAGGCGCTGCCGCCCACGGTGGCCGTCACGCTGGTCTCGCCCGCCGCGGTCCCGGTCAGGTCCGCCGTGTAGGTGCCGTTACCGTTGTCGGTCACGTCCCCCACCCTGGTCCCCGCCAGGCTGCTGGCAAAGGTCACCGTCTGACCGCTCACCGCGTTGTCGTGCGCGTCCTTCAGGGTCAGGGTGACCGCTGACACATCGGTACCGTTCGCCGTGATGGTGTCCGGGGTCGCTGTCAGCGACGACCTTCCGCTGTCCGGGGTATCCGCCACGAAGGTGGTGTCCACGGTCTGGCTGCTGTCCCCGATGGTCGCGGAGACCGTCGTCACGCCCGCCTTCAGGCTGGTCAGGCTCACCTCCGCCACCCCGTCAGCCCCGGTCACCCCGGACGCCGACGACAGCACTGCCTCGCTCCCGGCCGTGAACTGCACCGTCATCCCCGCCACCGGGTTATGCGCCGCGTCCGTCACCTTTGCCTGCACGGCGTTGGCATCCGTTCCGTTCGCCGCCGCGTTGTCCCGCGTCACCGTCAGGTCGCCCCGGGCAATGGCCGCCTCCGGCTCCCGGACCGTTATCGTCGTCGTCCGGCGCGCCGAGACGTTACCCTGCCCGTCACGGGCCACCGCGCTGATGCGGTACACGTTGCTTTCCGCCCCGCGTGCCGCCGCCTGGTACGGCGGGTAGGTTATCTGCAGGCTGTTTTTATTCACCTCGCTCACCCGGCCGCCCGCGGCCAGCACTTCGCCGTACTCCCAGTCAATCCCGCTCACCCCATAACGTGACGTCACCGTCGCGGTCAGCGTGTCCGTACTCCCCGCCTTACCCGCCAGGGTCTCCGGCAGCGACAGGCGGATAAGCGTCTGCTTTTTGTACTCCAGCACAATGTTGTTGTTGCGCTCCACCAGGTCATAGCGGCCCGACGCCAGCGTCCGGCTCAGCCCCACCGCAGCCGGGTTGACCTGGTCTGCCCACGGCGTGCCCGGACGCCAGCTGAAGCCCACGCTGAACCGCGCGTCGCTGTGTCCGCCCTGGCCCTGCCGGTGCTCCGCCCCCAGGGTGACCAGCGGCACCGGGGTGTAGCTCACCCCCGCAGTGACGGCTTTCGGGTCCTTCTGACGCTCGTCCTTACCGAACAGCGCCACCTCGTTGCCGCGGTACTGCTCATACATCAGCTTCCCGCCCAGCTGCGGGTACGCCGGCAGCCAGCCCTCCATCCGCATGTCAAAACCGTCTGCCGGCCGCTCGTCATAGTCGGCCAGGTCACGGGACTGATGCCAGCCCGTTAATCCGCGGTAGCCGTTGGCGGAGAGCCGCAGGTAGTCGGTCCACGCCTCGGCACCCAGCCCGAGGCGGCGGTTGCGCCCGGTCAGGTCGTTGTCGAGGAAGGCGTTCACCCCGTACATCCAGCCACCCCGGAAGGTGCGCAATCCGGCCCCGAGGTTAACGGTGTGGCGGTCATCCCTGTGCCGGTACCCGAGCTGGGTGAACGCCAGCCAGTCAGGGGTGTCATACAGCGACACCAGGGCGTCAGCGGACGCCTCGCTGAGGGAGAATTTTTCGTCCGCTGCCAGACTGACCCGTGCGGAGCCGGCGCGGCTGAGCCACTTCTCTATCTCCGTCGAGGCAGCGCCGGTGGCCATGCTGCGGGCCATGCCGGCGGCGGCGCGGGTGGTGTCCCCGCCCTGCAGCATCTGTCCGGCGGTGGAGGCAGTGCCGGCCCAGAAGGCGGCAGGGTCATCCTGCGCGGCGGCAGTGGCCGGCTCACGCCCGGGACCGGCCTTCATCACGGGCACGTCAATCTCGTCCCCGGTAGCGAGCTGCTCAAAGGGCCTGCTGAAGGTGCGGAGCTGGTTGAGTTTTTTCAGCGCCGCCACGGTCAGGCCGTGGCGTGCGGCCACGGAGGAAACGCTCTCACCTTCCCCGAGAGTGTGGGGAGTGGTCCGCGGGGCGGTCAGCGTGTGGGCCGGCACGGTGCCTTTTGCCAGGGACGCCACCGGCACCAGTGTCCCGGTCAGTATCCCCGTCAACTGGGCCACCAGACAGAGTCTGGCGGCGGTTTTAATCAAGCCTGTATTCATTACATAGTGTCCGGCAGAGTATTTTACGGAGAATGTCAGCACCGGGAAGGACGCCCGTGCCACCAGGGTTTGAGGTATAAATCCCTTTAACGCATGAGGTTAATGGTAGGGGCGGGGGCAAAAGGTTCAATGAAAAGGTGTGTGTCCACAGGGACAGCGGACCTGACGCACAGGAAATTGAAACATTGGCTTTCTGGCTAACCGGGTGTGCAGGGCGCCGAAAATACCGATGGTGAGTCCGCGCTTCCCTGCGGCGTACAGCAGATTGTCGGCCGCCAGAGCAAACAGACAGCCCAGGAGCCAGCGGCGCATTGACTCAGCATTTTTGTTACCTAACGCGCACTGTTGCCTCACCAAAATTGTTACTTTGGTTGAGTGATAAATAATCAGCTAAAGGTGCACCTATGAGCAATGTATTGTTGCCTATGGATACCTGTCGCCAACTGCTGCGGGCGCTGAAAACACGTTATCAGGCAGCCAGTAAGGCAGAGAAAACAAGGATCCTCGAAGAGTTCATTCTGATCAGCGGTACCATCGTAAATCAGCAATCCGGTTACTGAATGGGGCAGGTCAGAACCAGTGTCTGATTTCCTGTTTGCTGTGCCAGCCACATATGCAACCAACTTTTTTTAGCATATAGTTAAGTTCAGTAGTAAAATGCAGCGCCTCGTCGAGAGATGATGATTATGGAGCCCGTCGTGAAATTTAAAATCCAGCACTTGCAGGCCGCAGTGGCACTGGTTCTTGCCAGTTTCCAGCCGCAACCGAAAGCGGTTGCGTGTCAGCCTACGATTGTTGAACGGGTTTACGAAATGGGCTCCAGAGTCAACAAAACCGATATCAGCGAGCTCACTGTTGCTCTCAATGACGTAGCTGAAGAATTACGCTCAAGTCGCATCGAGCTGGCCCGGTATGCAGACAGCGATTTCTCCGGCGCTATCAAAGTCGCCAGCGACATCAGAAATCATACTATCCATGTCGCAGGTATCGCAGAGTCCTTTGTTCTGATGCTGCCGGAAAAAAAACATCGTTCAGTCGTATGACAGGAATTCTGTTGAGTTTGCATTCTTTAAGGCCATTAAAATGGTCAGTCTTGCGACCAAAAACTATCTCAGTCTGATTGATCAAATCACACGAACGACAGAAGTGCGTGATTCTGGAATCAACCTCTCGGCCATGAATCACCTGCTGGATTCAGGCAACAGGGCTGCGGCTAAATGGCGTTAACGGCTGAGTATAGTCATCTCACGTGGGATACTTTTTTCCAGCCCAAGTTTGCCGTTTACCCTGAGCTGGAGAGCCAGTTACAAGCAGAGTTCATTACGTATAAATCAACTGGCGCACCATCAAATCTTCTTGGAAGGGGCGCCCCTTTTGATTTCCCGCCATTCGCTGTCGATGCTAACGTCCAGCATATTCACGTTAATCTGCATTTCCAGCTCACCTGGCGTGCCAGACAAGAGAATTACAACCGTACCTCAGATCACTAACTCATTTACACAGAACACATGTGGGATAGCGGCCGCTTTCTGCTGATGGGGCTGATAACACCTGCTCATGAACGTATGCCAGCGAGAGATACCCGGTTACTCAGCTACTTTTCTGAAGTTGCTGAAGATTTTCACGCTTCATAACCCTCATAATCACATATGGTACCCGGCGAAAGGACGAAAAGGACCGGCCATCCCGCATATCCAAACGAAAGCTGGCTGATGGCCCACGTCAGGACGTTCGAGTTCTTCGGCGGCGTGCCCCAGCTTCTTGTCCCGGATAAGCTGAAAGCGGCGGTCAGCCGCGCAGACCGCTATGAGCCGGAGCTGAACGAGAACTACCGTAAGCTGGCCCGCCATTACAATACGGCAGTGATCCCGGCCCGGCCACGCAAACCCAAAGATAAACCCAAGGTTGAAAATGCCGTTCTGGTTGTGGAGCGCTGGAGCCTGATGCGGTTGCGGCATGAAGTGTTCCACACGCTGGCCGCGCTGAATCTGGCCATCAGTGAGCTACTGCAGGATCTGAATGAGCGGCCGTTCCGTCGGTTACCGGATTGCCGGAAAAGCTTGTACGAAAAACTGGATAAACCTGCACTGAAGGCGCTGCCGCCATACCGGTATGAATACGTTGATATCCGCCGGGCAAAGGTTGGTCCGGACTATCACGTGCTGTACGGCAAACATGCGTACTCCGTCCCCCACGCGCTGGTTGGCAGCCATATCGATATCGAGTCCGGAGCCCGGCTGGTTCGCCTCTATCACCGGGGAACGCTGGTAGCCCAGCATCCACGAGCGCAGCAACAGGGCGGCTTCACCACGCAGGCAGAACATATGCCGGAGTCGCACCGCCGACAGCGATGGAGTCCGGACAGAAAGCATCGGTAGCACCACCCGTGCCGTGGTGGCCTGGCATCTGCACCACCGTGTACATCCGGAACAGGCTTACCGGACCTGCCTGGGGCTGCTCAATCTCAGCCGCGAATATGGCGATGCCCGGCTGGAGAATGCCTGCCAGCAGGCGCTGTTACTGGAGTACCCATGGCGACAGGTGATCCTGAATCTGCTGACGAACCACCGGGACCGGCTGAAAGACGAGGCGCCGGATGAATCCCCTGTAGAGCACAGCAATGTACGCGGTGCCGGGTACTACCACTGAGAAAACAACTCAGGGGAGAATCAATGCGTAAACTGGCGCAAACCGATCAGACGAGTTAAAAACTAAAGTAAGAAATAACCAGCGCGGGAAGCGCGATCGAAATCGCCGGAATCACTGACCGGAATCATCGGAATACGCACCTGGGGGCTAAAATGAACAGATCATTTTTGCGGTATGCCCAACCAGCTTCCCAATCCTGAATCAGAGATACCAGTCCATAGAAAAAACTCGCCGTAAGCTGAATGATTAAAACAATCAAAAATTACATACCATCGAAATCCAGTAGCGCAGATGTGTACGGGGAGACACCAGTCACTTACAAGGTAAGCTTTTAAACACAGCAACTATCCTTAAATCCCACGCAAGCTTTGATAGACTTAAACCCTATGCTCTTGCTGTGGTTTCCTCTGGAGCAACAGCTTCTCCTGATACGGTTTTTGTGGTCTGGTGTTCGGTGTGGCTCATGTTATATTTATCAATTTAATGAGTAGTGTGTAGTTAACCAAGATTAATCCAGTATCAATCATTCTCCCAGCCCCCCCGTGCTGATGAAACCTGAATGCAATAAGCGTGCAATTTTTCAGAAGTTCTTAAGGATACTCATGACTAAAAAAATTCTTATCCCTGTGGATATTAATAATGAATTGCTTGTAAAAAAACTGATTAAATTCGTTGCATATGAGGAAATGAATGAAGACGTTGAGTTTCATTTTGTTACGGTTGTTCCGTATTTCTCACAATACGATGAACTAAGCGGAAGCTGGAGTAAACAATCAAAACGGTATAAGCATAACAAAGCTGAAAAGAAACTGAGAGAGATTGTTGAAATATTTAGTTTACCAGAAGATAAATGTAATTATCATATTAAGGAGGGAAAACCTAAAGATGAGATATTGGCTTGCATAAAATCACTAAATGTAGATTTAGCCATGATCCCCTCCAGTTTTCCTGATATATCCACTTATTTTTTTGGATCCACGGCTTTAGCTGTTGTCCGTCACGCTAAATGCACTGTATTCGTAGTTCGTTAGCCTGCTTTTCTCTTGTTTTCATATGTCCAGGAAACGTATCCGAGTGACTGGACATGTGTCATCCGTTCCGCCTTGTGTATTCTGGCGAAGATGAACGGTGATTCCGGAGGAACGTGAACGCGTTATTTCCTAACGAGCCATAGCTTCTTTTTATTACACTGACCGTTTACTTTCAGTCAACCTGTGCCAGTCGTTTTCTCATCTATTCGCCTTTTATATCCAGCCGCTGTGCGTTGTGCATCAGCCTGTCTAGGATCGCATCAGCAAGCGTGTTATCTCCCACGCAGTCGTACCACTCCTCCGTGGGCAGTTGGCTTATCATCACCGTTGCGCTTTTACCGTAGCGATCGTCCATCAGCTCCAGCAGATCGTTACGATGGGCTGCCTGAAGCGGTTCAAGCCCCCAGTCGTCCAGGATAAGTAGCTGAGTTTTTGACAACTGGGTCAGCTGTTTTCACTGCCCGACCGTGCGTCAGCTCGCCCAGTAACCGGCTCAGGCGCCAGTACTGCACGCTGTAACCCTGCTGGCAGGCGTTGTTGCCCAGCGCGCAGCCCACGTAGGTTTTACCGCTGCCGCAGGGACCGGTGATCAGCAGGTTCTGACCGCGGAGCACCCGTTCGCTCTGGCTCAGTTGCGCTATACGTGAACGCTCCAGGTTTCTGGCGGGCTGGTAGTCGCGGGGCCCGCGCTTTCTATGACAGCCGTTTTTGCTTACGCTGCTCCCGCTCCAGCGATTCGCGGGAGACCAGCAGTGCCGGCTGTTCTTTGAACGACAGGTCCTCGTAAGTCCCCGGTTGTTCCATCTGCATCGACAGCGCGGTGGCCACGCCGGTCAGTTTCAGCTCAGACAGTTTTTTCATCAGCGTATGTGGCATTATCAGGCTCCTTGTTTCAGTGGAAGTGGTGTGGGCCACGGATGTTTTCATGTTCGTGGGGGAGCTCCGGCGACTGATGCTGGTCGCTGCCCCGCGAAACGAGATCGCGATTGCTTTTCAGGATCGATTTTATCTGCTTCAGGCGGTTCAGCCCTTCGCTGTTGGCCAACTGGCCGCTGGGGTCTGGCAGGGGGGGGTTATTACGGCTGAAGCCGTAATGCTTTTTCGTCCTCGCTTCGCTGCGGGGGCCTCCGGCGCTTTGCGCCTCCATGCCGTTTCACGGCATAATCACACCTGAAGCCAGGTATCGTTTAAGGGAGAGCAGAATGGTGTATTCAGACGCCTTCATGCGCCAGCATGAAGAGATGTGCCAGGTGGTGGGCAGCATCGTTTTTATGCTGGCCGAAGCCGGCCATGATTCACGCCGGGAAAATATTGTTGCCGTGCTGCGCAGTGAGATTGCGGAAACAGGAAAATGGGCGCCGGACCAGGTGCTTTATCTGCAGCTGGCCATCGACCTGCTGGAACAGGCGCGCTTCCTGCCGGGACAGGGAAACTGATATCGTCAGGGGAAGACACCAGAATGTCACGAATGGTCGAAATACTGCAGTACACCTTACACAGCGGCAGCGGCGACGGTTTTCACCGAATCATGCGGGAGATCAGCGTTCCCCAGCATCAGCGCCACGGCATTGATGTTGTATGGTCTGCCCAGTCCCAGCATGACCCGGATTACTACATTCTGGTGCGGGCTTTCGACAGTCCGGAAAGTATGTATGCTGTGCCCGGTGCTTTTTATACAGGCGATGACTGGCGCAGCGGGCCGCGTGAAGACATTATTCGTTGTATCGACAGCTGCATTAAAACGGTGATAAGGCTGCCTGCGGAAAGCGTGGAAAAGCTTCGCGGTAAACATAACCTGACTCCCTCAGGTCTGAAAGGAAACAACGCTCAGCTGCTGGCAGGTGAATATTGATGAGAAGCATGGAAAAAACGGGCCATCTGGCATGGTGCGCTCTTGTTGCCCTGCACACGGCGCGGGAAGACGGACTGGTGCTGTCCGAGTCGCAGGAAAACCTGTTTATCAGCCGCTGGTTTGCGCAGGCGAAAAAACAGCGCCGGTTCTCGCGTGACGTTGCCACGGATATTGACTGGATACTGGAGCAGGGGCGAAGACTTGGCGTTCGGGCAAGGTTACGGCATAAGCTCGATTATCTCTGGCGCAGCTGTACGGGTGAACTGTCTGAGCAGAACGATCTCTTTCGCCTGACATACGCCCTCGAGCTGGCGAAGCAGTACGACTGGGTGTATCACGTCCTCAGCGACAGTGAGTGGAGCGGCCGGCGTCGGTAAACAGTATCTTTCTGCTGAAAAGCGCGCTGGATATCGGTTTTAATGATGACGGGACGCAGGTTATGCCGGTCCCGGCCAGAATTGGTGGACGCGCCGAGGGGCTGAATGCACTCCTGAAAAGCTGTGGCTGGGAGGCTGTCAGCAACGACGACCACTGGAAACTGGTGACCATCAGCGCCGGGTGACCAGTAAAAAATGGGGCGCACGCAGGCACCCCGGTAACGTCAGTGGGTGAAGCACCGCAGATCTTCTTCAGTCAGACCTGTCATGGTCATCACTGTATTGCGGTCGATGCCGCTCTGCAGCATCGTGCGGGCAATTTTCAGGGTAGCTTCGCGCTCACCTTTCTCGATGCCGCGCTGTTCGCCAAGCTGGATACCTTCCTGGCGCCCTTCTTCACGGGCCTTCTGTTCCAGTCGTTGTGCAATAGTCATTAAAATCTCCTCGTGTTGCGGTGACCGGCGGGCCAGTTCCTGCAGGAATGCCTCGGGTCTGGCCGTGTCCCCCGTCTGCAGCATCCAGTTCATTAAAGTGACCAGCTGCTCATCGGTAGTGTAACCCGCAATCAGCAGGGTGACCAGATGCTCGGTCAGCTCGGCCAGGTCGCGGGTTTGTGCGTGCTTCAGCATCAGTTCCAGCAGAGCCATCCGGCGGTGCTTCATGATTTCATCGTCATCGATGGCGCCGACGTCGATGAGGGGAAAATCACCGGTATACAGTTTTCGTGCTGTTCCCGGGCTGGCAAACAGCTCTGTCCAGTTCAGCGTCCAGGGCCAGGGGCTACCACGACCGTGGGAAAACAACAGCAGAATAACCAGCGGTAGCTGCTCATGACCGGCGTCCAGGTGTTTCTGCATGGCGGCACGCCATATGCCTGTCGGGACTACTCTGGTGCTCAATGAGCGTATAAATGTATCCCTCGCCCTCAGTGGTCTTCAGGGAGTACAGCACGTCGGCAAAATAGGTTCGCAGGTTTTCCTCAATAAAGGAGCCAGACTCCAGCTGCAGGGTGGTCAGGTCGCACAGCTGCAGCAGTTCTGCGGGCAGATGCAGAGCAAGAAAATCCCGGGCGGTATCCGTGTGGGTCAGGAAGGTTTTAAACAGCCCGTCATGGGGAACCGGTGACTTTCCGCCCTTTCTATTTCTGCCTGACATTCCGCGTCTCCGTTGGTTTAAGTGTGCTCATCCGGCAGTATTATACCGGAGCTGAGTTCCTGGTACCTTCTGTTTCGCCGGGGACTGTTCCGGGGTGGTTCGGTCCCCTACCCTGTTATTCGGGTAACTCCGGGGTGCCTGCATCGTGACGCAGGCGCATGATGGTTTGTCGTGAGGTACCAAGATACCGGTAAATATCTATGACGAGGAGCTCGTCAATAAGCTGATCCGGCATGTTGCTTCTGAATCTCTGAATGAGAGCGCCGTATTCCATTTTTTGACCGTCGTATCCCCCCGTCTGCAGGTTGATGCTTTGGGCGGAGTCTGGCATGCACGATCAGAGCGTTCAGGTTTTGATGAAGTAAAGCGGAAATTAAAGGCGCTGGCTGATATATTTCACCTCCCGGAGGGAAAGGTGCATTATCACGTTGCGGCGGGTAATCCCAGACAGCAAATAGTGGCATATGCTAATTCTCTCAGAGCAGACTTAGTTATGATTTCCTCCCATTTTCCCGATATCTCAACGTATTTTCTGGGTTCCAGCGCCTTATCCGTTGTCCGTCATACTAAATGCACCGTGTTGGTAGTTCGTTAGTCTGTACTCCCGCAGCGTCATTTCTGGGGGCAGTTTTATCGGGGCCGGGCATCAGATGGTGTACTGGACCGGCTGTCACGGGGACTTTTGACCCTACCCTGGCATGCAGGTTCAGCCCATGCACTCAGATAAAGCAAGCCGGGTCGAAATATTATTAATCTCATCGCTGATTAATTGAGCGCTGTAAGTAGAACATGAAAAAACGCCTCATTTGAGGCGTAACGCTCCACAACAAAACGCAATGATAAAAACGGCATGGGATAACGTGGAATAAGATAACAAAATAAATGAGATTATCCGTGGCGATTCAGATCTACGTTCCGGAGTCCACTCACCACCATCATGTCTGATAGACCAGTTATAGGGAGACAAAAGCCAGATAACTCCTTGCTCTTTTACGTCAATTGGTACGGCATGTGCAGGCACAGTCACTCTCCTAAAAAATTGAGGCGACAACTATGCTGACACAGGGGTTTATTAGGCGATCTCTCTGAGTGGTAATACGCAACAATCTCGGCCTTATACTTTACGCTGTGGTTATGAGCCAGCCATGAGCATCCGTCGAAGGGAGGAGTCCAAGCAATATACTAATTTTCGCATCATGCATCCGCAACTTTCTCTGTAAAATGTCAATTGTTCGTACGTGCTCACAACATTTTTTGTCATGCACCTTCTGAAACATTCCGGAGCCTGGCCACTCCTGAGTCATTCTCTTTTTTAACAACGACAGGTACAATGGAACAGCGATACTCGCCTGACTAAGTATGCTCACTGCTGCTGCCAATTCATGAACCATGCATGCCATTTGGTTGTTTGCTTTTCTATCTCATCCATTTGTGATGTCAGCGACATAAAGGCCCCGTGAGATATAAAGCTAAGCGCCCATCCTAATGTAAGTAAACCCCGTGTAACAACCAAATTTGCTCTTACTTCTGCCAGATGATTTGCTGCAGTCACTCTTTCAGAATAAATTTTCTTCTCAACGCCATTAGCCAGTATCACTTTTTTTATGCACAAGGCAATATCTTTTAGTATTGTTTCCCCGGTTGTCATGCGAAACGAACGAGGGAGGGAGATGCTTGTGGATTTGCCAGTAAGACTTATATAACTTTAGCAAATCATCATAAATTTTGGGATGTTTAAAAATGGATTTCAATGAAAATCTCCTTCAACAAATTAATCATGAATTACTAATATGTTTCGCCCTGACCGGAAAGAGCATTCAGAAGTCTCTCCACATTGAAAGTTCTTCAGCCCTGTGCAAAGGTTTATCGGAAGATAATATTTAACAAGAATTATACTCCATCAGAGTATTGCCGTTTTGCCGTAACCGACCCAAAACTTCGTGAGATATATGCACCATCCTACAGGGACAGATTGGTTCAGTGCTGGCTTGTATATCATTTAAACCCTTTCGTAGAACAAAACTTAATTGACGATACCTTTGCCAATCGCAAGTATAAAGGCACCCTTGCCGCAGTAAAACGAGTGCAACGCTTTATGCGTCGACCTGGAAACGCTTACTACCTACAACTTGACATTCAGAATTTTTTAATTCAATCCCGCTTCCTCCACTATTTAAAATGTTTACCAACCTACTTGACCGTCATTTCACCGGCCACCTCCTATATGAACATCTTAAATACAACCTTGAGAAGTGCATTCTTCATCCTGTTGCATTACACACGCATACCTGCTCTGGAGATTATAAGTTACTGCAGGGGATTCCTCCACATAAAACACTGGCCGGTGCTAAACATTTAACAGGCATTCCACTTGGTTCGGCTGCCAGCCAGATGTTTGCAAACTTATGGTTAAGCCCTCTCGACCATTATATAAAGCACCCCCTTAAAATAAAAGGTTACGTACGTTATATGGATGACCTCTTTCTTCTTGGTTCGTGTACCTCACAACTCTCTAATTTTCGGCGTGATATCGGTACATTTTGTAAAAAAATCTTCATCTAACCCTTCACCCTACCAAGCAAAGCTTACAAAAATGCACTCAGGGCGCTGATTATCTCGGATATTATGTTTACCCACACTACCTACATCTCAGAAAGCGTAATATTACCCGCATTATCCAATGGCTACATTTCTTTAATGCCTTATTAAATGGAAAGGAATTCAGAAATACTTTTAAAACCCTTAACACACAAAACTGGCCAGCCCCCCCGGTCAGGTATATGCGCTACTCCTGACTATCTCTTGTTAAAGCGCATGCAGGCCGTTATCAATAGTTATTTTGGGATGATGAAACATGCACAGCACTGGCGTCTCCGCCGCACCATCTGGCATAAACATTCCGGGGTGCTGACAACATGGTTTCTTCCATCTGGTTCTGACTACTCATCGGTACGTATAAAAAAATATTATCTGCAGGACTGGATTGCGCAGCAGTACAGGCAGTAAGAACACCCTGACGACACACAACATAGTTGCTGTTCGTATCGTTGTTGTTGTTGACGTTGCCATTGTTCAGGTTGACGTTGTAGTGGTTGCCGGCACCGTTGACCTCCGACGTCCAGTAGTTGTTGTTGATGAACCCCGAGCCAAACAATAAAAGCAACTCTGTTACCCACCCTCTGTTTTCCGGCATACCCTCTTTCGAAGTTCGCCCCTTTGTAACGCCTTTTTTAATAAAGCCGTGGAGTGGGTCGGTCTTCTTTCGTAGCGTTTTTCTGTACTGCCGTGGCTGTACAGGCCATCACGCCCCCCTGTACTGCTGCGCAATACAGTCCAAATTACAGCAGATTTACTCCATCTCATTTAGTGCTTTCTTCACAGTCATTATAAAGCCATCATCTACAGAACGAGGAAATTTCCCTGGGCTCCAGGATTCAAGAAACTGACACAGCTCACAATTAAAATAAAAAACCTTTTCGCTTACTTCTGTCTTATTAAACTGATCATCCTTTTCTTCAGGTGCGGGTAGGCTCTGTGTGGTTTTTTTGAACCAGGCCTGATAGCGCTCGCTGCAGACGATTTCACAATCAATTTCATACCCCCAGTCAGTTTCCTGTGCTTCAGGTAAATATTTTTTTAATTGTGAGGCAGGGAATCCGCCATAAACCACAAGGCGCCCATCAAGATTTTTAAATTGCCTTAAAGAAACATGTAAATCGCCCCGGTAGTTAGTTATAAATAAAAATAAAGACTGCTCATAACAGCGTAAAAACATTCCTTCACGTATCAATGAAAGCTTACCGGGGCGTTCACTTAAAATAATTTTATCCTGAATATTCATGATAACTCCTTTGCGTTTTTTGGTCAGCGCCCGAAGGCGCTGACCTGAACGACAAAAAACAAATTTAAAGATTAAAAGCTAAAGGTTAAAGATTCTGACGACACACAACAGACCAGGTGCTCTTAGCGACGTTGTAGCCGACGCCGCCATGGTCCAGGCTGACGTTGTAGTAGTGGCCGGCACCTTTGACCTCCGACGTCCAGTAGTAGCTGTCGATGAGCCCCGAGCCTGGATAGGCCCCTCCTGGACGTCCCCACTCAGCCCACAACGAACCAACACCTCTTACTAACTGACCAGAAGTTAAGTCCGCTACTGTTGGCAGGCCACCGCGGAAAGAGCAATGTCTATCAGCTGTACCCCAGTTCATGGAGTTGCCCCTGTTATCCGTAAACCACTTACTGACGGTAAAGGTATAGGTCAGAGGTGCTCCGCCCGCCTTCGGTGTGGCAGTAATCGTCACTGTTTTGGTTCCGCTTGTTGCCGTCCCGGTAAAGGATACGCTACCACTGGCATCCACGCTCACCCACCCCTGGTCAGCACTCCAGTTGTAATTACTGTTATTCGATGCACTCCCGCTCAGCAGCACCTGGAATTTAGCCCCGGTAAAGCCTGTAGTCGGGAAGTGACTGCTAGCAGCAAATGTTGCACCGTTAACGGCAAGCGTGGTGGATTCCGGTACCGGCTCGGGTGATGGCGTCAGGGTGACCTTCGCCGCTGCCACGCCGAAGGCGCTGCCGTCCAGGGTGACCGTCACGCTGGTCTCGCCCGCCGCGGTCCCGGTCAGGTTCGCGGTGTAGGTGCCGTCCGCCTTGTTCGTGACGGTACCCACGGCGCTGTTTGCCAGGCTGCTGACAAACTCCACGTCGCTGCGGTCCTTAATCAGGTTGCCCTGCGCATCCTTCAGGGTCAGAGTGATGACCGACACGCTGGTGCCGTCCGCCGTGATGGTGTCCGGGGTCGCTGTCAGCGACGACCTTCCGCTGTCCGGGGTATCCGCCACGAAGGTGGTGTCGACCGTCTGGCTGTTACCGTTCACCGTGGCGGTCACATTCGCCGTGCCGGCCGTGGTGTTGGTCAGCGTGGTGGTGGCGATACCGTCGGCATCAGTGGTGGCGGAAGCGGTGGTAATGGTGGCGCCGTTGGTGGCGGTAAAGGTCACCGTCACGTCTTTCACCAGGTTACCTTTCGCGTCAGTGACAATCGCTTTCACCGCGTTGGTGTCCGCCCCGTCCGCTTTCGCGCCGTCGGTGGTCACCGTCAGGTTATCGGCGCTGATGGTTGCCGTACCGCCGTCGGCCACAAAGGTGGTGTTCACAGACTGGCTGTTACCGTTCACTTTCGCGGTCACCGCAGAAACACCGGCTTTGGTGTTCTTCAGCGTGGTGGTGGCGATACCGTCGGCGTCGGTGGTCGCAGACTCCGTGGTAATCACTGCGCCGTTGGTGGCGGTAAAGGTCACCGTCACGTCTTTCACCAGGTTACCTTTCGCGTCAGTGACAATCGCTTTCACCGCGTTGGTGTCCGCCCCGTCCGCTTTCGCGCCGTCGGTGGTCACCGTCAGGTTATCGGCGCTGATGGTTGCCGTACCGCCGTCGGCCACAAAGGTGGTGTTCACAGACTGGCTGTTACCGTTCACTTTCGCGGTCACCGCAGAAACACCGGCTTTGGTGTTCTTCAGCGTGGTGGTGGCGATACCGTCGGCGTCGGTGGTCGCAGACTCCGTGGTAATCACTGCGCCGTTGGTGGCGGTAAAGGTCACCGTCACGTCTTTCACCAGGTTACCTTTCGCGTCAGTGACAATCGCTTTCACCGCGTTGGTGTCCGCCCCGTCCGCTTTCGCGCCGTCGGTGGTCACCGTCAGGTTATCGGCGCTGATGGTTGCCGTACCGCCGTCGGCCACAAAGGTGGTGTTCACAGACTGGCTGTTACCGTTCACTTTCGCGGTCACCGCAGAAACACCGGCTTTGGTGTTCTTCAGCGTGGTGGTGGCGATACCGTCGGCGTCGGTGGTCGCAGACTCCGTGGTAATCACTGCGCCGTTGGTGGCGGTAAAGGTCACCGTCACGTCTTTCACCAGGTTACCTTTCGCGTCAGTGACAATCGCTTTCACCGCGTTGGTGTCCGCCCCGTCCGCTTTCGCGCCGTCGGTGGTCACCGTCAGGTTATCGGCGCTGATGGTTGCCGTACCGCCGTCGGCCACAAAGGTGGTGTTCACAGACTGGCTGTTACCGTTCACTTTCGCGGTCACCGCAGAAACACCGGCTTTGGTGTTCTTCAGCGTGGTGGTGGCGATACCGTCGGCGTCGGTGGTCGCAGACTCCGTGGTAATCACTGCGCCGTTGGTGGCGGTAAAGGTCACCGTCACGTCTTTCACCAGGTTACCTTTCGCGTCAGTGACAATCGCTTTCACCGCGTTGGTGTCCGCCCCGTCCGCTTTCGCGCCGTCGGTGGTCACCGTCAGGTTATCGGCGCTGATGGTTGCCGTACCGCCGTCCGCCTTAAAGGTGGTTTCAACGGACTGGCTGCTGTCCCCGATGGTCGCGGAGACCGTCGTCACGCCCGCCTTCAGGCTGGTCAGGCTCACCTCCGCCACCCCGTCAGCCCCGGTCACCCCGGACGCCGACGACAGCACTGCCTCGCTCCCGGCCGTGAACTGCACCGCCATCCCCGCCACCGGGTTATGCGCCGCGTCCGTCACCTTTGCCTGCACGGCGTTGGCATCCGTTCCGTTCGCCGCCGCGTTGTCCCGCGTCACCGTCAGGTCGCCCCGGGCAATGGCCGCCTCCGGCTCCCGGACCGTTATCGTCGTCGTCCGGCGCGCCGAGACGTTACCCTGCCCGTCACGGGCCACCGCGCTGATGCGGTACACGTTGCTTTCCGCCCCGCGTGCCGCCGCCTGGTACGGCGGGTAGGTTATCTGCAGGCTGTTTTTATTCACCTCACTCACCCGGCCGCCCGCGGCCAGCACTTCGCCGTACTCCCAGTCAATCCCGCTCACCCCGTAACGTGACGTCACCGTCGCGGTCAGCGTGTCCGTACTCCCCGCCTTACCCGCCAGGGTCTCCGGCAGCGACAGGCGGATAAGCGTCTGCTTTTTGTACTCCAGCACAATGTTGTTGTTGCGCTCCACCAGGTCATAGCGGCCCGACGCCAGCGTCCGGCTCAGCCCCACCGCAGCCGGGTTGACCTGGTCTGCCCACGGCGTGCCCGGACGCCAGCTGAAGCCCACGCTGAACCGCGCGTCGCTGTGTCCGCCCTGGCCCTGCCGGTGCTCCGCCCCCAGGGTGACCAGCGGCACCGGGGTGTAGCTCACCCCCGCAGTGACGGCTTTCGGGTCCTTCTGGCGCTCGTCCTTACCGAACAGCGCCACCTCGTTGCCGCGGTACTGCTCATACATCAGCTTCCCGCCCAGCTGCGGGTACGCCGGCAGCCAGCCCTCCATCCGGACGTCAAACCCGTCGGCCGGACGCTCGTCGTAGTCGGCCAGGTCACGGGACTGGTGCCAGCCCGTTAACCCGCGGTAGCCGTTGGCGGAGAGCCGCAGGTAGTCGGTCCACGCCTCGGCACCCAGCCCGAGGCGGCGGTTGCGCCCGGTCAGGTCGTTGTCGAGGAAGGCGTTCACCCCGTACATCCAGCCCCCCCGGAAGGTGCGCAATCCGGCCCCGAGGTTAACGGTGTGGCGGTCATCCCTGTGCCGGTACCCGAGCTGGGTGAACGCCAGCCAGTCAGGGGTGTCATACAGCGACACCAGGGCGTCAGCGGACGCCTCGCTGAGGGAGAATTTTTCGTCCGCTGCCAGACTGACCCGTGCGGAGCCGGCGCGGCTGAGCCACTTCTCTATCTCCGTTGTGGCAGCGCCGGTGGCCATGCTGCGGGCCATGCCGGCGGCGGCGCGGGTGGTGTCCCCGCCCTGCAGCATCTGTCCGGCGGTGGAGGCAGTGCCGGCCCAGAAGGCGGCAGGGTCATCCTGCGCGCCGGCAGTGGCCGGCTCACGCCCGGGACCGGCCTTCATGGCAGGAACGTCAATCTCGTCCCCGGTAGCGAGCTGCTCAAAGGGCCTGCTGAAGGTGCGGAGCTGGTTGAGTTTTTTCAGCGCCGCCACGGTCAGGCCGTGGCGTGCGGCCACGGAGGAAACGCTCTCACCTTCCCCGAGAGTGTGGGGAGTGGTCCGCGGGGCGGTCAGCGTGTGGGCCGGCACGGTGCCTTTTGCCAGGGACGCCACCGGCACCAGTGTCCCGGTCAGTATCCCCGTCAGCTGGGCTGCAAGGCAGACCCTGGCCGTGAGGTGTAATAAACGCGTTTTCATGAATTCAGTCTCAGGGGGCATCACCGGCCCTGCAGGACGCACCGGTCAGCAGACCGGTGCGCGAGCGCGAGGGAGGTGAGATAAAAGCAGAAAAAAGCCCTGCCCGGGGCGGAATGACCGCACCCTCACGGGAGGTGCCCGGCAGCGAATATCAGGACAAAGAGATGAACTAATATTACAAGTGCCAGGCCGGGGCGCAGTCTGAAGGCCATCAGCGGAAAGTTCAATAACGGCGGCGCCAACTTACTGTTATATATTAATAATTATCCGGAAATGAGCGCGAATTACCCCCTGCGTTAGCGGTAATTACCGGCAGGCGCGGGGACGACGTGAACGTGCGCCAGTACCTGCTGTCAGCATGGGCGTCCCTGACGCTGCCGCCGGCCGTCTTTTTTGACATGTACACGTGCCAGTAGTCGCCTCCGGCCGTCAGTATCAGGCTTCGCCATTGTGATTCGGTGGTGATATGTGACAGGGACGGCGGCAGGGCCACGTCTTTGAACCAGACGCTCAGCAGAAGCTGGCGGATATTCCACATCCAGCGGGCGCACATGGCATCCTTACGGAAGCTGATTTTCTTCCACTTTCCGTGCGCATCAATGCCGCCGCAGGTGACGGAGACGTGGACATGAGGGTGCATATGAGACGACAATAACTCAGTCCGTCGGCAAAACTAGTTGACGTCTGATAGGCCGTGTTGCCTCACCAGTTAATGTTACTTTCTTGCTTCAACTAAAATGTTACCATCAGCACGAGTTCCGTAGACCAGTTCTCTGACCACCCTGACCCGCCATTCCTGTAACCTGTGCTGCAGTGTTCTGCGATGGCCTTCGGTGAATTTGCCCGGATGTGCGTCTTCAAGCTTGAGAAGTAATTCGGTACTGCCCAGATGCGGCTCATCTTTCAGCCAGCATTCTATTTCGTTCCAGACGTCAGCAAAGGGATCTGCCCGGGTTCGCCAGTGGCGGGGTTTTGATGGAGCTGGATGATGTAAAGGATTCACTGCACCCTCCTGCCAGGCTACGGAGAGCCCCTGCAAAAACGCGGTTAAATCGCTGTTTTTGTCTCCGACGGGATCCCCGACAGCTATTCGTGCCAGCTGGTGCTGATAGAGTCGAATGGTTTCCAGCAATTTCAAAGGGTCAAGTGCGTGGATGATATCGTCAAAGTGGCCTCGAAGCTCAGCTCGCAGGGTATGTAGTTCTATCAGGCGGTTATAGGGCGTTTTGGGAGCGTCATGCCTGCGAACTGTTTTCCCGCCAATACGTTGCGTCTCCAGAAGCTTGAATGATGGCTGAAAGAAGTTAATAAACAATCGATTAGCCATGTACATCTGGTTCATCGCTTTTACTGCATGCTCACCGTCAAGACGACCACATCCCGCCAGCTTTCTGACCACTGAGCCATTTTTTTGTTCTATCCAGGCCTGATCGTTTTTCCGGTATGGTCGGGAACGCGTTAGTGCTATACATCTGGCAGAACAGTATTCAAATAAAGCTTCGTTGATAAATTCAGCGCCGTTATCAACATCAAGGCCGAGAAGCGGGAATGGCAGGATCTTTTGAACCTTATCAACTGCCCGGATGATCAATTCTGCGTTGCGTGCCGGCAGCGCCACACATTCTGTCCACCCGCTGGCGATATCGGTCAGCGACAACGTCCACAAAAAGGTACCGGAGAGATGCCGGCCACAGTGTGCCACGAGGTCCATCTCCATAAACCCTGGTGAATATGGCTCATGCTCGGTGAACATCCTGACCGGGATACTTTTGCTGACGCGGTTAACCACCCGGTTACGTTTTTTACCGGCGGTGGTATGTGCTTCTTTCAGCAAGCGATCGATGGAGGACGCACTGATTTTCATAAGTTGCTCGCGGAGTGCCGGATTCAGACTGATATGCCCATGTTTCTCCATCGCCGGAATAAGCTGGGGCAGTAACGCTCTGAGCCGCTTGCCGCATAAGCGATCTGAAGCTTCCCAGAGGACAATCAGAGCCTGTAATGGGCCTGTTATATGCTGAGTGACAGCGCTTCGATCACTTCTGTTTCAACGCTCTGGTCTATCTCCGCCATGCTGTGCTGAGGCAGGTAGCTGTTCTGCAGCAGTATTCTTCGTTCTGCTCTGCCCCCGTTACTTTATTCGTACCCCTTATACCAGGGGGGTTAGCCAGCCAGACCCGGCATGATTACTGCCCCCAGTCGTCCATGATCCGGGGGGGGATGCCCCCCCGCAGCCCGGTACACCGGCGGCAGTTTTCCCCTGCACACCCGGTTAGCCAGAAAGCCAATGTTTCAATTTCCTGTGCGTCAGGTCCGCTGTCCCTGTGGACACACACCTTTTCATTGAACCTTTTGCCCCCGCCCCTACCATTAACCTCATGCGTTAAAGGGATTTATACCTCAAACCCTGGTGGCACGGGCGTCCTTCCCGGTGCTGACATTCTCCGTAAAATACTCTGCCGGACACAATGTAATGAATACAGGCTTGATTAAAACCGCCGCCAGACTCTGCCTGGTGGCCCAGCTGACCAGCGTCTCCCCCGGGGTCATATTGCCCCTGTCAGCCATGGCTGCCCCCCCCTCTTCTCCCTCTGTCCGGGGGGATGCTCAGACACTGGTATACACCCTGCAGCCCGGGGAGTCCGTTTCCTCCGTGGCCGCACGCCACGGCCTGACCGTGGCGGCGCTGAAAAAACTCAACCAGCTCCGCACCTTCAGCAGGCCCTTTGAGCAGCTTTCTGCCGGGGACGAGATTGACGTGCCCGTGATGAAGGCCGGTCCCGGGCGTGAGCCGGCCACTGCCGCCGCGCAGGACGACCCTGCCGCCTTCTGGGCCGGCACTGCCTCCACCGCCGGACAGATGCTGCAGGGCGGGGACACCACCCGCGCCGCCGCCGGCATGGCCCGCAGCATGGCCACCGGCGCTGCCTCGACGGAGATAGAGAAGTGGCTCAGCCGCGCCGGCTCCGCCCGGGTCAGCCTGGCAGCGGACGAAAAATTCTCCCTCAGCGAGGCGTCCGCTGACGCCCTGGTGTCGCTGTATGACACCCCTGACTGGCTGGCGTTCACCCAGCTCGGGTACCGGCACAGGGATGACCGCCACACCGTTAACCTCGGGGCCGGATTGCGCACCTTCCGGGGGGGCTGGATGTACGGGGTGAACGCCTTCCTCGACAACGACCTGACCGGGCGCAACCGCCGCCTCGGGCTGGGTGCCGAGGCGTGGACCGACTACCTGCGGCTCTCCGCCAACGGCTACCGCGGATTAACGGGCTGGCATCAGTCCCGTGACCTGGCCGACTATGACGAGCGGCCGGCAGACGGTTTTGACATGCGGATGGAGGGCTGGCTGCCGGCGTACCCGCAGCTGGGCGGGAAGCTGATGTATGAGCAGTACCGCGGCAACGAGGTGGCGCTGTTCGGTAAGGACGAGCGTCAGAAGGACCCGAAAGCCGTCACTGCGGGGGTGAGCTACACCCCGGTGCCGCTGGTCACCCTGGGGGCGGAGCACCGGCAGGGCCAGGGCGGACACAGCGACGCGCGGTTCAGCGTGGGCTTCAGCTGGCGTCCGGGCACGCCGTGGGCAGACCAGGTCAACCCGGCTGCGGTGGGGCTGAGCCGGACGCTGGCGTCGGGCCGCTATGACCTGGTGGAGCGCAACAACAACATTGTGCTGGAGTACAAAAAGCAGACGCTTATCCGCCTGTCGCTGCCGGAGACCCTGGCGGGTAAGGCGGGGAGTACGGACACGCTGACCGCGACGGTGACGTCACGTTATGGGGTGAGCGGGATTGACTGGGAGTACGGCGAAGTGCTGGCCGCGGGCGGCCGGGTGAGCGAGGTGAATAAAAACAGCCTGCAGATAACCTACCCGCCGTACCAGGCGGCGGCACGCGGGGCGGAAAGCAACGTGTACCGCATCAGCGCGGTGGCCCGTGACGGGCAGGGTAACGCCTCGGCGCGCCGGACGACGACGATAACGGTCCGGGAGCCGGAGGCGGCCATCGCCCGGGGCGACCTGGCGGTGACGCGGGACAACGCGGCGGCGAACGGAACGGACGCCAACGCCGTGCAGGCGAAGGTGACCGATGCGAAGGGTAACCCGGTGCCGGGCGTGAAGGTGACCTTCAGCGCCGGTAACGGGGCTGCCATCACGGCGGTCAGCGACGGCGCGACGGACGGTAACGGTCTTGCCACCGCGACGCTGACGAACACGAAGGCGGGCGTGACGACGGTCTCCGCGACCATCGGGGACAGCAGCCAGACCGTGAACACCACCTTTAAGGCGGACAGCGGCACGGCGACCATCAGCGCCGGTAACCTGACGGTGACCACCGATAACGCGAAAGCCAACGGCACGGCCACCAACGCGGTGAAAGCTATCGTAACGGATGCCAGCGGCAACCTGGTTTCCGGTGTGGCAGTGACCTTTACCGCCACCAACGGCGCCACCATTACCACCGCTTCCGCCACCACTGACGCCGACGGTATCGCCACCACCACGCTGACCAACACCACGGCCGGCAAGGCGAAAGTGACCGCCACGGTGAACGGTAACAGCCAGACGGTCGACACCACCTTTGTGGCCGACGGCGGCACGGCAACCATCAGCGCCGATAACCTGACGGCGACCACTGATAACGCGAAAGCCAACGGCACGGCCACCAACGCGGTGAAAGCTATCGTAACGGATGCCAACGGCAACCTGGTTTCCGGTGTGGCAGTGACCTTTACCGCCACCAATGGCGCCACCATTACCACCGCTTCCGCCACCACTGATGCCGACGGTATCGCCACCACCACGCTGACCAACACCACGGCCGGCAAGGCGAAAGTGACCGCCACGGTGAACGGTAACAGCCAGACGGTCGACACCACCTTTGTGGCCGACGGCGGCACGGCAACCATCAGCGCCGATAACCTGACGGTGACCACTGATAACGCGAAAGCCAACGGCACGGCCACCAACGCGGTGAAAGCTATCGTAACGGATGCCAGCGGCAACCTGGTTTCCGGTGTGGCAGTGACCTTTACCGCCACCAACGGCGCCACCATTACCACCGCTTCCGCCACCACTGACGCCGACGGTATCGCCACCACCACGCTGACCAACACCACGGCCGGCAAGGCGAAAGTGACCGCCACGGTGAACGGTAACAGCCAGACGGTCGACACCACCTTCGTGGCCGACGGCGGCACGGCAACCATCAGCGCCGATAACCTGACGGCGACCACTGATAACGCGAAAGCCAACGGCACGGCCACCAACGCGGTGAAAGCTATCGTAACGGATGCCAACGGCAACCTGGTTTCCGGTGTGGCAGTGACCTTTACCGCCACCAACGGCGCCACCATTACCACCGCTTCCGCCACCACTGATGCCGACGGTATCGCCACCACCACGCTGACCAACACCACGGCCGGCAAGGCGAAAGTGACCGCCACGGTGAACGGTAACAGCCAGACGGTCGACACCACCTTCGTGGCCGACGGCGGCACGGCAACCATCAGCGCCGATAACCTGACGGCGACCACTGATAACGCGAAAGCCAACGGCACGGCCACCAACGCGGTGAAAGCTATCGTAACGGATGCCAACGGCAACCTGGTTTCCGGTGTGGCAGTGACCTTTACCGCCACCAACGGCGCCACCATTACCACCGCTTCCGCCACCACTGATGCCGACGGTATCGCCACCACCACGCTGACCAACACCACGGCCGGCAAGGCGAAAGTGACCGCCACGGTGAACGGTAACAGCCAGACGGTCGACACCACCTTTGTGGCGGATACCCCGGACAGCGGAAGGTCGTCGCTGACAGCGACCCCGGACACCATCACGGCGGACGGCACCAGCGTGTCGGTCATCACTCTGACCCTGAAGGATGCGCAGGGCAACCTGATTAAGGACCGCAGCGACGTGGAGTTTGTCAGCAGCCTGGCAAACAGCGCCGTGAGTACCGTCACGAACAAGGCGGACGGCACCTACACCGCGAACCTGACCGGGACCGCGGCGGGCGAGACCAGCGTGACGGTCACCCTGGACGGCAGCGCCTTCGGCGTGGCAGCGGCGAAGGTCACCCTGACGCCGCCACCACCCGTGCCGGTACCGGAAGACACCAAGCTTGCCGTTAACGGTACAACATTTGCTGTTGAAAATGGCTTCCCGACCACAGGCTTTACCAGGGCAAAATTCCAGGTGTTGCTGAGCGGGGATTCATCGCATAACGGTGATTACACCTGGAGTGCTGACCAGGGGTGGGTGAGCGTGGATGCCAGTGGTAACGTATCCTTTACCGGTGCAGCAACAAGCGAAACCAAAAAAGTGACGATTACTGCCACACCGAAGGCGGGCGGAGCACCTCTGACCTATACCTTTACCGTCAGTAAGTGGTTTGTGAATAACGGGCGCAACCTCATGAACTGGGGTACAGCTGATGAATATTGCTCTTCCCTCGGTGGCCTGCCAAAAAGAACGGACTTAACTTCTGGTCAGTTAGTAAGAGGTGTTGGTTTGTTGTGGGCTGAGTGGGGACGTTTAGATACGGCCTATCCAGACTCGGGGTTCATCAACAGCTACTACTGGACGTCGGAGTTCTACGGTGCCGGCGGCCACTACTACGTCAGCCTGCACGATGGCAGCGTCTACCACCACTACGATACGAACCTCAACTTTGTTGTGTGTCGTCAGGATCTTTAACCTTTAGCTTTTAATCTTTAAATTTGTTTTTTGTCGTTCAGTTCAGCGCCTTCGGGCGCTGAACTGAAAAAACGCAAAGGAGTTATCATGAATATTCAGGATAAAATTATTTTAAGTGAACGCCCCGGTAAGCTTTCATTGATACGTGAAGGAATGTTTTTGCGATGTTATGAGGAGTCTTTGTTTGTGCTGTTGCGGGATGAATACCGGTGATGCCTCTAATTGGTTGAATCTGCTATACAGTGCGGTTCTCTCATGGCCAGCGTTAACGCCCGTTGTCAGTCTGCTCTGGTTTACCGCCATGATCAGAACCCTAAAGGCTATGACAGATTTCGCTGCCGTGACTGCCATCGCGTGTTTCAGCTCACTTACGCTTGTGGAGCCCGTAAGCCGGGCGTTAAAGAGCAAATCACCGAAACTGGGGCAGTTATGACCGGGAGGTGCCGAAGGATAAACATCTGACCGGCAAAATATTCACCCAGCGCATTGAGCGTAATAACCTGACGCTCTGCACCCGCATTAAGCGTCTGGCTCGTAACATGATCTGCTTCTCGCACCCGGTTGAGCTCCACGAAAAAGTCATCGGCGCGTTTATCGAAAAATACATGTTCTACTGATTGGAAATCATTACCATTTCTATCTCATATTTTACATGATGGATTTTTAATAATCTAATGGTAAAATATAAAAATTGAACTTAAAAAGCAGCCAGCTCCTGATAGGAAAATAAATATGTTGGTACGTAATTGAACCGCCCCGGTTTTCCGGGAGAGTATTTTGGTTGGGAACTCAGGCTGCCAGATCCTTATTCCCGATGGAAGCATAATATGCCTGTTCGGCTTCTGCCGGTGGGATATGCCCCAGCCTTTCCAGCAACCGGCGATTGTTGTACCAGTCCACCCACGCCAGCGTCGCCAGCTCAACCTCTGCACGGCTTTTCCCGCTTTGCCTGTGTATCACCTCCGCTTTGTACAGGCCGTTGATGCTTTCGGCCATCGCGTTATCATAAGAGTCACCCGTGCTTCCCGTTGAAGCCAGAAGCTCCGCCTCCTGCAACCGCTGTGTGTATGCCAGCGACACGTACTGTGAACCTTTGTCGCTGTGATGGATGGTGCCTGATGGCCGGCGGGCCCACAGCGCCTGCTCCAGCGCATCCAGCACGAACGTGGTTTCCATCGATGACGACACCCGCCAGCCCACGATGGCTCCGGCGAACACGTCGATGATGAACGCCACATACGCGAAGCCCTGCCAGGTACTCACGTATGTGAAGTCTGCTACCCAAAGCTGATTGGGACGCTCTGCCACGAACTGACGGTTGACCCGGTCGCCTGCCGCAGCTTCTTTCCGGCTGACGGTGGTCCGGACCTTTTTGCCCCGGCGCACCCCGGCAAGCCCCATGGTTTTCATCAGTCGCGCGATGGTGCATCGGGCCACGCTGAAGCCCTCCCGCAGCAGCTGGCGCCAGACCTTGCGAACACTATAGACGCTGTGGTTTTCGTCGTACACGCGCTGTATCTCCTGCTTCAGTTGTTCATCACGCTGGTCGCGATGGCTGCGTCTGTCAGGATGCAGCTGATATCCACGGTGGCGGTAGTATGAAGACGGGGCGATATCCAGCTCATGGCATACCGGTCCGACCCCGTATTCATCGCTCAGGGTATCCACCAGGAGGGCTATTTTTTCCAGAGGCGGTCGAACTCCGCCTTCGCAAAATAAGCTGAGGCCTGTCGCAGGATATCATTGCTGCGCCGTAGCTCGCGGTTCTCCCGCTCCAGCTCTTTCAGACGCTGACGCTCAGTGGTGGTGAGGCCACCATCACCGCCACCGGCATCACGTTCATACTGACGCAGCCAGATACGCAGGGTCTCCGGCGTACAGCCGATTTTAGGGGCGATGGAACTGATGGCCGCCCACTGCGAGTCATAGTCATTCTGGCTTTCAATAACCATACGAACGGCCCGCTGACGAATCTCAGGGGAAAAGCGAGTATTTTTAGTCATCCTGTTTACCTCTCTCAAGGAGATTAGTCTCCAGGATTCCCGGGGCGGTTCAGACAGTAAGGTTTCGTCACTCTTGGAAAGCAGTAAACGATACCTCTGGCATGGCAATGTTGCCACTGCACTGGAGCACATTGATGATTGCGTTATGTACTGCGATGACCCTGAACTCAACTATGCAAACCTGAAATCCCTGCAAAAACATCTGGATGAAATGTATACCTACATCCGGAATAATAAGATGATGCTCCCAAACTACGGCGAAATGCGCCGGTATGGGGAGCCGGTATCAACCGCGTTTGTGGAATCCACGATCAATGAAGTGATCGCCAGACGAATGGCCAAAAAGCAGCAGATGCAGTGGAGCAGAAAAGGGGCTCATTATTTGTTACAGACCCGGACCGCCGTTTTGAATAACGAACTGCAGGATAAATTTGCCAGCTGGTACCCCGGTTTCACGATAGATGAACAGAGCGGCGGGAAGTTATCGGCGATGGCAGCATAGTTCACGACTGCCCCATGGTTTTTCATGCTCTCCTATAACAGATGCCCCGGGCTACAGTTTCTGCATATTGCTAAGGCGGTCAGTAACCCCATAAATTATGTAACATAATTGTGATTATCTTCGCTTATTTGTGATTCTGGAGTGAAAATATCGTTTTTCTATGTTTTATTTTCTCTGACATTAAATGGAGATATTTATGGAAGATGTCAGCGTTTTGAATGAAACGATTTTCAGTGCATCAACGGAAAATGAACTGCAGGAACGATTTAAAGATATATACCAAAGTATTAATAATGAGAGTGAATATGATGATTCAGGTTCAGTCTCATTTTTGCCACTTTCAAGGCTGAACTCCCGTTCTGAACGGGCAGAAGCAAAGGACATCATTTCTGTTGTGATTGAAAGCGGATGTTTTACCAGTGGCCCCTATATCGGAGAAGTAGAAGAAATATTAAGAATATTTTATGGTGTTCATACCTGTATGATCGCCCATGCCGATCACATTGATTGATTCAGGATAAAATATTGCATAAAATCAGACTGGGATGATTTATTTTGCTGTTTGGCAGGCTGCTGTGATGTGAGCAACTGGCCTCTCAGATACTTCGGTTAAGGATTTAAGGGATGAAAACCTGGCTTAATTTCAGAATATTTTCACGTTTGTCGATTTTCTTCCTCGGGGTTATTGCCGGCCCTGTGAATGCGGCGATGTATGTATATCCTATGGAAGCTTCATTGGGTGAAAACGGCGCATCTCAAATCAGAGTGATATCCCAGGATAATGATGTTCAGTTTGTAATGGTTAAGTTAAAGAAAATAGTGAATCCCGGAACAAATAAAGAGAATGAAATCGATTCCGATATGTCTGACGCCACTCAGCTTATCGTTACGCCTCAAAAAATAGCGCTTGCCGCAGGTGGTGAGCGGGTTGTCAGGCTTGTATCTGTTAATCCTCCGCAAAAAGAAACTACGTGGAGAGTGTATTTCGAAGGCGTCAATGAGGCTGCTTACAATTTCACACCCGCCCGGGAAGGAAATGCGCCTGCTGATGCGCAGGTCGGAGTGAATATTATCTGGGGGGTGCTTGTTCATGTGGCACCACAGAAAGCAGTTGCCAGCATGGAGTACAGCCCTGCCTCAGGAAAAGTGATAAACACGGGAACTGTTCGCATCCCCGTAAAAGAGATAGGAACGTGTCGTTCAGCCAGCGACTGCACGTGGGAAAAAAAGGAACTGACGCTTTATCCTGACAGCGAACTCGCTATCACTGGCGTGACCTTTAAACCCGGAAACCTGTACAAAATAAAGTATTTTAACTGGATTAAAAATACGGAAGAAGTAACGGAATTGCCTGCTTCACAGAGACGATAAAAAACGCCACCGAAATCAGCTGGACCAATACTAACCAGCGTAGTATTCAGCGTCAGGTCGTGCTGCCGGGCGTACCGGGCGTGTCACTCTGCATTCCTGCCCCCATACAACTCATCACGCCAGCCTTTAATCTGGCTGATAAGGCTGCGGGCCGCTACACCGGTAAGTTAACTATTATTTACACACCGTCGACGCAGAGTAACGTGTCCAACTAGCTGAAGCGATCTGCTTTATGTGCTCCCAGGCACGTACTGACTCACTGGCTTTGCAGCGATCGGTGCATTTCAGGCAGTAGAAAAGGTGGAAGATGCCGCCATGTTCCTTTTCACCGGGCTGGCGATGATAACCTCAATGCCTGCAATCGGGATGTTAGCCGGTGCTGCACTGGTAAGCGACGGCATCAATGGTCTTTCACAGGAAATCATTAAGTGGGTTGAGTGCCAACCGTACGAAAACGTACGGTAAGCGAAAAATGAACGTCTGAAAAACGATTAGTAGACAATACTGTCCGTTAAATGCTATTTTTCGATTAAAAAGACACCATATTGAGGGCGTTTTACTAAGTCCATTATGTTTTTATTTATCAGAAAGTTACATCACTAACGTACGTTTTCGTTCCATTGGACTTCAGACCCCTTTTACCCCTGACAGGATGCAGAGTTCTGTGGCTGTGCGGATATCGTCTTTAGTCGTGGTGGGTGAGCGTAGGTTAACTGTGTCGCTGAGCAGGGCACCAAGAAGCAATGTGCCATGGGCTGGGAGTATCGAACGCCGCATTTCAGCATCCATCAGCAGCCAGAGTACTGTTGTGCTGCTGCCTACCGGTTTTATCCAGACCTCCGGCGGCAGTTGCGTGACCAGCCCGCCCAGCCGGTGATGGTCGATAATCCCGATAATATTGCTCTGAAGAATGTCAACAGGCCCCTGTGCCGGTTCGGTAAAATCGACCAGCCATACCGGTTCACCTTTCAGGGGAATATCAAGCAGGGGAGGCAAGTTGAGCCCGGCAGCTTCAAATATATAGCGTGTCTCAGGATTCACTTCACCGGTCCTCCACGCACGGGCTGGATGGTCACACCAATTGAGCCAGTCCGCCGTTACTACTGCGGTGCAGACCGCGTCGCTGTCAGGGTTAAGGTGTCCAAAAACATTAATCAACAATGTATCCCCGTAAAGGGAAGTACACAGGCCGGAAGGATTTATCGACGGCCTGACATACCTCCTGAAAATCAAGAGTCATATCAGGCGTCATCAGCCCCGGACGGGGCGGTTGGGAAAGGTGGAACGCCATCACCTTGCAGACAGTATAAGTCAGAAAATAAACTGTCATCCTGATAAGTTCCTGCGTCAAAGGCTTCTGATTATGAATAGCGATTTCCCCCAGCCCTCGTTAATGACTAAAAAAGGAGCTTAATTTACTTGTGGCGATTATATCTGGAGGAGTAACCGGATACCGGATTCCGGTAAGTTTCGTCGGCTGAGACCAGCTAAAATCGAAAGGTCAAAAAACAACCTTAACGTACAATAATTTTCGATATCCAAACTGACCCCTATATCGGGAACATCCCGATCAGATGAACAGCCGACTGGTGGAACTGGATGACAAACATCATTGCTGAAGGACAGCCCCCGGGCTGGTGAGTTTATGAGAAATATGGAAAAAACGGGGCACCTGGCATGGTGTGCTCTTATCGCCCTGCTGACAGCCAGGGAAGATGGCCTGGTGGAGTCTGAGTCGCAGGAAAACCTGTTTATCACCCGGTGGTTTGCGCAGGTGAAAAAACAGCGCCGTTTTTCACGTGACGTGGCCACCGATGTTGACTGGATTCTCAACCAGGGCCGGACGCTCGGCGTTCGTGCGCGACTGCGCCATAAGCTGGATTATCTCTGGCGTAGCTGTACCGGTGAACTGTCCGAGCAGAACGATCTTTTTCGCCTGACCTACGCGCTGGAGCTGGCGAAGCAGTATGACTGGGTGTATCACGTCCTCAGCGACAGCGAATGGAGCGGCCGGCGTCAGATTCAGCCATCGGCGTCGGTAAACAGCATCTGTCTGCTGAAAAGCGCGCTGGATATCGGTTTTAATGATGACGGGACGCAGGTTATGCCGGTCCCGGCCAGAATTGGTGGACGCGCCGAGGGGCTGAATGCACTCCTGAAAAGCTGTGGCTGGGAGGCCGTCAGCAACGACGACCACTGGAAACTGGTGACCATCAGCGCTGGATGAGCAGTAAAGAACGGGTCGCCAGCAGCCAACCCGGTAGTGTCAGTGGGTGATACGCTGCAGATCTTCTTCAGTCAGACCTGTCATGCCCATCACTGTATTGCGGTCGATACCGCTCTGCAGCATCGTGCGGGCAATTTTCAGGGTAGCTTCGCGCTCACCTTTCTCGATGCCGCGCTGTTCGCCAAGCTGGATACCTTCCTGGCGCCCTTCTTCACGGGCCTTCTGTTCCAGTCGTTGTGCAATAGTCATTAAAATCTCCTCGTGTTGCGGTGACCGGCGGGCCAGTTCCTGCAGGAATGCCTCGGGTCTGGCCGTGTCCCCCGTCTGCAGCATCCAGTTCATTAAAGTGACCAGCTGCTCATCGGTAGTGTAACCCGCAATCAGCAGGGTGACCAGATGCTCGGTCAGCTCGGCCAGGTCGCGGGTTTGTGCGTGCTTCAGCATCAGTTCCAGCAGAGCCATCCGGCGGTGCTTCATGATTTCATCGTCATCGATGGCGCCGACGTCGATGAGGGGAAAATCACCGGTATACAGTTTTCGTGCTGTTCCCGGGCTGGCAAACAGCTCTGTCCAGTTCAGCGTCCAGGGCCAGGGGCTACCACGACCGTGGGAAAACAACAGCAGAATAACCAGCGGTAGCTGCTCATGACCGGCGTCCAGGTGTTTCTGCATGGCGGCACGCCATATGCCTGTCGGGACTACTCTGGTGCTCAATGAGCGTATAAATGTATCCCTCGCCCTCAGTGGTCTTCAGGGAGTACAGCACGTCGGCAAAATAGGTTCGCAGGTTTTCCTCAATAAAGGAGCCAGACTCCAGCTGCAGGGTGGTCAGGTCGCACAGCTGCAGCAGTTCTGCGGGCAGATGCAGAGCAAGAAAATCCCGGGCGGTATCCGTGTGGGTCAGGAAGGTTTTAAACAGCCCGTCATGGGGAACCGGTGACTTTCCGCCCTTTCTATTTCTGCCTGACATTCCGCGTCTCCGTTGGTTTAAGTGTGCTCATCCGGCAGTATTATACCGGAGCTGAGTTCCTGGTACCTTCTGTTTCGCCGGGGACTGTTCCGGGGTGGTTCGGTCCCCTACTCTTTAGCGTTGTTGCAGACGCGGACAACAGTCATTTTGGATACGCCAGCCAGGCGGGCGGTTTCACGCAGTGATTTTCCGTTGACCAGGCGCAGAGTGCGTATCAATTCATGTTTCTGCGCATCAGCTATCCTGCCCCGATATTTTCCCTCTGCTTTTGCCTTGATTATACCTTCAGCCTGGCGTCGTCGTCGGTCCTCGTAGTCTTTTCTGGCGATAGCGGCAAGCATATCCAGCATCATGCCATTTACAGCCTTCAGCATGCTGCGGGTAAAGTCATCACTTACTGTACTGGATAACGCCAGGTGGCTGGTCGGTAGATCAAGACTGACGATGGCCAGCTGCTTGTCGGTGATTTGCTTTCTGAGTGTCTCCCAGCCTGCATCATCCAGGCGAGTAAGCCTGTCGACCTGTTCAATGAGAATCACATCACCAGGTTCCGCATCACCAAGAAGCCTGATCAGTTCAGGACGGTTCATTGTCGTACCGGAGACATTGTCGATATACCAGCCAGCAATACGATGGCCATGTTGGTTTGCAAATGCCTTTAGTGCATTTTTTGCCCAGCTGGCATCCTGCTCTGAAGTGGATGCCCGGAGGTAACCAAAAACGAACATTTTGTGCCCTTCTGGTAACGTTTAAGTGGTATTATTTATGATGGTATCATTTATATGGTCACAATAAAATTTGTCAGTGTCTTTTGTAATGGTACGCTTAAAGTATACCCAAATGTGACAGGCTGACGCGCCCACCGGGCTTGTCCAACCCTTCGCCTGCTCAGATGCAAGCTCTGAACAGACTCACGGTTTGCGCGGTGGGTCAACAAAATTAAATACGATCACCGGAAATACTTTCTGGACACTTTTTCCGATGGTGCCGAAATGTCCAGGATGAATAGCATATAGAGTGGAGTATCGATTGAACTGGGTAGAATGATCTGAATGTCTAATGAGGCAGGGAATTAAACGAAGGGGTGGTTACAGGCGTAAAAAAACCGACTGGTGAGGTCGGTTTTTTACTATCAGTCTGGGTTGGTGACTCAGGCCGTTACGAGAAACTTTCAATCTAACGGCTCTATGTTATTACCTTAAGGGTAATTTCGCAAGCGGTAGGCTGGTACTTCGGTTTAGGGACTGTATAATCAGCCCGTTAGCTCTTGACTGATTATCTCCGACTGGCTTGCGTACGCGCATGAACAATTTCAAGTCCTGGCCTGATGTACGAGTGGTGTCGTTATCGGGTGCTCAGGCCGGGGTGGGAAACTTTCAATCTAACACACTGAAGAAACCGGTGTGACAGGCAAGTGTAAGAGTAAGCGCCGGTTGTCTCGCCTCCCTGAAGGGAGAGAACGGATGATTAACCTGTTAATCATTGTTCTGCGTGCTGTAGTCGCGCTGTCAAACGCGTTGATTGCTGTACTGGAGCTGATCCGCCAGTTCATCGACTGATGAACCCGGAAACGTAACTAAGGCCGGAGGGTAACCACTCCTAGTTTGGCCCCTATATTTCCATACACTTTTTATCACTTAACCCATTACTGGTTCGCCGCCGCAGATATTCCCGTGGCGAACGATACCCCAGTGCACTATGCGGATGCTTTCGGCATGATGCTGATGTAATCGCGCTTCATCGTTTTGACGAGGCTCTCTGCCATCCCGTTGCTTTCCGGGCTACGTACCGCCGTATGTTTAGGCTCCAGTCCTACCATTCTGGCGAACTGACGCGTCTGATAAGAACGGTAGGCTGAACCGTTGTCTGTCAGCCACTCAACGGGTGATGTCGGCAGGCTGTTACCGAAGCGACGCTCCACGGCACCCAGCATGACGTCCTGCACGGTTTCACTGTCATATCCACCAGTACTGGCCGCCCAGTGAAGTGCCTCGCGATCGCAACAGTCCAGCGCGAACGTGACCCGCAGTTTTTCACCGTTATCACAGCTGAACTCGAAGCCGTCAGAGCACCACCGCTGGTTACTTTCTCCAACGGCCACTTTCCCTGTATGCGCCCGCTTCGATGGTGGTATTTCCGGTTTACGCTCAAGCAGCAGCGCATTCTGACGCATGATGCGGTATACGCGTTTGGCATTGATCACCGCCATGTCGTCAGTTTCTGATTGTCTGCGCAGCAGTGCCCACACCCGACGATAACCATAGGTGGGCAGATCGCCGATAACGGTATGGATACGAGCCAGCGCGTCGGTATCATCAGGCTTGCGCTTGCACCGACGATCCTGCCAGTCCTTCGACCGACGGGCCATGGCATGCAGTTGCGCACGTGAGACACGGAGGCAACGACTGACAAGGCTTATTCGCCATCCTCCGGTAACAAGGGCACGTGCGCTATCCACTTTTTTTGTCGGCCATATTCAACGGCTTCTTTTAGCAGCTCGTTTTCCATGGTTTTCTTGCCCAACAGGCGCTGCAGCTCTTTAATTTGCTTCATCGCAGATGCCAGCTCCGACGCGGGCACAACCTGTTCTCCTGCGGCAACGGCTGTGAGGCTGCCTTCCTGATACTGCTTACGCCACAGGAACAGCTGACTGGCAGCAACGCCATGCTGACGGGCGACCAGCGACACGGTCATTCCGGGCTCAAAACTCAGCTGAACAATGGCGATTTTTTCCTGAACACTTCGCCGTCTGCGCTTCTCTGGACCTAAAACGTCAATCATCCGGACTCCAACGACTAGTCTAAAAACTAGTATTAAGACTATCACTAACTTAAGTGATACCAACTGTCTGGAGATTCATGGGGCCAGTCTAGTAACTCACCATTTGGTACTTACTTTTCAACAGTCCGCTGAGACTGCATCTGGAACAAAGGCCTGTTCTCGTCTATGGTCTGATAAACTATGGACTGGTAAATTCTGTCATATACCGGATGGATCAACCCGAGGTAGTGCTTAAGCACTTGTCCGCGATTACTGATATCGATACTGTTATCAATACGCCCCTCTCCTATTAAAGCTGAAGCAAAAAGGGTTTTATTGCTTTCATGATGTTGTTCAATAATGTACTCAATAGTGTGGTTGTTAAAACCATCAGCGAGACCTATATGGATAACGAAATAGTCAAATAAACGGAAGCGTAGTCCGTCATCTGGAGTACAGCTTATGGTGTGATACAGATTTGCTTTCGATAAAGTGATCCCCTGAGTCAGCATGTTGCTGTATTGCTGCCATTGCTTAAGTAAAGATTCACGTTTGTTAGCAATGTATTTAGCTTTTTCACTCAATATCCATATATCCATCGTGCGCTCCTTGTGTATGGATTTACTATATTCCCTGCACTTTTCGTTCCACATTTAACTGGATTTTTTTGACAGCGTGACACTTTTCTCCAGGAACCACTAATGCAGGGAAGCCTGCAACGATTTTCGCCATTCCTTCAGTCTTGGCAGAGGGGGGTAGCCATAACGTTTTGGCTTAGAGTTATCCCGATAAGATACCCCCGTCAGCTGAACGGCCAAGCAGAGCCGGGCGGCGTCTTTGATAACGCGTGGATGCATGCAGAACTCCAGCAGGAAAAGAAGTGACCCGTGACGGCAGCCTGAAGAGGGCCGGCGGGATGGCTGGCGCAGATTTTAGGCATCCCGCCGGGAGGGACAACCGGAAACCGTGTGCTTTAAAAGACGGCAGGCAGTGAAAGGTGCAAAAAGGGGAATAAGCGGGCTGGTTTATTGTCGGCAGATACCTTCCAGACCCGCCTGAATACCGGGTCTGCTGTGGTCACCCGAGTCAGGGGCAGCCCGCTGACGCGTTCCCTGTCGGGGATATGACGGGATCACAACCCGAAGCGGTGCTTTATACCGGCGGTGCCCGCGGCGGTCATAACCTGAGACCTGACTTCCCGCCGCAGTATTGTCAGCGCCAGTGATAAAGTCGCTGAACACCTCCCAGCGGCGCAGGCTGCGGGCGATATCCCTGAACACGCTGATAAACTGGCGGCGGGATTCCCCGATGGTCATCATCCGGTGCGGTATCGGCTGCGCATTCACGGTGGGCAATACGGGTTTAGCGGGTGTTAAGGGGGCGGCTTCTCTCGCCTGATCAAAGAAGCTGGCAATTCAGGGAAAGTTAAAAAAGTCGCATTGGTCGCTTGTATGAGGAAATTACTAACGATTCTGAATGCAATGCTCAGAAAGGAGGAAGAATGGGATCCTAAATACCATCCGGTCAATTCATAAAATCTGTTCCATACGCTTCAATGCAGGAATATCTGTCAGGCCATATCGCTATCGATCTGACTGGTTAATGACGCCTCAAAATTATAATCCTTGAGTTATTATAACGTATGAATTATAATCCCTACTTACAAGGGGATTCACATGTACGAACTAATTTTCCACCCCGACGCTGAAAGCGAAATTTATGAACTCGAGCCTGTTATGCAGGCAAAAGCTCTTAAAGGACTTGAAAAGCTGGAAGCAAAAGGACCAGAGCTAAGGTATCCGGATACAGACATCATTGATGGTGGATTGTTCGAGTTACGAGTTGGCCGCAAAGATATAACCAGAACATTTTTTGCTTACGCCAAAGGACGCAGGATCTACATATTAAGGACGTTCATCAAGAAAACCCCTAAGACGCCAAAAGCTGAGATATCGCTTGCTAAGTCAAGATGGGAGGAGTTGAAAGATGGCAGTTAAAGGCATCAGATTTTCAGAAATTAAAGCGAAAGCGCTCGCAAACCCTGAAGTCAAAAAGGCTTACGAGGAAGAAACACAGGAAGAAGAGCTTCGCGCAGTTCTGGTCGAAATGAAATCCAAATCAGGGTTGACCAGCACAGAAATTGCTGCTCGCATGGGTGTCAGTCAGCCAGCAGTAAGTCGACTTGAGAGAAACGTATCAAATGCAAGCCTCTCAACTTTGCAGCGTTACGCAGCTGCATGCGGAATGCACATTAAATTGTCTCTGAGTTAACTTTTTCTCATGTCTATTTTGGCAAAATTTAGAATCGCAGACACGGGAGCTGGCAACCATAAAAAGCCATTCGATTTGCATGGCTAGTTTCGGTTGTGTACTATTCCGTCCCCCGGCCCTTTAGCTCAGTTGGTTAGAGCAGTCGGCTCATAGGTCGAGTCCGTCAAGGTGGTGTAAATTCAGTTACAGCCTTCCGGTCCGGTAACGGGCCTGTTATGCACTGAGTGGCAGCGCGTCGATTACTTCGGTTTCAGCGGGCTGGTCTATCTCCGCCATGCTGTGTTGCGGCATGGTAGCGGTTCTGCAGCGGCCATTCTTCGTTCTGCTCCGTCAGTACCGCACCCAGTAGCCGCATGATGCTCTCTTCGTTGGGGAAGGTATCCACCACGTCGGCACGACGCTTCACCTCTTTGTTCAGGCGCTCCAGCGTGTTGGTCGAGTGGATTTTCACCCGGTGCGCTTTCGGGAAGCCGAAGTATGCCAGCACGTCAGCCTCCGCTTCATCCATCATCACCGTGACCGCCGGGTTGCTCTTCTCCAGCTGGCCGGCAACTTCACGCCAGGTGGCATGGGCGCTTTTCTCGTCGGTCTGCACGAACACCTGCTGCAGTGCGGCACGGACCACCGACTGGTTCGCCCGGCTGACGCGGCTCAGCACATTGCGCATGAAGTGGACCCGGCAGCGTTGCCAGCTGGCACAGAACACCTGCTGTATCGCCGCCTTCAGGCCGCTGTGCGAGTCGGAGATAACCAGCTTCACGCCCTCCAGACCGCGCTCCTTCAGGCTCAGCAGGAAGGCCAGCCAGAACGCTTTGGCTTCAGACTCACCGATACCCATCCCGATAATCTCCCGCCGACCGTCCGAGCTGACCGCGCAGGCGATTATTACCGCCACGCTGAGCACCCGCCCGTTCTTGCGCACCTTCACGTAGGTCGCATCCAGCCACAGGTAGGGCCATTCCCCTTCCCGCGGCCGCTGCAGGAACGCCTGCTCGCGCTCATCGATACCGCGGCAGATGGAGGACACCTGGCTGCGGGAGATGCCGGTCATCCCCATCGACTGGACCAGCGCGTCAACCTTGCGGGTCGAGACGCCGTTTATCCATACCTCCTGGATAACCGCGTTGAGCGCCTTCTCCGACAGCCTGCGGGCCTCGAGAAAGGGCGGGAAGTAGGTGCCTTCACGCAGCTTCGGGATACGCAGATCCAGGGTACCGAGGCGGGTGTAGTACTGACGGTCACGGTAGCCGTTACGGTAGGTCTCCCGCTCATCACTGCGCTCATGAGGCTCTGCATTGATGCGCTGAGTGACGTCAGCTTCCATGATGCGGTTGAGCATAAACTCGGTGAGCTCACGCAGAAAATCCTCGCCGCCGAGTTGCATCAGGGTATTGCTGAATGTCATGCTGTTGTCAGCCATCGGTTGACTCCTTTTAAGATAATGTATTTGCAACCATTACCTTACCGGATAAGCCGATGGCTCTCACCATCCTTCCGAATTTACACCACGCCCTAAGACTCTACCTTTAAAGATTAAAAGCTAAAGGTTAAAGATCCTGACGACACACAACATAGATGCCGGACGTATCGTAGCTGTAGCCGACGCCGCCATTGCCCAGGTTGACGTAGTAGTAGTAGCCGGCACCGTTGTCGGCCGACGTCCAGTAGAGGCTGCCGAGGAACCCCGAGCCTGAATAGGCCCCTGCTGGACGTCCCCACTCAGCCCACAACGAACCAACACCTCTTGTTGAACCAACAGAAGTTAAGTCCGCTACTGTTGGCAGGCCACCGCGGAAAGAGCAATATTCATCAGCTGTACCCCAGTTCATGGTGTTGTTCCTGTTATTCACAAACCACTTACTGACGGTAAAGGTATAGGTCAGAGGTGCTCCGCCCGCCTTCGGTGTGGCAGTAATCGTCACTGTTTTGGTTCCGCTTGTTGCCGTCCCGGTAAAGGATACGTTACCACTGGCATCCACGCTCACCCACCCCTGGTCAGCACTCCAGTTGTAATTACTGTTATTCGATGCACTCCCGCTCAGCAGCACCTGGAATTTAGCCCCGGTAAAGCCTGTAGTCGGGAAGTGACTGCTAGCAGCAAATGTTGCACCGTTAACGGCAAGCGTGGTGGATTCCGGTACCGGCTCGGGTGATGGCGACGTCAGGGTGACCTTCGCCGCGGCCACGCCGAAGGCGCTGCCGCCCACGGTGGCCGTCACGCTGGTCTCGCCCGCCGCGGTCCCGGTCAGGTCCGCCGTGTAGGTGCCGTTACCGTTGTCGGTCACGTCCCCCACCCTGGTCCCCGCCAGGCTGCTGGCAAAGGTCACCGTCTGACCGCTCACCGCGTTGTCGTGCGCGTCCTTCAGGGTCAGGGTGACCGCTGACACATCGGTACCGTTCGCCGTGATGGTGTCCGGGGTCGCTGTCAGCGACGACCTTCCGCTGTCCGGGGTATCCGCCACGAAGGTGGTGTCCACGGTCTGGCTGCTGTCCCCGATGGTCGCGGAGACCGTCGTCACGCCCGCCTTCAGGCTGGTCAGGCTCACCTCCGCCACCCCGTCAGCCCCGGTCACCCCGGACGCCGACGACAGCACTGCCTCGCTCCCGGCCGTGAACTGCACCGTCATCCCCGCCACCGGGTTATGCGCCGCGTCCGTCACCTTTGCCTGCACGGCGTTGGCATCCGTTCCGTTCGCCGCCGCGTTGTCCCGCGTCACCGTCAGGTCGCCCCGGGCAATGGCCGCCTCCGGCTCCCGGACCGTTATCGTCGTCGTCCGGCGCGCCGAGACGTTACCCTGCCCGTCACGGGCCACCGCGCTGATGCGGTACACGTTGCTTTCCGCCCCGCGTGCCGCCGCCTGGTACGGCGGGTAGGTTATCTGCAGGCTGTTTTTATTCACCTCGCTCACCCGGCCGCCCGCGGCCAGCACTTCGCCGTACTCCCAGTCAATCCCGCTCACCCCGTAACGTGACGTCACCGTCGCGGTCAGCGTGTCCGTACTCCCCGCCTTACCCGCCAGGGTCTCCGGCAGCGACAGGCGGATAAGCGTCTGCTTTTTGTACTCCAGCACAATGTTGTTGTTGCGCTCCACCAGGTCATAGCGGCCCGACGCCAGCGTCCGGCTCAGCCCCACCGCAGCCGGGTTGACCTGGTCTGCCCACGGCGTGCCCGGACGCCAGCTGAAGCCCACGCTGAACCGCGCGTCGCTGTGTCCGCCCTGGCCCTGCCGGTGCTCCGCCCCCAGGGTGACCAGCGGCACCGGGGTGTAGCTCACCCCCGCAGTGACGGCTTTCGGGTCCTTCTGACGCTCGTCCTTACCGAACAGCGCCACCTCGTTGCCGCGGTACTGCTCATACATCAGCTTCCCGCCCAGCTGCGGGTACGCCGGCAGCCAGCCCTCCATCCGCATGTCAAAACCGTCTGCCGGCCGCTCGTCATAGTCGGCCAGGTCACGGGACTGATGCCAGCCCGTTAATCCGCGGTAGCCGTTGGCGGAGAGCCGCAGGTAGTCGGTCCACGCCTCGGCACCCAGCCCGAGGCGGCGGTTGCGCCCGGTCAGGTCGTTGTCGAGGAAGGCGTTCACCCCGTACATCCAGCCACCCCGGAAGGTGCGCAATCCGGCCCCGAGGTTAACGGTGTGGCGGTCATCCCTGTGCCGGTACCCGAGCTGGGTGAACGCCAGCCAGTCAGGGGTGTCATACAGCGACACCAGGGCGTCAGCGGACGCCTCGCTGAGGGAGAATTTTTCGTCCGCTGCCAGACTGACCCGTGCGGAGCCGGCGCGGCTGAGCCACTTCTCTATCTCCGTCGAGGCAGCGCCGGTGGCCATGCTGCGGGCCATGCCGGCGGCGGCGCGGGTGGTGTCCCCGCCCTGCAGCATCTGTCCGGCGGTGGAGGCAGTGCCGGCCCAGAAGGCGGCAGGGTCATCCTGCGCGGCGGCAGTGGCCGGCTCACGCCCGGGACCGGCCTTCATCACGGGCACGTCAATCTCGTCCCCGGTAGCGAGCTGCTCAAAGGGCCTGCTGAAGGTGCGGAGCTGGTTGAGTTTTTTCAGCGCCGCCACGGTCAGGCCGTGGCGTGCGGCCACGGAGGAAACGCTCTCACCTTCCCCGAGAGTGTGGGGAGTGGTCCGCGGGGCGGTCAGCGTGTGGGCCGGCACGGTGCCTTTTGCCAGGGACGCCACCGGCACCAGTGTCCCGGTCAGTATCCCCGTCAACTGGGCCACCAGACAGAGTCTGGCGGCGGTTTTAATCAAGCCTGTATTCATTACATAGTGTCCGGCAGAGTATTTTACGGAGAATGTCAGCACCGGGAAGGACGCCCGTGCCACCAGGGTTTGAGGTATAAATCCCTTTAACGCATGAGGTTAATGGTAGGGGCGGGGGCAAAAGGTTCAATGAAAAGGTGTGTGTCCACAGGGACAGCGGACCTGACGCACAGGAAATTGAAACATTGGCTTTCTGGCTAACCGGGTGTGCAGGGGAAAACTGCCGCCGGTGTACCGGGCTGCGGGGGGGGCATCCCCCCCGGATCATGGACGACTGGGGGCAGTAATCATGCCGGGTCTGGCTGGCTAACCCCCCTGGTATAAGGGGTACGAATAAAGTAACGGGGGCAGAGCAGAACGAAGAATACTGCTGCAGAACAGCTACCTGCCTCAGCACAGCATGGCGGAGATAGACCAGAGCGTTGAAACAGAAGTGAACAAAGCGCTGTCACTCAGCGTATAACAGGCCCATTACCAGACCGGAAGGCAGTAACTGAGTTTACACCACCTTAATGAACTCAACCCACCAGGCGTCAGCGTTATCGTCATCTTGTTGATGTACCATCCCACCTGTGCCGGCCATTTTCAGTGACGATATCGTTCCTGTTCTGACCACCGAATGAGATGAGTTTGCTGATGAGTAAACGATGCGCTCTATTAATCGATAAATGTGATACACTACCTGGGTGCTGTGTGTCTCAAATTTTGCTCTAATGCCGTACTTGTGCGTATATACCGCTTTAGGTGTAACAGCCATGTGAGCAGCTATCTGATTAACATCAAAACCGGCCATCCATTTTTTCAGTAGAAACAATTCGTCCCTTTTCAGGGAAAGGATTGGTATATTAATGTCATTAAAATGTTGTCTTTTTCCTCTTAAGAATAATCGGTAGACAGCATCAAGAGATGCTATTTTAATTATTTTCGAGCATGCCAGTAAGTTGGTTTTTATGCGCAGACAGTTATTCCAGTGAATATTTTCATGGGTTATAAACACAATAAACAGCACTCCGGGGTTCTGAATAATTATATTTTTTATTTTCAGGCATTGCTCCTGGCTATGAACAAAAAAATCTTCATTAAGGAATACGACAGATGGCTGACTGCCTGCAAAAGGCAGTATTAGGTCATTCACATTGTCAATGGCATAAATCTCTTTTTCTTCCCATCCCCATGATGAAAGATAACCTGCCAGCCCCCGCCGGGTATAATTGCATGAATCCATTATTATTGCAGCCATGAGTTACTCTCTTTATAAAAACCAGTGGGGCACATTATTTCTTTAACGGTCATTTTGCTCGGGTGTAATAAGGCGAAAATGAATTTATGCAGGTCTGTTCCTCCTGCGGAAGAGAATTCAAAAATAACATCAAGCGATGGTATTAATGAGGCTTTCATTTTAATCGAGGGTGGGGCGGGTTGCTTAAAAATTAATGTCCTTTAGAAGACATTGTCGATCGAAAGAATGCGAGGAATTACTACCTAACCCGGCTCTAACCTTAAGATCCGACATAGCCAAAATCGGATCTGTGCGCCGGAAAACCGTCAAGGAATATCATAATTAATAAATACACATAAAATCATACTGGACGTGATATTTAACGTCTAGAAATTTCAAACTTTTTGAGGCCTCATAACACCAGGGGCTCAGAGGTGAAAAAACTGACCTTTCCTGTTTCGGGGACGAAATTCAGTGGTTGTTTATTGAGCTGACTGGCGGTTTTTTGCCCGGAACATCTGCCACCGGACGGATCTTCCCTGCATCAGCCCACAAACCGCATTCGCGCGATATCCCTGGCATTATCCACCAGGACCGCCAGTAGCACCGCCGCCAGTGCCCGACTGTATACCATCCGACCTCCGCACAGGATGCACCTGAACGGATCCACATTCAGCAGACCCTGACTCAGAGCCGCGAAGGTGATTTGTTTCACCGCCGGGCTTTCTTCCTGTCCCAGTGCTTTTTTCACTAACGGCAGCAACTTTCCCACCACACGGTTCGCCAGAAAGCCAAAATACTGTATCATCCTGAAATGCTTCTCCGGGATGTGCTGTATCAGCCGCAATATCATCTCCTGCTGATTTAACTCCAGCGTGTCGTAGTGCACCGTCCGGTGATCCAGGAAACGAAGGCTGATGCGACTGCCTCCGTCATAGTGTGCCAGCCTGGCACCCGCCACCGGCGGTTTCTTCAGATAACGGCCCAGATACTTTGCCGTCTGACGCGCATTTTTCGTCGGTTTCGCAAAATAGACGTGCCAGTAATCCTCTCCCTGCTCATTTTTCCCCAGGCTGAGTATCAGGCGTTTCCATTCATCATAATCACGGATGTGGGCCAGCGACGGTGGCAGGGACAGGGACCCCCAGGCCGACAGCAGGAACTGACGTACGTTCCATATCCACCGTTCCCTTACCTTCGGCAGCACGAACGACATCTTTTTCCAGTCCCCGTGCGGGTTTATTCCTCCCGTGGTCCACGACAGGTGCAGATGGCAGTTCCAGTTAAGCTGGCGACCGTAGGTGTGCAGGGCGCCGAAAATACCGATGGTGAGTCCGCGCTTCCCTGCGGCGTACAGCAGATTGTCGGCCGCCAGAGCAAACAGATAGCCCAGGAGCCAGCGGCGCATTGACTCAGCATTTTTGTTACCTAACGCGCACTGTTGCCTCACCAAAATTGTTACTTTGGTTGAGTGATAAATAATCAGCTAAAGGTGCACCTATGAGCAATGTATTGTTGCCTATGGATACCTGTCGCCAACTGCTGCGGGCGCTGAAAACACGTTATCAGGCAGCCAGTAAGGCAGAGAAAACAAGGATCCTCGAAGAGTTCATTCTGATCAGCGGGTACCATCGTAAATCAGCAATCCGGTTACTGAATGGGGCTGTCACTAACAGTAGCCAACAGAGTCGCTTAGCCACGGCTCGTTCGATTTATGGCGCAGCCTCTCAACAGGCTCTGATTGTCCTCTGGGAAGCTTCAGATCGCTTATGCGGCAAGCGGCTCAGAGCGTTACTGCCCCAGCTTATTCCGGCGATGGAGAAACATGGGCATATCAGTCTGAATCCGGCACTCCGCGAGCAACTACCATCATGTAGAACGTCATTTATTTGACGATCCAGCAAAATGTTATCAGCCGGTCTTTGATAATGTTATTAGGCGGTCTCTGTGAGTGGTAATACGCAATCGAGAGCATGAAAAATCCTGGATGACATAGCTCTTCATTGCTGGATAACGAGGATGGTTATGAAAGAATGCTGGTGATTTTAACCCCAGCCGGCGGCTTATTCGATGATTGCCCCAAGGTTTTCATGCTCTCCAATACGCATATCGCTGGATGATGAGTTGCGGATCTACAGTAATGAGCAGCAGATGGCATCACACCGCCTCTGTTCAGCATCATCTGGCTGGCAAACGGTGCCGGAACATCATGCCCCGCTCTGGCAGCAGGTCAGCATGGTGGAGCATCGCCCACTGAGTGCGTATGAGGAGTTGCTGTGATGCATACTTATACAGTACTTGTTTCGATGGTTCGGGGAAGGCACATAGCCACAATATAAACCGTCACTTATAAGAGACAGTTTATATTGACTGCCCGTCACTTATAGGAGACAATGTACACAGGTTAAGGGAGCGAGGGCGGCAAGATGCCTTACACGGCGAAACGATATCAGACAGAAAACGGTGAGGTTCCATACACCGACTGGATGAAAAAATTAAGACGTAAAGATCAGACCGCTGCGTTAAAAGTGGATTCCAGAATTGCCCGCGCTATGGGCGGTAATTTTGGAGATCATAAATTCGAAAGGGATGGTGTCTGGGAATTACGAGTTGATTATGGTCCCGGCTACAGGGTTTATTACTCAATCGAAGATGGTGAAATAATTCTCCTGCTGATTGGCGGGAACAAAAAAACGCAAACAGCCGATTTAGATAAAGCCGTTAGTTATCTGCAAGATTTTAAAAAGAGGTCAAAAAAATGACAGCCACCAAAAATGTGAAGTCGCTGATTAGCAAAAATGATTATCCGGCAGCAGTTGATCACAACGCCGCCATGATTAAAGAACTACGCGCTGATCCTGATTATGCAAACGCTTATCTTGCTAATGCCCTGGAAGAAATTAATGAGTCTGGTGGCTTAGGCGGTTTTCTTGTTGCGTTACGTCAGGTAATTGAGGCGCGAGGGGGGATTTCCGAAGCCGCTAAAAAATCTGGCCTTGCCCGTCAGAGTATCTACCGTGCATTGTCCCCGAACGGGAACCCGACCATCACAACACTGGCACAACTTGCAGCAGTGGCCGGGTTACAGTTCACTCTCAGCAAATCCAGCCACTAATTTCTGAACGTAGCACGCCTGTGGCGTGAGCGGCGCTGCTGCGCAGCTTCGGGTATTTGCATGACCGCAGCTCCGCTTTATACTCTGCTCCATGCATATCCCCCGTCCCGCTAAACTTCTTTTCACCGTCGATGACGGCTGGAACCGCTACCTCGAAAAACACGGCGACAGCATCAGCCAGTGGACCCGCCTCTGCGTTGAGCGCATACTCGCCTGCGGGACCTGCGCCATGGGCTTACGCCGCTACTGCTGCGCCTCGCCGGACTGCACACACTCCCGCTTCTTCTGCCAGAGCTGCAAGTCAAAGGCCTGCAGTGCCTGCGGCATGAAGTCCACCGAGCAGTGGATCGCTGAGCAACAGCACGTCCTGCCCGACTGCGAATGGCAGCACATCACCTTTACCATGCCACACCTGCTGTGGCCCTTTTTCAGCAATAACTGGCCCCTGCTCAACGAGCTGTTCCGCTGTGCCACCCGGGCCATGCTTAAGTGGGCGCGCCGGCAGGGCATCGAAGTGGGTATCTTCTGCGCCCTTCACACCTATGGTCGGCAGCTGAATCAGCACCCACATATCCACGTTTCCGTCACTCGCGGTGGACTTGACGTTAAGCACGGCGCCTGGCGCAGCCTTTTCTTCAAAAAGAAGGCCGTTGAGGAAATCTGGCGGGGTGCCGTTATCCGCCTGCTGCGCGGCAGCTATGAGCGTGTCAGTCCCGGCACCCTGCCGGGCCTGGGCCACATCCGCGATGAGCCCCAGTGGCGGCGCTACCTGAAGGCACAGTATGGCCGGCACTAGAAGGTACACTTCGCGAAGAAGACCCGGGGAGCCTGGCACAGCGTTAAATACCTCGGACGCTACCTGAAACGACCGCCGGTGTCGGCTTCACGGCTGCGACACTACGCCGGCGGCGCGGTGGTCCACCACTACCTCGATCACCGCACGGGAAAGCATAAGCGCCAGACGCTGAGCCAGGAAGAGATGATCGGGCGCTATATCAGCCACGTTCCGGCGCAGCATTTTAAGATGGTGCGCTACTCCGGCTTTCTGGCCAACCGCAAGCGGGGCTCGCTGCTGCCGAAGGTTTACGAAGCGCTGGAAATGACGGTACGGGAGAAACCGAAACACCCCGGGTTCGCGGTGCTGATGAAAGGCTTCCTGGGCACGGATCCGTACCAGTGCATCCTCTGCAAAGGTCGGCTGCGTTTTGCCGGCGCCATGGCGGGTGAGCACGCCGCAAAAATGCTCTCAGACAGGCTGCATCAGATGGCGAAAAAACGATGGTTGCGGATGCCTGAGCTGGATCGGTGCGCCTGAAAAATGGGTTTCAGGTTAGAAATCCGGCGAAGATGGCATTTTTATCACAAAACTCATGTTGATCCGCGCCGTAACAGGTATGGGTCGTATCGCCTTCCATGGCTAAGTCATCCGAAAAGAAGCGATTCAGATTCCTAACCATCGAGGCCTGCTCTGTGTTCACTCACGTTACGGCCCGCATAACCCGTTGACTTCCTTAAGAAGCCGTTTAAGGGAGAGCTTCAGCCCATTTGTTACCTCCTGGACCGCCCCCTGTACTTCCGGCCGGGGCGATAGTTAGCCGGGTCGGACTTTCACCGACGGAAAGATCGTGCCTTGCAAGGCACACACAACAACCGGGCGGAGTGCGCCATAAAGCCGTTCGTCATCGGGCGTAAGAACTGGATGTTTGCCAATACGGAAGCTGGCGCTCATGCGAGCGCCCTGCTGTTCAGCCTGGTAGAAAGCGACCGCATCAATGGGCTGAATCCGTACGACTATCTGCATGCGTTGCTGACGGCGCTGAAATCGCCGGACGACGTCATCGACTGGGACACGCTGCTGCCCTGGAAAATCACCCTACCTTAAACCCCACGACCGAACACTGTGGGGATTTAACGACGCTTACTAACAAAAGGCCGGCTATCTTTATCATGCACCGAGAGCAGGTTGTGAAACCATGCACAGAACCCAGGCCGGGCGACATTTATTTAGACAGGCATAGCAATTCCCGGCGGTAATCTCATAACCTTAAGGTTACAGAAATTAATATTTAGGATCGGAGCATCTTGGAACTGCTGCTCATAGTATATTGACCATTTCATTTTTAAGCGGTTTCCTGTGAGGCAAAATTGCTTTAGTTTTTCATGACAAGAAATAGGATAGTTAATATTGTCTAAAGCCCTGGCAGGGCTTGGATTTCTATTACGGGTTTGGCATGGACAAAAATTCAGAAAGACATCTGCTTTTCTGGGGAGACGACCCCGTACAAGATAAAAATCTTGCACAATTTTATTCCAGTCTTCAATCATTGACTCCTCTGCATGCCGTCCTTCAGGATCTATATATGTTTGAGCAGCAATATCCCTGGCGAAAGGAAAAAGTTCCTGGTATTTCTTCTGACCCTGTGCATCATTATAAGGTGTATTGCCATGTAATAACTCATGATGTAATGCAATTTTCTTTTGGAGGTTATTACTAACAATCTGGTCTCTGGATTGACGACTATGAAATACATAGTAACGTGCACCTTCAAGACTAAGTACTAAGCCTACGGAACCACTTTTTGCACGTAACGGCAATGCTTCAATCAAGGTATTACGTACCAACATATTTATGTTCCTATCAGGAGCTGGCTGCTTTTTAAGTTCAACTTTTATATTTTACCATTAGATTATTAAAAATCCATCATGTAAAATATGAGATAGAAATGGTAATGATTTCCAATCAGTAGAACATGTATTTTTCGATAAACGCGCCGATGACTTTTTCGTGGAGCTCAACCGGGTGCGAGAAGCAGATCATGTTACGAGCCAGACGCTTAATGCGGGTGCAGAGCGTCAGGTTATTACGCTCAATGCGCTGGGTGAATATTTTGCCGGTCAGATGTTTATCCTTCGGCACCTCCCGGTCATAACTGCCCCAGTTTCGGTGATTTGCTCTTTAACGCCCGGCTTACGGGCTCCACAAGCGTAAGTGAGCTGAAACACGCGATGGCAGTCACGGCAGCGAAATCTGTCATAGCCTTTAGGGTTCTGATCATGGCGGTAAACCTGAGCAGACTGACAACGGGCGTTAACGCTGGCCATGAGAGAACCGCACTGTATAGCAGATTCAACCAATTAGAGGCATCACCGGTATTCATCCCGCAACAGCACAAACAAAGACTCCTCATAACATCGCAAAAACATTCCTTCACGTATCAATGAAAGCTTACCGGGGCGTTCACTTAAAATAATTTTATCCTGAATATTCATGATAACTCCTTTGCGTTTTTTCAGTTCAGCGCCCGAAGGCGCTGAACTGAACGACAAAAAACAAATTTAAAGATTAAAAGCTAAAGGTTAAAGACCCTGACGACACACAACATTGTAGCTGTTCGTATCGCTGTAGCTGTAGGCGGTGCCATCGTGCAGGTGGACGAAGTAGTGGTTGCCGACACCGCCGTCGGTCGACGTCCAGTAGGGGCCGAGGATGAACCCCGAGCCTGAATAGGCCCCTGCTGTTGGACGTCCCCACTCAGGCCACAACGAACCAACACCTCTTGTTGAATAACCAAAAGTTAAGTCCGCTCTTGTTGGCAGGCCACCGCGGGAAGAGCAATATTCATCAGCTGTACCCCAGTTCATGATGTTGCTCCCGTTATTCACAAACCACTTACTGACGGTAAAGGTATAGGTCAGAGGTGCTCCGCCCGCCTTCGGTGTGGCAGTAATCGTCACTGTTTTGGTTCCGCTTGTTGCCGTCCCGGTAAAGGATACGTTACCACTGGCATCCACGCTCACCCACCCCTGGTCAGCACTCCAGGTGTAATCACCGTTATGCGATGAATCCCCGCTCAGCAACACCTGGAATTTTGCCCTGGTAAAGCCTGTAGTCGGGAAGTGACTGCTAGCAGCAAATGTTGCACCGTTAACGGCAAGCTTGGTGGATTCCGGTACCGGCTCGGGTGGTGGCGACGTCAGGGTGACCTTCGCCGCTGCCACGCCGAAGGCGCTGCCGTCCAGGGTGACCGTCACGCTGGTCTCGCCCGCCGCGGTCCCGGTCAGGTTCGCGGTGTAGGTGCCGTCCGCCTTGTTCGTGACGGTACCCACGGCGCTGTTTGCCAGGCTGCTGACAAACTCCACGTCGCTGCGGTCCTTAATCAGGTTGCCCTGCGCATCCTTCAGGGTCAGAGTGATGACCGACACGCTGGTGCCGTCCGCCGTGATGGTGTCCGGGGTCGCTGTCAGCGACGACCTTCCGCTGTCCGGGGTATCCGCCACGAAGGTGGTGTCGACCGTCTGGCTGTTACCGTTCACCGTGGCGGTCACTTTCGCCTTGCCGGCCGTGGTGTTGGTCAGCGTGGTGGTGGCGATACCGTCGGCATCAGTGGTGGCGGAAGCGGTGGTAATGGTGGCGCCATTGGTGGCGGTAAAGGTCACTGCCACACCGGAAACCAGGTTGCCGCTGGCATCCGTTACGATAGCTTTCACCGCGTTGGTGGCCGTGCCGTTGGCTTTCGCGTTATCAGTGGTCGCCGTCAGGTTATCGGCGCTGATGGTTGCCGTGCCGCCGTCGGCCACAAAGGTGGTGTCGACCGTCTGGCTGTTACCGTTCACCGTGGCGGTCACTTTCGCCTTGCCGGCCGTGGTGTTGGTCAGCGTGGTGGTGGCGATACCGTCGGCGTCAGTGGTGGCGGAAGCGGTGGTAATGGTGGCGCCGTTGGTGGCGGTAAAGGTCACTGCCACACCGGAAACCAGGTTGCCGCTGGCATCCGTTACGATAGCTTTCACCGCGTTGGTGGCCGTGCCGTTGGCTTTCGCGTTATCGGTGGTCACCGTCAGGTTACCGGCGCTGATGGTCGCCGTGCCGCTGTCCGCCTTAAAGGTGGTGTTCACGGTCTGGCTGCTGTCCCCGATGGTCGCGGAGACCGTCGTCACGCCCGCCTTCGTGTTCGTCAGCGTCGCGGTGGCAAGACCGTTACCGTCCGTCGCGCCGTCGCTGACCGCCGTGATGGCAGCCCCGTTACCGGCGCTGAAGGTCACCTTCACGCCCGGCACCGGGTTACCCTTCGCATCGGTCACCTTCGCCTGCACGGCGTTGGCGTCCGTTCCGTTCGCCGCCGCGTTGTCCCGCGTCACCGCCAGGTCGCCCCGGGCGATGGCCGCCTCCGGCTCCCGGACCGTTATCGTCGTCGTCCGGCGCGCCGAGGCGTTACCCTGCCCGTCACGGGCCACCGCGCTGATGCGGTACACGTTGCTTTCCGCCCCGCGTGCCGCCGCCTGGTACGGCGGGTAGGTTATCTGCAGGCTGTTTTTATTCACCTCGCTCACCCGGCCGCCCGCGGCCAGCACTTCGCCGTACTCCCAGTCAATCCCGCTCACCCCATAACGTGACGTCACCGTCGCGGTCAGCGTGTCCGTACTCCCCGCCTTACCCGCCAGGGTCTCCGGCAGCGACAGGCGGATAAGCGTCTGCTTTTTGTACTCCAGCACAATGTTGTTGTTGCGCTCCACCAGGTCATAGCGGCCCGACGCCAGCGTCCGGCTCAGCCCCACCGCAGCCGGGTTGACCTGGTCTGCCCACGGCGTGCCCGGACGCCAGCTGAAGCCCACGCTGAACCGCGCGTCGCTGTGTCCGCCCTGGCCCTGCCGGTGCTCCGCCCCCAGGGTGACCAGCGGCACCGGGGTGTAGCTCACCCCCGCAGTGACGGCTTTCGGGTCCTTCTGACGCTCGTCCTTACCGAACAGCGCCACCTCGTTGCCGCGGTACTGCTCATACATCAGCTTCCCGCCCAGCTGCGGGTACGCCGGCAGCCAGCCCTCCATCCGCATGTCAAAACCGTCTGCCGGCCGCTCGTCATAGTCGGCCAGGTCACGGGACTGATGCCAGCCCGTTAATCCGCGGTAGCCGTTGGCGGAGAGCCGCAGGTAGTCGGTCCACGCCTCGGCACCCAGCCCGAGGCGGCGGTTGCGCCCGGTCAGGTCGTTGTCGAGGAAGGCGTTCACCCCGTACATCCAGCCACCCCGGAAGGTGCGCAATCCGGCCCCGAGGTTAACGGTGTGGCGGTCATCCCTGTGCCGGTACCCGAGCTGGGTGAACGCCAGCCAGTCAGGGGTGTCATACAGCGACACCAGGGCGTCAGCGGACGCCTCGCTGAGGGAGAATTTTTCGTCCGCTGCCAGGCTGACCCGGGCGGAGCCGGCGCGGCTGAGCCACTTCTCTATCTCCGTTGTGGCAGCGCCGGTGGCCATGCTGCGGGCCATGCCGGCGGCGGCGCGGGTGGTGTCCCCGCCCTGCAGCATCTGTCCGGCGGTGGAGGCAGTGCCGGCCCAGAAGGCGGCAGGGTCATCCTGCGCGGCGGCAGTGGCCGGCTCACGCCCGGGACCGGCCTTCATGGCAGGAACGTCAATCTCGTCCCCGGTAGCGAGCTGCTCAAAGGGCCTGCTGAAGGTGCGGAGCTGGTTGAGTTTTTTCAGCGCCGCCACGGTCAGGCCGTGGCGTGCGGCCACGGAGGAAACGGACTCCCCGGGCTGCAGGGTGTATACCAGTGTCTGAGCATCCCCCCGGACAGAGGGAGAAGAGGGGGGGGCAGCCATGGCTGACAGGGGCAATATGACCCCGGGGGAGACGCTGGTCAGCTGGGCCACCAGGCAGAGTCTGGCGGCGGTTTTAATCAAGCCTGTATTCATTACATAGTGTCCGGCAGAGTATTTTACGGAGAATGTCAGCACCGGGAAGGACGCCCGTGCCACCAGGGTTTGAGGTATAAATCCCTTTAATGCATGAGGTTAATGGTAGGGGCGGGGGCAAAAGGTTCAATGAAAAGGTGTGTGTCCACAGGGACAGCGGACCTGACGCACAGGAAATTGAAACATTGGCTTTCTGGCTAACCGGGTGTGCAGGGGAAAACTGCCGCCGGTGTACCGGGCTGCGGGCGGGCCCCCCCCCCCCGGATCATGGGGTTCTCCGCCGGAACCGCCGAAATTTCCGACCTACCATTTTTAGTGATCTTTCGGAACCTCGATAACTCCATCCGCAATACCCTGAGCCAGTCGCTCCATCCATTTCGCAAAGCGAAAATATCCAGGATATTGCTGGCAGATGTAGTCCATCTGCACCTTTGATGCGCTGTCCATCACTCGTTTAAACGCCTCCAGGTAGTCATAACAACCCTGTAATAATTGTGCATCCCCGTCCTCTGTCAGAGGAAACCGGCTGGCGTAGTCATGGACTATTTTCGCTAATTGTCGCTGTTCTGCTGTCAGGTCGATCATTTTTATCCCCGAATTTGTGGCGCCGAACATAGCGCCCTTACAGGGCGAGCGTCACCGCTTCGCGGTTCCGAGGGTTTGCATGCCCTGAGCCCGGCTTTATACTCTGCGGTATGTATATTCCGCGCCCTGCCAGACTGCTTTTCACCGTCGATGACGGCTGGAATTTGTTCATCAATAAGTTCGGCGACAGCGTGACCCCGTGGACCCGTCTCTGCGTTGAGCGCATGCTCGCCTGCGGCACCGCCAGCATGGGCGTTCGCCGCTACTGTTGCGCATCGGCAGACTGCACCCACTCCCGCTTCTTCTGCCAGAGTTGCAAGTCAAAAGCGTGCAGCTCCTGCGGTTTTAAAGCCACCGAGCAGTGGGTCTCGCAGCAGAGCCACATTCTGCCCGACTGCGACTGGCAGCACATCACCTTCACCATGCCCCACCTGCTGTGGCCCTTTTTTAACAACAACTGGCCCCTGCTCAACGCGCTGTTCCGCGCCGCCACCCGCGCCATGCTCCGGTGGGCCCGTAAACAGGGCGTGGAGGTCGGCATCTTCTGCGCCCTGCATACGTACGGCCGCCAGCTCAACCAGCATCCGCATATTCATCTGTCCGTCACCCGCGGCGGGCTGGATGTTAAGCACGGCGTCTGGCGCAGACTTTTCTTTAAGAAGCAGCCCGTGGAGGAAATCTGGCGCGGGGCGGTCATCCGGCTGCTGCGCCACAGCTATGACCTGATAAATCCCGGCGGTCTGCCCGGGCTGGGGCACATCCGCGACAAAAAGCAGTGGGAGCGGTATCTGCAGTCACAGTACGGACGCCGCTGGAAGGTCCACTTCGCGAAGAAGACCCGCGGCGCCTGGCGGAGCGTCAAATACCTGGGTCGCTACCTGAAGCGGCCGCCGGTGTCGGCGGCGAAGCTCAGGCACTACGGCGGCGGCGCCGTGGTGCACCACTCTTACGACCACCGTACGCAGCAGCACCGGCAGCAGACGCTGACCCAGGAGGAGATGATCGGGCGCTATATCAGCCACGTGCCGGCCAGGCATTTTAAAATGGTGCGCCACTATGGCTTTTTGTCCAACCGGAAGCGGGGAGAGCTGCTGCCGAAGGTGTACGAAGCCCTGCAGATGGAGGCGCGGAAAAAACCGGAGCAGCCGGGCTTCGCCGCGCTGATGAAAGCGTTCCTGCGTACGGACCCGTACAAATGCATCCTGTGCGGTAACCGGCTGCGTTTTACCGGCGCGCAGGTCGGAAGACACGCCACGGATTTAGTGGCTGAAAGGCAGCATCACATTGACCGGAAACGATGGCTTCTGGCCCAGACTGCAGGATAGGTTCGCCTGAAAAACGGGCTTCAGGTTAAAAATGCGACGGAAACAGCATTTTATTGCCATAACTCACACGGCCTCACGTCATCACTGCGTTTCTGATAGCGGTTTTCATGGTCAGGATATTTTTAAAACGATGATTCATTTTCCTAACCATGAACTCCAGCATCCTGACGTGGCTGAGCAGCCAGTCCTGCAGCGACTGCGTCCAGGTAGCCTCAGCGAAGGTGTAGTTAACTTACTCTGCTATTTTCCACTTGTGCTTGAGTACGGTGTGATCCCGTTTCATCAGCCACTGATTAGTTTTATCCAGCAACTGCGGATTACCCTTACTCATCATATAAACCTTATAGCTCTCCGTACCTGGTAGCGTCTGTTTCGTTGCCACGCAGAATACTCCCGACTCCTGCTCCTGATACCAGATGCCTTCAATAAGGTCGGTAACCATCATGTCGGCAGTTTTATCCCTCAGTGCCTGCAGATTATCCACGTTGTTCTTCACCCGAATAATCTGCGCATGCTTAATATACTTATCCACATAGCTCTGATTAGTTCCCCCAGGGTTGACCACCACCTTTACCTCAGGACGGTCAATTTGCTTCAGGCTTCTGAGCAACGGTGCGACCTGGCAGTTAGACAGGGCAATTTTCCCATTGGCGACTACGGGCTGGCTCAGAGCGAACGTCTTTTCCCGCTCTTGTGTGCGGGTGACGCCGCCCATGGCAATATCAAATCTATCAGCTTTCAAATCGGCAGAGAGTGTCGGCCAACTGGTCTGGACGAAATTCACTCTGAGCCCCAGTGTTTTACCGAGATCTCTGGCCATATCAATATCATAGCCAAGCAGTTCCCCGGCCTTGTTATGAAAGGCCAGTGGTGCGTAGTCCCCCGGGACCCCAACCTTCAGCACACCGCTATGGGTAATGTTCTGCATATCACGAGCCTGGCTGCTGAACGCCAGCAACAACAGTACAACTCCAGCCCTTAGTGCCATCCTTTTATCCATACATATGCGTATTCCGTGCTGAATAAACATGTTATCACAAAGGGAGTCGTTTGGTGTTTGCCATTGTTCGATCCCCCGGAGAATTGGATTTCTCTTCTTTTTTAAGCTGTATTTAAATTATTTCCAAACATCTAGTTATTTTTCATTCGGTTGCGACGGGAGCTGGGTCTCTGTCAGGAAGAACCATTTTTTCAGCTGCTGGAGGGGTCGAGTCCGTCAAGGTGGTGTAAATTCAGTTACAGCCTTCCGGTCCGGTAGCCGGGATTATCGCAGCCATATTCCTTCACGCCGCTGATGCGGTTACCGCAGGCGAGCATTTTGGTGACGGCTTCGACTTCGATATCGCGCAGACCACCGGCGTCGAGGAAAGACGTCCAGCACTGGTTAGCCGTGGACAGTTTTTTGAGCGGACGGGGGCTGAAACCGGAAACCACGGGGCAGATTAATTCCCGGTGTCCTGCAGGCGGCTGAGAGCTGCAGCATCGTGGCGGTGCTCCAGTATAGCGCTGGCGACCATTGCCGGCGGCGGGTCCATGGGCTTCATCAGCTTAATCCAGTCCCATTCACGCTGTGAAAGCTTATCAGCGGCAACGACGGGGATGACCGATGGCGGGGTTTTCAATTTGCAGCCGCCAGGCTGCCCTGTTCGGGGAAGGCACACAGCCACAATATAAACCGTCACTTATAAGAGACGATTTATATTGACCACTTGTCTCTTATAAGAGACAATATGCACAGGTTAAGGGAGCGAGGGCGGCAAGATGCCTTACACGGCGAAACGATACCAGACAGAAAACGGTGAGGTTCCATACACCGACTGGATGAAAAAATTAAGACGTAAAGATCAGACCGCTGCGTTAAAAGTGGATTCCAGAATTGCCCGCGCTATGGGCGGTAATTTTGGAGATCATAAATTCGAAAGGGATGATGTCTGGGAATTACGAGTTGATTATGGTCCCGGCTACAGGGTTTATTATTCAATCGAAGATGGTGAAATAATTCTCCTGCTAATTGGCGGGAACAAAAAAACGCAAACAGCCGATTTAGATAAAGCCGTTAGTTATCTGCAAGATTTTAAAAAGAGGCCAAAAAAATGACAGCCACCAAAAATGTGAAGTCGCTGATTAGCAAAAATGATTATCCGGCAGCAGTTGATCACAACGCCGCCATGATTGAAGAACTACGCGCTGATCCTGATTATGCAAACGCATATCTTGCTAATGCCCTGGAAGAAATTAATGAGTCTGGTGGCTTAGGCGGTTTTCTTGTTGCGTTACGTCAGGTAATCGAGGCGCGAGGGGGGATTTCCGAAGCCGCTAAAAAATCTGGCCTTGCCCGTCAGAGTATCTACCGTGCATTGTCCCCGGGCGGAAACCCGACCATCACAACACTGGCACAACTTGCAGCAGTGGCCGGGTTACAGTTCACTCTCAGCAAATCCAGCCACTAATTTCTCAGGTTCCCCCCATAAGCGGGGGGATTTTTGTCACTGACCGTTTCAGTTACCCGCCCCGTAATTCGCGGCTTCAGCCGCTCAAACGCGCAGATACAGCGCCCCGCGCCGATGCTACGCACCGTGTCACGGCGTACCGTACATGGTTAGGAAAATGAATCATCGTTTTAAAAATTTCCTGACAATGAACATAGTCTTCGGGAGTGTACTGATGGCGTGTACTAATGCCACTTATGCCGATAAAATGCGGTTTTCGGTGCACTTTTAACCTGAAACCCATTTTTCAGGCGAACCTATCCTGCAGCCTGTGCCAGAAGCCATCGTTTCCGGTCAATGTGATGCTGCCTTTCTGCCACTAATTCCGACGCGTGTCTGCCGGCCTGAGCGCTGACAAAGCGCAGCCGGTTGCCGCACAGAATGCATTTGTACGGGTCTGTGCGCAGAAATTCCTTCATCAGCGCCGCGAAGCCAGGCTGCTCCGGTTTTTTCCGCGCTTCCATTTCCAGGATCTCATACACCTTCTGCAGCAAGCTACCTCGTTTGCGGTTTGATAAAAAACGTAAGCGTCACATCGAGACCGTATTGACGCCTATGCAGATGTGAGATCGGTTTTCCACGGCAGCAGGTCACGCAGCCTGTTTTCCAGCCATACAGCGACTGCATCAGCAGAACCGTCTGCTCTTTTCGTACCGCCAGCCGCTCCTGTGCAGGGCTGCCGCGTATCTCCGCCTCGATTGCATACAGTTCCCCGATGCGCTTCAGCGCTTCGGTTGTGATATCGGTCGGGGTTCGGACATGCACGTCGTGGATTTTTCGCCGCGCATGGGCCATGCAGGCCGCTTCCGTGATGCGCCCGTCTTTGTACAGTGCGTTGTAGCCACCGTATGCGTCCGCCTGCAGGATGCCGCTGTACCCGGCAAGATGTTGCTGCGGATGCACACCTTTCCGGTCCGGCGAGTACGCGAACCATACCGCCGCCGGGAGCTGTGACCCCGCATTACGGTCATCCCGTACGTAGACCCACAGCCGGGCCGTGCGGGTTTTACCGCTGCCCGGCTCCTGAACCGGTACCGGGATATCGTCGGTATGCACCTTGCCCGGCATCAGCACGTACTGGCGCAGCAGGTCGTACAGCGGCTCCAGCAGCTCACTGACCGCGCCGGACCAGCGCCCCAGCGTGGCACGGCTCAGCTCCACGCCCTGGCGACGGTATATCTCTGACTGACGATAGTGAGGTGTATGTTCGGCGAACTTCGCCGTGACGATGCGCGCCAGCAGACCGGGACCTGCATAGCTGCGCTCGATGGGTTTTGAAGGCATGGGGGCCTGTGCGATGTGGTCACAGCTGTAGCAGGCCAGCTTCGGCCGCTGCGTTTCGATAACCTTAAAGGCGCTGCTGATGAGTTCCAGCTGCTCCGACACGTCGCAGCCCAGAGCAGTGAGCTCGCCGCCGCATTCCGGGCAGTCGGTTTCTGCCGGCGGCAGCGTGCGGGTTTCGCGGGGAAGCGATGCCGGCAGCGGTTTGCGGGAAGATGACTGGCGCAGCGGCTGCGGGAGTACCGGGTCGTGCTGCTCGCCCAGCACCTCTGCCATCTCCTCCTGCAGGGCGCTGATGCGCTCCTCTGCCTCGCGCACCTGGCGCTGTGTTTTCTCTCGCAGTTTTTCGGAGCTCTTGCCGAACTGCATACGCTGAAGCTTAGCGACCAGCGCCTTCAGCCTGTTAATTTCGCTGGCGTACGCCGCCACCCGCTGTGAGAGCAGGCGGTTATACTCCGCCATTTTGCGGATAGTCGTTTGCTGCTCCTGCAGCAGCGCCCTGAGCCGGGCGTTTTCATCGGGATATGAGGCGTCCATAGCCCCACTTTACAGCAGGTTATATACGCAAGCCAGCGCGTTCCGTACGCTGCGGGCGCTTCCAGTTAATACCTTCCAGCAACATGGACAGCTGTGCAGGCGTCAGGTGGATTTTGCCGTCACGGGTCACCGGCCAGACGAAGCGGCCACGTTCCAGACGTTTGGTAAACAGGCACAGGCCGTCCCGGTCCGCCCACAGAACCTTTATCATGTCGCCCCGCCGCCCGCGGAAGATAAACAGATGGCCGCTGAACGGGTCGGTGCGCAGTGTGTTCTGTACTTTCGCTGCCAGCCCGTTGAAGCTACAGCGCATATCTGTCACGCCAGCAACCAGCCAGATGCGCGAGCCTGCCGGAAAGCTAATCATGACTCACCATCCCTGAGCTCGATGATCAGGGCGCGCAGAAGTTCAGGAGTCAACGGGCCGGTCAGGTTGAGGCTTCCACCTGGCAACGTCAGTCTGCAACTGATAACCGGTGGTATATCTGCTGATACGACACCGTTTTGCCTGGGCGGAGGGGGAACAGGCTCCATCGTAATCGGAATAAGCGCCGCTCTGTTGGCAGGATCCAGCAGCCCCTGACGATGCAGATTGCGCCAGTTAAACAGCAGGTTATCGTTAATACCATGCTCACGCGCAATCTGAGCCACACGGGCGTCTGGTTGCAGGGTCAGATCCGCCATCCGAATTTTAAATTCCAGAGGCCAGTCCGGGCGGCGTTTTTTTACAGGAAGATTTGTCTCAAGATTGAAGGCATAAAGCTCTTCCTCCAGACGTTCAGGGGTATATTCCTCCGGCAATGGCCAGTTAATACCGGTGCGTCGGAAGCGAGTAAACATCTTATGTATGGCTGATGAGCTAATGTTCAGTTGCTCCGCAATTTCACGGTAAGTCAGAGCCTCATTAAACCGAAGGCTCAGCGCAGTGAAGATCCAGGGTCTTCTGTTGTAAGGCGTATTTTTGTCCACGGTAGTGTCCATGTTCGCGAAAGTGTCCATGGTAGGAAACGCGGGCAAAAATAAAAGACGGTATGAATGTGACGCTTACCCCCTTTGTAACGCCTTTTTTAATAAAGCCGTGGAGTGGGTCGGTCTTCTTTCGTAGCGTTTTTCTGTACTGCCGTGGCTGTACAGGCCATCACGCCCCCCTGTACTGCTGCGCAATACAGTCCAAATTACAGCAGATTTACTCCATCTCATTTAGTGCTTTCTTCACAGTCATTATAAAGCCATCATCTACAGAACGAGGAAATTTCCCTGGGCTCCAGGATTCAAGAAACTGACACAGCTCACAATTAAAATAAAAAACCTTTTCGCTTACTTCTGTCTTATTAAACTGATCATCCTTTTCTTCAGGTGCGGGTAGGCTCTGTGTGGTTTTTTTGAACCAGGCCTGATAGCGCTCGCTGCAGACGATTTCACAATCAATTTCATACCCCCAGTCAGTTTCCTGTGCTTCAGGTAAATATTTTTTTAATTGTGAGGCAGGGAATCCGCCATAAACCACAAGGCGCCCATCAAGATTTTTAAATTGCCTTAAAGAAACATGTAAATCGCCCCGGTAGTTAGTTATAAATAAAAATAAAGACTGCTCATAACAGCGTAAAAACATTCCTTCACGTATCAATGAAAGCTTACCGGAGCGTTCACTTAAAATAATTTTATCCTGAATGTTCATGATAACTCCTTTGCGTTTTTTGGTCAGCGCCCGAAGGCGCTGACCTGAACGACAAAAAACAAATTTAAAGATTAAAAGCTAAAGGTTAAAGATCCTGACGACACACAACATAGATGCCGGACGTATCGTAGCTGTAGCCGACGCCGCCATTGCCCAGGTTGACGTAGTAGTAGTAGCCGGCACCGTTGTCGGCCGACGTCCAGTAGAGGCTGCCGAGGAACCCCGAGCCTGAATAGGCCGTATCTAAACGTCCCCACTCAGCCCACAACGAACCAACACCTCTTGTTGAACCAACAGAAGTTAAGTCCGCTACTGTTGGCAGGCCACCGCGGAAAGAGCAATATTCATCAGCTGTACCCCAGTTCATGGTGTTGTTCCTGTTATTCACAAACCACTTACTGACGGTAAAGGTATAGGTCAGAGGTGCTCCGCCCGCCTTCGGTGTGGCAGTAATCGTCACTGTTTTGGTTCCGCTTGTTGCCGTCCCGGTAAAGGATACGTTACCACTGGCATCCACGCTCACCCACCCCTGGTCAGCACTCCAGTTGTAATTACTGTTATTCGATGCACTCCCGCTCAGCAGCACCTGGAATTTAGCCCCGGTAAAGCCTGTAGTCGGGAAGTGACTGCTAGCAGCAAATGTTGCACCGTTAACGGCAAGCGTGGTGGATTCCGGTACCGGCTCGGGTGATGGCGACGTCAGGGTGACCTTCGCCGCGGCCACGCCGAAGGCGCTGCCGCCCACGGTGGCCGTCACGCTGGTCTCGCCCGCCGCGGTCCCGGTCAGGTCCGCCGTGTAGGTGCCGTTACCGTTGTCGGTCACGTCCCCCACCCTGGTCCCCGCCAGGCTGCTGGCAAAGGTCACCGTCTGACCGCTCACCGCGTTGTCGTGCGCGTCCTTCAGGGTCAGGGTGACCGCTGACACATCGGTACCGTTCGCCGTGATGGTGTCCGGGGTCGCTGTCAGCGACGACCTTCCGCTGTCCGGGGTATCCGCCACGAAGGTGGTGTCCACGGTCTGGCTGCTGTCCCCGATGGTCGCGGAGACCGTCGTCACGCCCGCCTTCGTGTTCGTCAGCGTCGCGGTGGCAAGACCGTTACCGTCCGTCGTGCCGTCGTTCACGGCCGTGACGGGCACGTCGTTACCGGCGCTGAAGGTCACCTTCACGCCCGGCACCGGGTTACCCTTCGCATCGGTCACCGGCCCTGCAGGACGCACCGGTCAGCAGACCGGTGCGCGAGGGAGGTGAGATAAAAGCAGAAAAAAGCCCTGCCCGGGGCGGAATGACCGCACCCTCACGGGAGGTGCCCGGCAGCGAATATCAGGACAAAGAGATGAACCAATATTACAAGTGCCGGGCCGGGGCGCAGTCTGAAGGCCATCAGCGGAAAGTTCAATAACAGCGGCGCCAACTTACTGTTATATATTAATAATTACCCGGAAATGAGCGCGAATTACCCCCTGCGTTAGCGGTAATTACCAGCAGGCGCGGGGGCGACGTGAACGTGCGCCAGTACCTGCTGTCAGCATGGGCGAACCAGTCGGTGGTCCGTGCCGCACTGCAGCAGGTGTTCGTGCAGACCGACGAGAAAAGCGCCCATGCCACCTGGCGTGAAGTTGCCGGCCAGCTGGAGAAGAGCAACCCGGCGGTCACGGTGATGATGGATGAAGCGGAGGCTGACGTGCTGGCATACTTCGGCTTCCCGAAAGCGCACCGGGTGAAAATCCACTCGACCAACACGCTGGAGCGCCTGAACAAAGAGGTGAAGCGTCGTGCCGACGTGGTGGATACCTTCCCCAACGAAGAGAGCATCATGCGGCTACTGGGTGCGGTACTGACGGAGCAGAACGAAGAATGGCCGCTGCAGAACCGCTACCATGCCGCAACACAGCATGGCGGAGATAGACCAGCCCGCTGAAACCGAAGTAATCGACGCGCTGCCACTCAGTGCATAACAGGCCCGTTACCGGACCGGAAGGCTGTAACTGAATTTACACCACCTTGACGGACTCGCCCCCCTTTCAGGGAATAAAAAATGCTGTCCGGCATCCTGGTTATGGGATGCCATTAATACTTCCCGGACGACCTTTACAACCCGGGACCGCGATCCTTTGTGTCAAAAAAAAACCGCCTCAGGGAGGCGGAAGCTCCATAAACAATCACAATGGATAACAACAGCATGGGGTCCTACTATACAACTATAGTAGCGGGAAATGGATGATAATCCAGAACGATCACCGTCTCCCCGGATACACCAGGGAACAATTTCCAGGCTCGCGTACAGGCGCAGCTTTTCATGGTTAGGAATCGATGGTCATTCCCGTTTTGCGACACTGATGTTGAAGTTATTGTGGCCTGAATGAATCTATCCGGCGTCTGAATAGGCTGTATGCCTGCGCCCGATGAGTTCCGCACCTGACGAACCTTATAAAATTTGAGCGGCATTTTAACTGCAATTCCTGACCACAGGTTTTTCGTCAGGCCGGTTAGACGTTAATATCATCAGTGACCAGCATTCGCAAAAACAAAGTAAGCCGCTGCTCATAAATGTAAACAGATACGTTAATTATACCTCAAAGGACAGCTGTCGGGTTGCCATCGCCCGGGCTGTTCTGGGAAGTTTGTTTGCCAGTCCGATTCTCCGGCATTCTCAAATATACACGGTCGCACTGAACCAGCAAGCCCGCAGCCTTTTATTTCCCCGCTTACTGTTGCCCTGCAGGATAGCCCTCCCTCCAGAGTTGTACTGATGCGGAACCAGACCTGTTGAGACAGCAAAATCCCGGCTGCTACCATATTGTTTTCCGTCACCCGGTTGGGTGGAAAGAAGACTCGTAGCCAGCGGGCCGAAACAGGGGGTCGAAGGAGCCGTCCCGATCGCGTGGGGTACGAAGTTCCCGCGCACCATCGCCTGTGCTAACGGTCTTTGTGCAATAGACTGATTTTTATCGTAGCCAGGATGGTGCGTCATTTCGGCGTTGAGAGCCGTCTCAACGCTGATTTTTTTCAGCAGGCGACGAACAGGCTGAGATCTTCGGGTATTTTAAGATTTTTGGCCAGTTCATTAGCCAGAGCCTGCAACTGTTTTCGTCCATAAATTAATCTGCTTTTAATGTTGGACTGAACATATCAAAATCAGGCGATTACACAAATTTATGTGCAGGCTCTGTGTCGCAAAGCTATTTCTGAAAACAAAATTCCCGTTCAGGCATGTGCTATCATCACGTCCGTACTTCAGTACCCCCGCACTGTCCATGGCATACCTGTCATCAGAATTCCATTACTGAAACGATAACTCTACCACCGTTGACCCAGAGTAAGTGCCGGCAGCGATGGTTCCCGTTGTCTGGAGAGCCGACTGGAGTGGCACACTCGTCGGCACCCCTGCTACAGCCTTTATCTCTTGTCTGGTTATACCATCGGGCCATGTCAGCCTGCTTTCAAGCCCGTTGGTCATCTTCACAACAGGCTCTTTGATTGTCAGGTAAACTGTCGTATCGGCATCACACTGGACGCTGAGTCTGGCTGACGCGACAGACGTCGTGATGTCCCTGGATGATACAGTTCCGTGATCAAGGACGATATCAGGCTGGGTCAGGCCACAGGAGGACGTGACAGTCACGTTTAGATCCACCAAAACATTCCCTGAAATTCCTCCCAGTACCCTGGTAGTCGGCTCCATAAAATGAAAATTGGTGTCATCATCAGCTGAGGCTATCCCAAGACGCAGGGCAAGAGTCCCCGTGTGAAGTCCGGGCGTCAGGGGAGGTAACATGAAAGACAGTTGCAGTGCTGGCGCCGGATATCCCTCGTAAAACATCGTTGCCCCCCCGTCTCATTGCACGTCATAGGTCCGTACCCTAACAGCCGATCAGAAGCAATGTCGCGCTGTAGCACCCGCAGTCCGTCATAACCCCCAACAGCACTCCAGTCATTGTCATTACTGATATCTCCATGACTTATGTTATAATTCTCTATCGTTACATTCCCCAGAAGATAAAATGCGCGATGGGCCCGAAAGCGTGGGACGTACTGACCAGAACCATAACAAATCGCCCCACCATAGACAGCCCAGGGGCATATCAGGGATCGTAATATTTACCCTTCCCCCTGACGGCCCATGGTATTTCCCCTGAACGCTTGAACGGGATATTTTATTCCATACCCCACTGCCTCCATTTGCATTCGCCCCCCTGTCGGTACAACAAGTCCCGTTGTAATCAGCAGAGGCATCATCGTCAGAATTCGCCTCCCCTGAACCAGTCGATTTCGAAACAGCATTTATTTCTCCCAGTTTTGATCAATGATTTAATATCCTGGCAACGGGATCTCCACGGCTGATCGCCGGATGGCTTCCCTGTGACGTTTTTCCGGTATCCCGTAGCGCTTTGATGCCCGCCAGAACATGGATGCTGATCCTGAACAAACCTGATCACTGACGGGAGTCATCGGTCCGCTTCTTCCTGATGGTTGTTCTCAGTCCTGGACCGCCGTGGCCCTTCAGAGGGATAACCTGTTCCCGGGCAGTCAAAACGCAGCGCCATTCTTCCCGTCAGTATGATGTTATCCAGATGAGTCTCAGAGCCGCCCAGGTCAAAAATCGGGGCGATGCTCTCGCCACCTGTCGTAAGCATCATCACGTTTGGGGAAAATAATCACGCTCACCGGTATCGCGGTCAGCAATATGCCACAGAGAGGCCTTCCGCCGGGTTGACACACTCGCAACCTTCCGGACGTACCCGTTTTAATACAGGCCAGACACCTGCACCAGCGTTTGTCTGCCGTAACCAGAACTAAACCACTCCCTGGCCTTCGGCAGCTTGCAGGCTGAGCCTGCGAAAGACAGCATCCCGGTCACCTGGTCATGGATAGCTCAGTGTGAAACTTGCAGAAGCCCTGAACGGGCCCAGGCTAAAGTCTTTACTGGTGGCGGTCACATACGCCATCAGCGAGATATCGTTATCACCCGTTGTTAAAGCAAATGATCGTCAACAGACACCGGAGTCCCCTCCATCGTCTCCAGACCCACAGCGATCCCCCTGGCTGATGAGAGTATCAGCCCATTAATTTCGTTCTCTGTCTTCATGGTAACGACAACAGTGTTTTTGACTCTGGGATCACAGTCCTTCAGGTGAAGGACAAACGGCTGTCTCTGTTGTTTACGACCTGTCTGCAAATCCCGGCTTATGATGTTTTTTAAATCCAGTGAAATCGTCGTATCATTCGGGTCCAGAATGCATGCGGCGGTCACAACGGTCACCGTTACCCTGACGTTTGTGGAAGGGAAGCTGGCACCGGTTGCCACCAAAGGCAGGGCAGCCAGTGCTGCACACCAGGCGAGGATCATTCGCCCACAGACTGTGGTTTTCCACATGGAGATCATCTCAGTCATAGCTCAGATAAAAATCAATGACAGCCCGGTAGCTGCCGGCCCCCAGAGCGGCAGATGTCTGTTCCGGCGTGATAACATAGTTCAGTACATTCTGCCCCGGTGTCAGTAATAACGGCCTCTCCTGGTCGCCCGGTCGGACATGCTCGCCCTGTGCGGTGGTCAGCCCCAGTCCGGAGAACCCCGACGCTTTTACAAGCGCCGGAGTGGAGTCATCCCGGATCCGCCAGCCTGTGCGTGGATCCTTACTTCCGGCCAGGCTGTACAGGCAGTCTTCAAGCCGCAATGTAAACCTGACCGGTGTCCCCTGCATCCCGACATACTGCAACTGTCCTTTACCGGTGTCCTCCAGGACAATATCCTGGTACAGGCTGTTCATCCCCAACCGGCAGGCACTTTCCGTTAAGGTGCCGTGGACATACAACATGCCAGGAGCGCCCTCTATATCCAGGTTACCAGGCCATGCAGCCAGTACAACCGGAGACCGCCACAGCATAAACATCTGATGTATGATCAACATCAAAAGTTGTCGCGTACCGTCATTTTTCTGCCGGAATAGCTGTTGTCTGTCATTTTCTGTGGTCTGTGTCATGCTCATTCCCCCCTCTTCCTCCTCCGCAAACGGATTCGCGCCAGCAGCGCCAGGCCTGTTACGCCTTCTTATCTGGAACCACGGTGCAGTGCCCCCCTCCACAGCGGAAACTTAACGGTACCCGTCCCCCGTAATCGTTGATGTAAGTCAGGACAGGGGTGCTGCCCGCCTCAGCAACAGTGACAGCCAGGGGCAAACTATCCTTTGGTGGCACCATCAGAGGTTGAAAGTCACGGACCCCACTCTCCTAAAAAGAGTGGCGCCCAGTGTCCGGGAGGAGCCACTACACTGACAACCGACAGTGTAGTGAAAAACACAATATTATCAGAAGGATCTATTTTTTGGTTCAGGATGCCAGAGAAGATCATTAAGTTTTTCTTCATTCAGGCATGTTAAGTGTCCTTTGCTGATATCAATAATATTACTTTCCTTCAGAAAGGATAAATTTTTCATCACCACACTCCGGGACAGGAGCGTCAGGGACATAATTTCCTTGGCAAGAAAGGGTTTCATATTATGCTTATTTTGAAGATGGAAAATAGTTTCAATGGCTTTGGCGATCCGAAAGCGGGCGGATACAGAAGGATTTCTCATACTGGAATGAACAAAATCAAGCAGCATCTTGTTGTAGGTAATAACACAGCATACCTCTCTCCATAATCCTTCTGACTGGATAATGTGCAATGCCTGTCGGGTGCCAATACTATACAACGCGGTGTCATGACATGCCCGGATATGCAGCTCGGAACTGAAACCAAGGCAGCCGACCAGCCCATAGATAAACGGGCTTTTCAGTACGCTGGAAAAGCCGTGACTGACCACACAAACCCCCCCGGAAACCAGAAAGAACAGGTTTTCAGAGCTTCTGAACTTACACCGTTCATTCCTGCTTAAAGGCTTTCTGATTAAATAGGGTAAAAAGCGGAGGTACAGCGTCTCATAAGCATCAAGCGGAAAGGTCAAAGAGCAAAATTTCATCACAGACATGGTACTATTCCTGTATTTAAGCTCCCCAGGCGTATCCGGACCCGGTTGACGTTAACAGAAAATAAAGCCGGTTCCAACGAATGGAGAACGTGATCTTTTACTTGTGCAGCCCTGGATAATATATGAATTCTCTTTGGCTGCATTACACAAACTTACCTGCATGCCTGCTATAATACACAGGGCAAAATAAGGGACGCAATACAGTCCAGTGGGTGCATGCATTGAATTATAAAAAATTATAATTCAGGTTATATACCCCCCTGGAAATATGCAGACTGATATTGAATTATTTTATCCACCAGGCTGCTGTAAGTTTCAGGATCATTCATGTGTCAGAGAGGCGCTGGCGCCTTCCTGACGGTAACGACACGTTCCGTCGACGACAGGGTTTTCAGAAAGTCCTGCTCACCGGAAGGGAAGGATGTCTGATTTTTTGGCCAGGGACTTTCGCCACGAGCAGTCCGGTATACCAGACTGCCAGCGTTTCTGTCAGAAGGTTTTGATGAGGGGGAGGTAAACGCCGGCATACACTGAGACTGAAAATAATGAAGCCCGGACAGCCGTTACCTGCAGAAGATTTCCGGAAGGGGGAGCAGGTACGTGCTTGTCGTCAGGAAAGGTTACGGTCGAGAACACAAATAAAATAGGGATAAGCAAGTCCTTCAACCAGTACTGAATTCGCGTTCACTTTTGTCACTGACACCATAAACAGCTCGCCTATCTTTTCAGGGAAAAAAGCATGGTAAAAGAAATCGTCAGCAACACCGTCCGCCTGATGAATTATTTCGTTTTTTACTTTTACTTCATAGTTAAATTTATCTATGTTGTTAAACCAGACGGCATAGGTACGATGAATATCTGTGGTGTTCCCTCCTCTGGACAGGGTGCCGGTAATTTTTAATACCCCTTCATGCTTATCCCTCGGGATAAACTGAACAGCTGCATCAACAGAAGCATTTACATTTTCATAGTCCACAGACATAGTGACATTGCCCTCACATTTAATATGTGAGGGCAATATCCTAAAAAAAGACAGGTAAATGAACAGTACGATTGATAACACTGATGCCAAGATTAAAATAAGGTTCGTCACCGCAAATTTTCTGATTCTGAATAACTGCTTCATAATGATGATCTCTCGGTATAGAGAATAAAATTCTCACATGAAACATACTTATCCTTTTCTGCTCTTACGCAGGCAAAGACAAACAGGTTTTTTGCTCTGGCCCGGTCCACGCCATCCACATCGAAATAAAGATCTTTTATCGTGTTTTTACAGTTTATGTTTAGATTCGCTATGTTTTTTTTAACAAAATCAAGAGAAACTGCTCTGGATGTTCTTATTAGATATAACGAGCAACTGTCAATCCTTCCGATTGATTTGTAAGGGCTGACGTCTCCGGGCTTGCTGCGGATGAACAGGGTTGCAATGGCAAGCAAAGTGATAAGACAAAAAATAACGATAACGCTCGGGGTTATCCTTCCTGCAATGCTCGATCTTTCAGGGGGACAGAGGGTATCATCAATAACACTGATGTTGCACTGTAACTCTATACCCATTTTAGGGTGCGTGATAATTAAATCATCTTCGGCACCAAGGCTGTTGAGTGATTTTCGTAAAATCGCGATGTTATTGTTCAGACTGGCGTTTGATGGTTTAAAGTTATATTTTGTCCATGCATTTTCCATTAAAAAATCTCTGGAAAGTATTTCTCCCTGATGTGTCAGCAGTAGTTGTAATAGCCGAGATGCCGTCAGCGTCAGGACAATCGGGGAGGCGTCATTGTCCGGGGCTGATGTTGACAGTGTCCCGGTATCACTATTAAACATTAGTATGTCATTAATGATAAAAATCATGGTGTGCTGAAACCTATATAAAGGACCTGTCTTGGTCTTGACGGACGCGATCGTAATTATCCATAATCTTTTTACTATACGCAATAATTTTTATTCCGGATTTTGTTTTTACTTACACTGTTTCCCCCTTGTAACATAAAATGTGAATGAACCGTTATGCATGCTGACCGTAGCCTGACTTTCAGGAAATATGACTGTCTGTGTGAAAGCCCCGGATGACAGAAATATCAGGCTAATATCAGTAAGTGCGGAAATATTCCCGTATCTATCCGTTTATCATGATCTGCATCAACCATTTTCATTCTTTAAAGGTTAATTAAAATTGATTTGTATCAACTCGTCCCGCCGGCTCCTTTTTCAGTCTGCGCAGACTCATCGCTATGTCTGTTCACCGCCGGTATATGGTCCCGTCAGTCTGTTGTCTGGTATGAAGGCGACAGACACAGTTATCCACATATACGCTTAACCGATCCCAGAGAGATCCCATACAGATCCCTATAGAACCCAACAGATCCCCGTCGGCTACAGCCCGCGCCATCTCTGGCCTGGAACCGGGTCGCGGGGAGCTGTAGCGGGAAAAAAGGGAGCTGTAGCGGGAAAAAAGGGAGCTGTAACGGGGAAAAAGGGAGCTGTAACGGGCAGAAAAGGGAGCTGTAGCGGGAAAAACCGTTGCCCCGGGAAACCAACAGAAATGACTGTGGATAAAATGAAAAAGACGAATAAAACCAATTTATTACTGCCTGATGTTATTTCTGGTTCTGATACGGGTGATGGAAAAGTACTAACAGTAACAGGAAGCTCAAGTGTTCAGCCTGCCGCATTAATGCGACTGGGGATCTTCGTGCCTGCAAACAAATGCGGTCAGCCAGAGGAAGTCGTTGATGCCAGTGAGATATTATCTTCTCTGGAGCTGTCCCGATCCGAGGGTTACACAAACATCATGATTACGGGACCCCGGCTGAATATTTCGACAGACCTGAAGGTCTGGATGGGGGTCATTCATGCCTTTTCCCGTTATGGTCTTGTCGGCAATACCGTTCAGCTGTCATTCCGGGAGTTCGCCGCGTTTTGCCAGATTTCGTCGAAGCGCATCGACTCCCGCCTGCGCGTCAGCGTCCGGGATTCGCTCACCAGGATCCGCGGAAAGACAATTACGCTCAGCACGATAGGTTCAGAAAGTGTGTATGTGACCGGTCTGCTCAAAACCGGCCGGTTCAATGCCGGGGACGATACTGTAGAGCTAGAGGCTGACAGTAAATTATGGGAGCTGTACCGGGCAGACTATCTCACGCTGTTACGCAAAAAACCCCTCAATGCGCTCCCCCGGCAGGAAGCTGCACAGGCGCTATATACATACCTGGCAAGTCTGCCGGAAAAACCCGCCGATGTCTCTTTCAGCCGCCTGCGAGCCCGGCTGATGTTAACGAACCGGATAAGTGATCAGAATAAAGTCATCAGAGGGGCTCTGAGTAAGCTGAAAGCCATTGGATATCTTGATTATCTTCTTAAAAAAGAAGGATATGAAACCTTTTTGCGGATACTCCATCGTAATCCGAACCTGAAGCCATGAGTACCACAGCCCATGATATGACAGACGTTTACAGAAATATCCCGGCGGGTGTGAGCAGGGTTCTCCCCCCCTGACAGGACCCTGGTCGCGACCGTGTATGAGGGGCCTGTTCTGGGGGGAACATCCCGCCGCAGCACCCTTTATCGTCATGCTCCCGGCATGGTTCGCCGCTCTCACTCGTCTGTCTGAGCCTGTTCCGTAGGAGGTGGATGCCCGAGTGGCCCGGGATGGAAAACGCGTCTGAGTCATCAGAAATATGCCGATTGTAATGAGTGTCCTTTTGTGGATACTGATTGTCGGGAAGGCCGGATATTTAATTGGTACAATCACGCCCGCTGGGGGGAAAGGGAAACCGGCAGTGGATCTCGGCTTCAGTTCACTCTGGCTGGGGCTGCGCGGTTTGAACGCTTTGATAAACGTCTGGATCCAGCATCTGTTGTGGCGAAGTATAGCCAGGGCTGTGACTGATAAGGTGTGTGTTGTCGTCATCCGGAAACGGCTCTGCTGCATTAAGAAGTCGTCAGATAACATGCTGCTTTTTTCGAGGTTACCTGACTATGCAGCTGATCCGAAAAGCCTTCAAACGTCTGCACTATCCTGTTGATATTATTGCTCAGGATATTCGCTGGTATCTGGCTTACTCACTCAGCCTGCAAAATCTGGAGAAGATAATGGCGCAGAGAGTGAGATTATCGTTGAGTATTCCACGTACGGTGCTGGCTAATGGACGAAACCTGTATCAAAATCAAAGGCCTGCGGAAATATCTGTACCGGGCAGTCGATACGGCAGGCCAGACCATCGACTTTCTGCTGACGGCTAAGCGGGATGTCGCAGCAGCCTGCGTTTCTTTCGCAAGGCTATCCGACACCACGATGAGCCTGAAGTGGTGACCATTGATAAAAGCGGCGCCAACACGGCGGCGCTGGTCACACTTAATGCCGGTAAATCTGATGAAGAAATGTTCACCGTCAGGCAAAGCAAATATCTGAACAATCTGGTTTAGCAGAACCTCCGGAATATCAAACGCCGGATAAAGCTGATGCCGGGATTTACGTTATTTCGCCGGTTGCAGACGATACTGGCAGGTATTGAGTTAATCCACATAATACGCAAAGAACAGTATCAGTAAGGGGATGGATTGCCACCGGCAGAACCCTCTGCTGAGCCTGAATCATAAGGAGTGGTGATGTCTGTGTATTATATCACAAAAGAAAATAGTCCATTGCCCGTTATCCATGCGTTTGATTGCGAGAAACTGAGAAACAGCTATATAACAAAATACCGGCGAATGGGGTTCTTTTTTTCCCTGGAAATGGCATTAAGAACGCTCTCCACAGACCGACATATTCTCTGTCATTGTCTGCGTGTTCCCTGAAGAACGACGCAGGTGTCCGGGGGAGCAGAGAGTCCCCGTATACTTTTTGCGTTCTGTCAGCGGAGCAGAGAGGTGCCGGCTACCGGCTGCGGTTATATCTCCGCCTCGATGGTAGACAGCTTTACTGTACGCTTCAGGGCTTCGGTTGTGATGTCGGTCGGCGTGCGGGCATCCACGACGTGGATTTTTCGCCGGGCACGCGCCATGCAGGCCGCTTCCATGATGCGCCCGTCTTCGTTGAGGTAAGCATCACTGTTAGCACCAGAAGGAATATGCATAACATCGCTTAATTACTGTCTGAACCGCCCCGGGAATCCTGGAGACTAATCTCCTTGAGAGAGGTAAACAGGATGACTAAAAATACTCGCTTTTCCCCTGAGATTCGTCAGCGGGCCGTTCGTATGGTTATTGAAAGCCAGAATGACTATGACTCGCAGTGGGCGGCCATCAGTTCCATCGCCCCTAAAATCGGCTGTACGCCGGAGACCCTGCGTATCTGGCTGCGTCAGTATGAACGTGATGCCGGTGGCGGTGATGGTGGCCTCACCACCACTGAGCGTCAGCGTCTGAAAGAGCTGGAGCGGGAGAACCGCGAGCTACGGCGCAGCAATGATATCCTGCGACAGGCCTCAGCTTATTTTGCGAAGGCGGAGTTCGACCGCCTCTGGAAAAAATAGCCCTCCTGGTGGATACCCTGAGCGATGAATACGGGGTCGGACCGGTATGCCATGAGCTGGATATCGCCCCGTCTTCATACTACCGCCACCGTGGATATCAGCTGCATCCTGACAGACGCAGCCATCGCGACCAGCGTGATGAACAACTGAAGCAGGAGATACAGCGCGTGTACGACGAAAACCACAGCGTCTATAGTGTTCGCAAGGTCTGGCGCCAGCTGCTGCGGGAGGGCTTCAGCGTGGCCCGATGCACCATCGCGCGACTGATGAAAACCATGGGGCTTGCCGGGGTGCGCCGGGGCAAAAAGGTCCGGACCACCGTCAGCCGGAAAGAAGCTGCGGCAGGCGACCGGGTCAACCGTCAGTTCGTGGCAGAGCGTCCCAATCAGCTTTGGGTAGCAGACTTCACATACGTGAGTACCTGGCAGGGCTTCGCGTATGTGGCGTTCATCATCGACGTGTTCGCCGGAGCCATCGTGGGCTGGCGGGTGTCGTCATCGATGGAAACCACGTTCGTGCTGGATGCGCTGGAGCAGGCGCTGTGGGCCCGCCGGCCATCAGGCACCATCCATCACAGCGACAAAGGTTCACAGTACGTGTCGCTGGCATACACACAGCGGTTGCAGGAGGCGGAGCTTCTGGCTTCAACGGGAAGCACGGGTGACTCTTATGATAACGCGATGGCCGAAAGCATCAACGGCCTGTACAAAGCGGAGGTGATACACAGGCAAAGCGGGAAAAGCCGTGCAGAGGTTGAGCTGGCGACGCTGGCGTGGGTGGACTGGTACAACAATCGCCGGTTGCTGGAAAGGCTGGGGCATATCCCACCGGCAGAAGCCGAACAGGCATATTATGCTTCCATCGGGAATAAGGATCTGGCAGCCTGAGTTCCCAACCAAAATACTCTCCCGGAAAACCGGGGCGGTTCAGTCAGGCCGCCGGATAATGGCCTGACTCCGTTACTTCATCCAGTCTTCAAGCACCAGATCCGGCACCCGCTCAAACTCTCTTGTATTATTCGTCACCAGCACGGCGCCGGCCGCGATAGCGTGCCCGGCGATCGCCGCGTCATTCGGGCCGATCGGCGTGCCGGCGAGGTGCAGCGCCACCCTAATCTCCGTGGTGGCGTCCACCGCGGCACGGTCCCAGGGCAGGATGGCATCGAGGCGGGCAGCGAAGGCATCCACCAGCTGCTGAGCAGCTGGTCCTGACTCCCGGGCGGCCAGAGAAATCTCGGCCCAGGTGATGGCCGGGACCACAATCCGATCGCCGGCAAGCACCGCCTGCTCCAGGCGCTTCAGCACCGCTTCAGGCTGCTCGCGCATGATGAACGAGCAGATGTTCGTGTCGAGCATATAGATCCTGTTCACAGGTTAACCCGTCCTTCGTCGCTGACAACGTCCCCGCGCTCCGCCATAAAGTCCGGATCGGCTTTTTCGGGCTGTGCGAACGAGCCCCAGGTCGGCCGGACGGGACGCAGGATGATGCGGTCCCCTTCCCGGACGATCTCCAGCTCGCTCACCCCCTCAAAATCCAGATCGCGGGGCAGACGGATGGCGCGGTTATTGCCGTTTTTAAAAATGGAAACGGTTCTCATGATCCTCTCCCGGGTAAGTGTGGATATGTAATGCATATCTGGAATGTTGTTCATTGCACCGGGTGTGTGCATGTGTTCAGTATAGGCAGATGCTCAGCATATGTATAGATGCAACATATGCAGATGGTGCGGATATGTGTATGTCAGGCCTATGCAGATGCCGGACATATGGATATGTCACACATATCCACAGTTCTCTCTTTTTCAGCGGAGATCCGAAAAAAGGTAGTTCCGGATCTTCAGAAATCCCCCCGAAAATTTCCGTGAAACGAAACGGTTTTATGACCTATATTGAGGAATGACGAGGGCTTAACGGCAGTCTGCCACTGGGGATCCGGCCAGGCCCGCCCCGGGGTTACTGCCGCTGCGCTTATTTCTCCGCCGTGGTACACTTCCGGAAATCTGTGAATATGCAGAAAGTCGGATCTCAGCGATACGGTCGTCCGGTAATTTAACGGAGTTTCTATATGCCTACTTATTATCATCATGTTAATAATTACGGCACGTAAAAATCATCCTTGTGACAGACGCAGGCCTGTGCGCAGCGCATTGTGCTGCGCGTCATGATTACCCTTGGTGACTATTTACCAGCAAACCAGAAAGGAGATCAGGATGGGACGTTCAATACCGGTGAAGATTGGTCAGAAGGAATTCAAATCCAAAAAAGCCGCCGTCAGTCATTTTATGGATCAGTGCGGGGTCGTGAAGGAATCTGGCCCGATCCGCGAAGGGGATTTATTTGAAGATCTCAGAGAGCTCTATACCCGCTATTGTGAGCTTACAAAATGGGAGCTAGGTAACCGGGAGATTTACGCCTTCAGCGTAGATTATGACCCCCGTCATACCGACCAGAACTATGGCTCATATATGTGCTACTGGGTCCAGTTTTCACCAAAGGACAGACTGTCCTTTTCGGTCAGAGAAGCGGTGGATGAGATCGCCAAAGCTGCTGCAATCGAACAACGGTAACTAAGGGCGGGATTTCTCAGTAAAGAAAAACGGTCAGACCGGTAAGCTGTGCGGCGGCAGTCATTCAGCGGGGGGCATTTCGCTGGAAGTATAATTTAACGTAAGGGAAAAGATTATGATTAAACGTACCGGGATGGTTGTCGTCGCCGTACTGCTAAGCGGCTGTCTGCCGAAACCGCAACCGGCTCATCTTTATCAGGAGCCATCTGCAGGTGAAAACACCGCAAAACTCAGGGTGCGTGGATTTACCGACAGCACGACGGTGTATCGCGTCGACAGCTGCGAGCAGGCCTTTTTCCTGGGCAGCCTCCGCGATCCTGACCATCCGGAACGGAACCCATCAAAGGCGTCAGACCGGGGTTACAAAAAGGCCGACGTGCCGGAAGATAACGCGCCCCTGGATTACATGGAGGTCACACTGCCGGCCGGCCATTATATTCAGCTCCGTCCGGCCATTTTCACCACAGATCATCAGATTTGCTCCGTGATGACGCCGTGGTTTAAACCGGAAAAAGGCGTGCTCTACGAGGTGCGCAGCCAGCTCACTCCCGACGGCAGACAATGCTATGTGCGCACCTGGAAAGTGGATCAGCAGAACGGGGCGGTCACACCGGTGACAGGACCACAGTCTATCCGGGATGTGATGACCTGTGCAAAGCATCCGGTATGGCAGTAGCGCAGCACGGCACATTTTTCCAGCAACACAGGAACATCAGGAATGGAAAATTCGTTTCAGTTTGATACGGGGACGTTTGTCACCACCACGGCTGAACAGGATACCAATCTGTGCCAGCAATCGGCACCGAACTGGAGTATCTGCTCGCGAAGTATTTACCTGACCATGGTGACATAACATGATGCCAGCAATGCCAGGCCAGACCGGGGCCTTTTCCTCTGCTCAGCTGCCGGTGGCCATCGATTATCCGGCCGCGCTGGCACTGCGCCAGATGGCACTCGTTCAGGACGAACTGCCGAAATACCTGCTGGCGCCGGAAGTGAGCGCCCTGCTCCACTACGTGCCCGATCTTCACCGCAAGATGCTGCTGGCCACCCTGTGGAACACCGGCGCCCGTATTAACGAAGCGCTGGCGCTGACAAGGGGAGATTTTTCGCTGGCACCGCCCTACCCGTTCGTGCAGCTGGCAACCCTCAAGCAGCGCACGGAGAAAGTGGCCAGAACTGCAGGCCGGACACCCGCTGGAAATCAGCCTCACCGACTCGTCCCTCTGTCCGATCCCCAGTACGTCAGCCAGCTGGAGATGATGGTGGCCACGCTGAAAATACCGCAGGAACGCCGGAATAAGCGCACCGGCAGAACCGAGAAGGCACGCATCTGGGAAATCACAGACAGAACGGTGAGGACCTGGATAAATGAAGCTGTTGAAGCGGCAGTCGCCGACAGGGTGACGTTTTCGGTACCGGTAACGCCACACACGTTCCGCCACTCCTACGCCATGCACATGCTGTATGCCGGAATTCCGCTGAAGGTGCTGCAGAGCCTGATGGGACACAAGTCGATCAGCTCGACGGAAGTCTATACGAAGGTATTTGCGCTCGATGTTACTGCAAGGCATCGTGTGCAATTTTCAATGGCAGGGGCTGATGCTGTTGCAATGCTGAAAATCAGATAACTTTATTTTTCTATATTTACAGACAGTTGTAACGAAACCCACTTATTCAATAATAAATTAATCTTGCGTTACATGAAAACTGGCAGGGTACTAGGCCGGAATTCACGTAGCGCACTTTACCTCTTCTTCATTATTTACCTTTTCGTTCCGATCCTGTTCATCCTGGCATTACCCCATTTCACCAGAACGCATTTCACTGTTGCCGAGAACCCATGGGGCCAACTTTGCGACCGCGGTCGCACTCAGAAGGATGGCCACCTTTACCGGCGACACCCGGCGTACCTCCTCTCCTCCGAAGTAAAAGCCCTGCTCTTCTATATGCCGGATCTGCGCCATTACATGCTGTTCTCCACTTTCTGGAACACTGGTGTGCGGATCGGTGAATTCCGGACGCTGACCCCGGAATCCTTTGATCTCGACGGGTTAAGACCCTTTGTGAAAGTACTGGGCTCAAGGCATCCGGCCTGACGCACAATATTGACTGAGTGATGAAGGGACACATATCGCAGTGAAGATGTTCATCAGACTGCCCGCTCTTTCACACACCGCAGTCAATATCAATACCCCGGTAGGCGTATCCGCATATCGCAGTCAAGGCAGGCAAAACATAAATGAGATGATGAATCAGTATAAATTGACTGTGGTATGCAGAACGCATACCACAGTCAACAAACCCTAAAACGGCATACCTCAGTCATTTTCCGGTTTCACGCTGCCGAGCGCTTTTGCCAGTTTCTGAGGATCAATACCTGCAGCCTTCAAGGCTTTAATCACTTCGTCATAGTTCTGCTCAGGAACTTCTTCTTCCGGCTCACGGGGAACAACGACCTTGCTACTGATGAGTTTCGGATTACGGTAATGAACGCTGAAGTAGGTGGCCCGGCCGCGTTTGAATTCGGTGTAATCCAGATAGCCGATATCCTTCAACTGCGCCATAGCTTTGCGCACCGTGTGGTTCTGCGTGTAGATGTTAGACGTCAGGTTGAGTCTGTCTCGCATACGCTTCATGGAGATTGGGGCCGGATTCTGCGGCAGGCTTTCGATGTAGGTATAGAGTGCCTGTGCGGACTCCTTGCGCTGCAGGGCATCGATGGCCTTCAGACGCAACAGGACTCGTCTATCCATCTGATAAAGCTCAAATAGCTTGGGCTCTGCCCTGATCTCCACGACATCAGCAGTGATGTCGTAATAGGCAGACTGAACTAGGTGCGTAGTCCACCCTTTCGTTTCACTCTGAAACTTGAGGGTTACGGATGCCAGCTTGAACAGGGAGTTGCTGATCCTGTCGCGCATTTTCTTGTTAGAGCGCCGGGAGTCAAAGCCACACATTTTAACGAACTCAACAAAAGACAGCTTGAGCGTGTCATCCTTGACGCCAAAATCATACATTGAACGGATGATCCCAAGCCAGACTTTGAAGTCCGTATCCATATCGAGGCGCGATCCGGTGATCCTGACATCGGTATACCCTTCACTCCGGGCAATAGACAGCTGTACGAGCTCCTCAGTCGCATCCGTGACGTTTTTGCGGTTCGTCTTACTCCTGGAGGTCGATTTCAGTGTAGGAACGAACAGACCAAGCCTCATGAGTGCAACAGGCTGAACAGTACTGGCGCTGTTGACATCCAGCTTAACAACTTCGCCCGTTGTCTTGTTGACCTCCTGAAGATTCAGGGGTAACTCATTATTTTCCATAGCCATTTTATTAACCCGCGGTTATCCACAAAGGAAAGTATATACGCATATCACAGTCAACGGAAATACATACCCCAGTTAATACAATTGCATACCGCAATAGGTGATCCTGCACACAACAGTCAACATACCACACACCACAGTTAATGAAGACAGTCTCCGGGCTCAGGCGTAGCGGGGCGCTGCACGATCCGGGGATCTCTTTTTGATCTCACCATGATCTCCTTAAGGATCAATTACTGGATCGAAATATGGAATAACTGCCAGCACCCCGTACATATTGACGACTGACATGACACGATATGAATCTTGGTACAACAACCAGGTAATACAACACACTGAAAGGCAATAATCTTGACTGTGATATGCAGAAAAATACATTTCATTACCCTTCTCTATTCCTGTTCTGCTTCATACCGCAGTCAATAATCTGCATACTGTAGTCAATTCCTCACCATTCAGATCCATCCGGTGAATCTTCGTTAGCTTCAGAACGTCAGCCATACCCTGTTAGTATGCAGTAATTCCGCTTCCTCGACGCATGCGCCTGCGTGCGCACGCCTTCTGCGGCGAGCGGATGATATTGACTGAAGCATGCGGCAATCTTCAGGCGGATGCTAAACTGAATGCGGCTACATTTTGATCAGCTTTGCAATTTTTAAGATGGTTTGCAATTTTAATGTTGCTTTGCGCCTTTCACCAAGATTTAATAGATTAATGCAAAGATGATAACAAGGAACTGAGAATGGGACTGATGGAAACTCTTGACCAGTGCATTACGGCCGGTCATGAAATGACGAAAGCTATCGCGATTGCACAGTTTAACGATGATAGCCCGGAAGCCAGGAAAATTACCCGTCGCTGGCGTGTGGGTGAAGCCGCCGATCTGATTGGCGTTTCTTCTCAGGCAATCCGTGATGCAGAAAAAGCAGGACGCCTTCCCCATCCTGATATGGAAATGCGTGGACGTGTGGAGCAGCGGGTGGGCTACACCATTGAACAAATTAACCATATGCGGGATGTATTTGGCACCCGTCTGCGCCGTCCTGATGACAGCGTTCCGCCCGTCATCGCAGTGGCAGCACATAAAGGGGGCGTCTATAAGACATCGGTATCTGTCCACCTGGCACAGGATCTGGCGCTGAAAGGGCTGCGGGTACTGCTTGTCGAAGGGAACGATCCACAGGGCACAGCCTCCATGTACCACGGTTGGGTCCCTGATTTGCATATCCATGCCGAAGACACACTGCTACCATTTTATCTTGGTGAGCGCGATGATGCAGCCTATGCTGTCAAACCTACCTGCTGGCCGGGTCTCGACATCATTCCGTCATGCTTGGCCCTGCATCGCATTGAGACAGAGCTCATGGGAAGGTTTGACAACGGGAAACTGCCGACAGAACCTCATATGATGCTTCGTCTGGCCATCGAAACGGTGGCTCATGATTATGATGTCATTGTTATCGACAGTGCACCGAACCTCGGTATTGGTACCATCAATGTAGTCTGTGCTGCTGATGTACTCATCGTGCCAACGCCAGCAGAGTTATTTGATTACACCTCTGCCCTTCAGTTTTTTGACATGCTGCGCGATCTGTTAAAAAACGTGGACCTGCAGGGTTTTGAACCTGACGTCAGAATTCTTCTGACCAAGTACAGCAATAACAATGGCTCACAGTCACCCTGGATGGAAGAACAGATCCGCGATGCCTGGGGAAGCATGGTACTGAAAAACGTTGTTCGCGAGACCGACGAAGTCGGTAAAGGTCAGATCCGTATGCGAACGGTGTTTGAGCAGGCTATCGATCAGCGCTCATCTACAGGAGCCTGGCGAAATGCGCTGTCTATCTGGGAGCCTGTCTGTAATGAAATTTTTGATCGTCTGATTAAACCTCGCTGGGAGATCAGATAATGAAACGTGCACCAGTCATTCCAAAACATACCGTAAAAGATATCCGCCCCGAAACTGAACCGTCAGCGGCACCCGCTGCACCGATGGTTGATTCATTAATTGCACGGGTGGGAGCTATGGCCCGCGGGAATACCATTCTGCTTCCGGTTTGTGGCCGGGAAGTGAAATTTGTTCTAGAAGCCATCCCGGGCGAGAGTGTTGAAACGGCATCAAGAGTCTGGTCAGGTAATGAACGTGACCAGGAACTACTGACCGAAGACGCGCTTGATGATCTGATCCCCTCTTTTCTCCTGAGTGGTCAGCAGACGCCTGCGTTCGGACGACGGGTAGAAGGTGTAATTGAGATTGCAGATGGCAGTCGTCGCCGTAAAGCTGCCATAATGACATCATCGGATTATCGCGTTCTCGTGGGCGATCTCGATGACGAACAGATGATGTCGTTATCTAGGTTAGGTAATGATTACCGCCCAGTCAGTGCTTATGAACGGGGCAAGCGCTATTCACTACGGCTGGAAAATGAATTTAGCGGCAATGTCTCCGCCCTGGCAGAAGCCGAGAATATTTCCCGTAAAATCATCACGCGTTGCATCAACACGTCCCATTTGCCAAAATCAGTGGTTGCCCTGTTTACTCACCCTGGTGAACTTTCCGCCCGCTCTGGGGAGGCGTTGTACAAAGCATTTTCGGGAAAAGAAGCTTTATTGTTGCAACGGACACAACAGCTTCATGAGCAAAAGAAAGCGGGAGTAATCTTTGAATCCGAGGAAGTTATTGGCTTACTGACGGATATTTTGAAAGAGCCATCAGGTAAAAAAGTTAACCTTAATACCCGCCATCAATTTGTACCTGGTGCTACAGCCCTATACAAAGGCGATAAGGTGATTTTTAATCTCGATAAATCTCGTTTGCCTGCCGGGTGTATCGAGAAGATAGAAAGCATATTGCGCGACTTACAGAAAGTTCTGCCTGTTTAATGATACAAGCGAGCGTTATCATTAATTTCCAATATCCTTAATGCGTTACATGCTGCTTCGGAATATATACATCCGGAGCAGCTATTCTCTGCACTATTGCCCTGTGTTGTTAAAAAAGGTCTGATTTCTTCTCCCAACCTGATTGTTACCACAATCTAAGATCTAGTTCCTGCTACTTTTTCTTAACTTGTTCCATGGTTCACCCCTCAACCTGCATATCAGAACTCAGACGGTAACCCCATCCCGGAATACTGATTTCACACATCGAATTTAACTGGGACCGCGGTCCCACCTCCTGCTTGCGTGTCAGAACTCACCCGTCAACCCCGCCCGGAATGTCGATTCCACACATCGGATTTAACTGGGACCGCGGTCCCACCTCCTGCTTGCGTGTCAGAACTCACCCGTCAACCCCGCCCGGAATGTCGATTCCACACATCGGATTTAACTGGGACCACGGTCCCACCTCCTGCTTGCGTGTCAGAACTCATGCGTCAACCCCGCCCGGAATGTCGATTCCACACATCGGATTTAACTGGGACCACGGTCCCACCTCCTGCTTGCGTGTCAGAACTCACCCGTCAAACCCCACCGGGAATATCGATTCCACACGCCGGATTTAATTGGGACCATGGTCCCACTCTGTTCAGTAGTTTCTATCACATTACCGATTTTGAGATTGTTACAGTGATTCCTGTATTCGGTGCGTAAGAAGATTATGTTTGTTTTGTTCCCCTGGTGCTTCCTCGTTCACTCGCGGGCTTCGCCCTGTCGTTCGGCTGCGGCGAGCACTACTGGCTCTCTCTGAAAATCAGAATTTATCTGATCCTCGCAACGGGAATATCTTTCCAGCGGGTGGTGTACGCAGGGGAGAGCATATTGCGTTTCATTTGCCATGATGGCGCTATCCCTCGTCCGGCAAACCAGACCTGTCCCAGCCCGGAATGATTAATGCCATCGAGAACCTTCATCAGCTCGGCGCTGTGAGGACGTGGCGGACGTTCGTCGAACAGCTGCAGCTGCGAAACGCCGGAGGCGGTGAAGTCATTCAGCATCACACCGGCTTTGGCATACCGGTGCCCGTCCTTCCAGATACGCTCCAGAGCCGTTGTGGCGGCTGCAATAATGTCCCGGGTGTCCTGAGTAGGGGTAAGCAGTTTCTCCGTGGCCACGTTGCCGTAGTAAGGCTCTTTAACGGCGAACGGAGACGTTTTGATGAAAACGGAAATATGTCGGCAATACTGGCGCTCTTTCCGCAGCTTTTCGGAGGCCAGTTCTGCGTACTGACAGACAGCCTGGCGGAGCGAATCGTACTCCGTGATTTTCTCTCCAAAACTGCGGCTGCAGACAATCTGCTGTTTCGTTGGTGGGGCTTCCTCAAGTGACATGCAGCTTTCTCCGTTCAGTTCGCGTACTGTTCGCTCGAGAACGACGGAGAAATTTTTCCGGATAAAGGCCGGGTTCGTCAGGGCCAGATCGAGCGCGGTCCTGATGCCAAGGACATTGAGCTTGCGTGCAATACGGTTTCCCACGCCCCAGATCTCTTCGACCGGCTGCAGTGAAAGCAGTTTCCGCGTTCGCTGAGGATTCCCCCGGGTCAGGGCGAGCACGCCACGAAACTGTTTCCACTCCTTTGAGGCCCACTGGGCTGATTTTGCCAGAGTTTTCGTCGGCCCGGCACCCACGCCGATGGTCAGACGGGTACAGTCATACACGTGCTGACGCAGCTGCCGGCCGAAGTCCTCCAGGTCCATGCAGTGCTCAACGCCGGTCAGGTCGAGGAACATCTCGTCAATCGAATACTGTTCCACCCTTGGGGCCAGCTCCTCCAGGCAGCTCATCACGCGCGCTGACATCGAGGCATAAAGTTCATAGTTGCTTGAGAACGCGTATATTTTTTCCGGGTACGTTTCGTTTTTCATCTGAAACCACGGCGTGCCCATTTTGATCCAGGGCTTTGCCTCGGCACTTCTTGCGATGACGCAGCCATCGTTATTACTGAGCACCACAACCGGCTTTCCTTTCAAATCCGGGCGGAAAACACGTTCGCAGCTGGCATAAAAGCTGTTCACATCGGCCAGGGCAAACATCAGTACATCTCCCTCGGGCGGTGGATGATGTGCGTGACGACGCCAAAGATATCCAGATCGTCCGGGTCGGGATAAATCGGCGACCAGGCGGCGTTCATGGGCTGCAGCGTCAGTCGTGGCGTCAGCAGGAGCCGTTTAACCATAAACTCCCCCTGCACGCTGGCCACAACAATATCGCCGTGCCGGGGCTTCTCTGCACTGTCCACAACCAGCAGATCACCATTGTAAAGGCTGCCGTCGGACATACTGTCACCGCTGGCACGCAGATAGTAAGTCGCGCTCGGATGCCGTATGCAGTAATCATGCAGATCCAGGTCGGACTCGACATAGTCAGCTGCAGGGCTGGGAAAACCGCAGCTGGCCAGGTCTGCAAACAACGGACGGGCCTGTGGCGGGAATTCTTTCCCGGTGCTGAAAAGCTGCAGTTTCATCTTTCCTCCTGACGTCTAAATATACTGGTTATGCATACAGTATATTTAACAGCGTGAGGATAATCCAGATCACCTGCTTCATGAACAGGGTGAGTAACCTAAGTTACTCAAAATGCTATTTAATATCATTCTGGGATATTTAAATTACTCATAATGAGAAATATGGCTTTTATTTTGTCATTTTGCTCTTATAATATGTATCAAATTGAGTTTGATTGACGGAGCATAATGATGAATATTTACTGCGATGATGGTTCAACTAATGTTAAGCTGGCATGGTTTGAAGGAAACGAGCTGCAGACCCGGGTTTCAGCTAACTCCTTCCGGCATGGCTGGAAAGTGGCGGAATTCAGTGCCGCAACGTTCAACTATCAGGTGGGCACGCTGAAATACACCTGGGACAGCGTCAGCCGGGATGCCATCCCGACAACAAACGTGGAATACCAGTACGGTGATCTCAACCTGCTGGCCGTGCATCATGCCCTGCTGAACAGCGGACTTGAGCCGCAGCCGGTGAGCCTGACCGTGACGCTGCCCCTGAGCGAGTATTATGACGGGGACTGCCAGCGGAACGAGGAGAACATCCGACGCAAACGAGAAAACCTGATGCGTGAGCTGGTTCTGAATAAGGGCAGGGCATTTACCGTAACGGACGTGAAGGTGATGCCGGAATCACTGCCGGCGGCGTTCTCCCGTCTCGCGGAGCTGAAGCCCGGACCCGCTGAGACCACCCTGATTATCGATCTCGGCGGAACCACGCTCGATGCCGGCGTGATTGTCGGACAGTTTGATGATATCAGTGCGGTACACGGCAATCCGTCTGTCGGCGTGTCACAGGTCACCCGCGCAGCTGCAGGCGCGCTGCGGGCTGCAGACAGCGAAACCAGCGCGCTTATTGCTGACACGGTCATCCGCAACCGCAATGATCGTCAGTATCTGCAGCGAGTGATCAACGATGCCGGAAAAATTGACGATGTTCTGAACAAAATTACAGAGGCAATCACTTCCCTGGGGGCGCGTGTCACCAGTGAGCTGACGGCCTTCAGGAACGTTAACCGGGTATTCCTGGTCGGGGGAGGGGCATCCCTCATTGAAGAGGCTATCCGTCAGGCCTGGCCTCTGGCTCCTGACCGTATCGAGGTTATCGGCGATCCGCAGCTGGCGCTGGCCAGAGAGATTGCCCTTTACAATAAAGAGGACTAAACGTGCCGGACGGCCAGTATTCTTTCTATCTGCACAGCGACGATCGCACCGACATCGCGGCGATGGCGACCATCAGCACCATCTCACAGCCCCTGCGCGGTGACTTCATCCGGACCGCCGCCACCGCCGGGGCGGTGATGTACCAGACGGATGTCCGTTTACCGGCGCTGATCCCGGTGTTCTTTGACGGACATCTGAGCGCCATCCGGCTTTGTGCCGTGATGGCGCTGGTATCCGGCACCTGGTCTTCACTCTCAGGGCTTCCTGATGAGCCTGACGGTGGCGTGGCGGCTCTGGCCATGTCACCGGAGACGGAATACCAGCGCCGGCGTTACACCCTGACGCTTCAGGATGACCGGAGCAGTGAACGGGTTGAGCGTGTGCTGACGGGCGTGTCATCCCGCCTGCGCGGAGAGCTGCTGAGAAACCTGATTATCACCGGTCTGGCCCTGCATACGACCGCACCGGAGCTGCCGCGTCTGCTGGCCAGCATGCCGGTACCGCCCGGCACGGTCAGCGAATTGCAGGTTCTGGTTCAGCAGATGGCTGGTACGGCTGACGTGAGTATGGCTGCAGTGCCGGAGAAACCAGCGGAGCCTGCCGCACCGGTATCCGCTGAAGCGACCAGCATAAAGAAAAATATGCGACGGGCATTCGGAGACTAAAACATGTCAGTGATTAAACAGAAGGCAGAGCAGTACATTCATAACTTTCTGCGCGCCCGGAACGTGCCTGAATCTCAGTGGCCGGAACGGGTCAAAAAGACCGGCAGGGGAATGATACTGGCAGGCGTGGCCGTCGTGGTTCCTGGCGTTCTGGTTGATAACATCTCACTACCGGTGACAATCGCGATGCAGGTCTGCTATGCCTCACTGATCGGCCTCGGGGTTCTCCTGGCGTTTGACGAGAAAAAACCAGAGGGGCGGGGATGAATATGAACATTAACCGGAAGGAAACAGTATGCAGCTTGAAGAACTGACTGGAGACGAACGTACGCTGGTCGTTGTGGCACTGCAGGCGTTGTTCCGCGAGAGATTATCCGCATCAAATGCCGTCTTCACGGTATGTAGCCTGTCCGGAAAAGAGCAGCCGCCGGAAGATATTTTTGGGCTGCGTGAAGTAGAGGATGCGCTGAGACGTATTGGTGCAGCTCCTGCGCGTTAAATCCGGTCTCGTCGTACACTTCAGAAAAAAACGGCAGGGTGACATCTCATCCCTGCCGTCAAAACTAAACGCTTAATTTTTCGGCGATTATAATGTATTATTTTGTGATGTAAATCACATTTTAATTTAATGTGAAATTTTTCCTCCGCTTTATATCTCCCGTAAAAAATTACCCGCCGTGCCTTCACGCTAACCCGGCCGCTGCGGTCGCAAGGGTTCACGTTGTCTCCGTCCTCACCCGTTCGCGCCCTGCACGGTGCATTCAGCCCGTGAAGGGCTTGCGCTGCGGCTTCGGCGTCGCCCTGGCGTCCTCCGCTTTACGCCGTGTTTTTGTGGCGGCACGGCGCAAGAGAGTGCCGGATGCTGAGGACACAACATGTTCAGACTGACCTGTATTGAACTCGATAACGGCGAGTTTGCCGTCTAAATCAATCACCATTACCTGAGGAGTGAAGATGCCAGCGGAGAGCGACTTTCTCTGGGGGAGGTTCTGGAGCTGCTCTCCCTGCTGCCGGGCGTGGAATTACAGACCCTGCTGGAACCCGTACCGGAGTGCGATGACTGGTGCTGGAATGACATCGCCGATCGCGTCCTGCATGTCGTGATGATGTGACGGTGGCAGGGCTCATCGCCAGGCTGAAGCAGTACCCACCGGATGCACTGTGTATGGGGACGTTCTGGCTGGAAGATGATTTTCTGTCGCTCGATGGCAGTCTGTCGGAGGAGGAAATTGCAGAAGCCATGCGTATCTGCGACCACCGCCACGATGCAGGCATCGGTTTTAACTGGGACACGCTGCAGTTCGCTATCGACCACGTGAAGGGGCGCTGAAAAAAAGGACACCATCCGGGGAGGGGGTGTCCTGAAGCCATGCAATTCGTTACAGGTGAAAACCCTTAAGATGTTTTCGGCGCTGATAATCACATAATCACTTCGCACTTTCACCTGCCATATATCCGACTCAAAAAAAAAACGTCTCCGGTCGGGGACGTCCTGAAATCAAAGGCACACATGTCAGATAACGGCGCGAATCCATTATCAGTGTGCATTCTGCCATACACTCACGTACTCATCAGCTACCAGAACCGGTACCGAAGGATGTCGGTTCCCTCCGCCTTATTGCCGCCTGCCGGCGGCGTGTTCAACGCCGTGCCTTCACGCTAACCCGGCCGCTGTGGTCGCAAGGGTTCACGTTGTCTCCGTCCTCACCCGTTCGCACCTTTCACGGTGCATTCAGCCCGTGAAAGGCTTGCGCTGCGGCTTGCGGCGTCGCCCCTGCGCCCTCCGCTTTTCGCCGGGTTTTTGTGGCGGCACGGCGCAACAGGGTGCCGCATATCAGAGAGGAGTGTGTCTATGTCCCGTTTTATTCTGGGTGACTGCGTGCAGGTGATGTCCCGTTTTCCGGCGCGTGCCGTCGATTTTATTCTTACCGATCCACCGTACCTGGTTGGCTATAAGGACCGTACCGGCCGCACCCTGGCCGGGGACAACTCTGCCGAATGGCTCCAGCCCGCCTGTCATGAAATGTACCGCGTGCTGAAAAATGACAGCCTGATGGTGAGTTTCTATGCCTGGAACCGCGCGGATCTGTTTCTGAATGCGTGGAAAACGGCCGGTTTCCGGGTGGTTGGCCATATCGTCTTTGCCAAGAGCTACGCCTCAAAATCGACGTTCGTGGGTTACACCCATGAGAGCGCCTACCTGCTGGCGAAGGGAAGGCCGCAAACCCCGGACCGTCCCATCCCGGACGTGATCCCCTGGAAATACACGGGCAACCGACATCACCCGACGGAGAAGCCGGTGCAGAGTCTGCGGCCGCTGATTGAATCGCTCACGCGCCCGGGGGCCATAGTCCTTGACCCGTTCGCCGGCAGCGGCTCCACCTGCGTGGCCGCCGCCGAAGCCAGCCGCCGCTATATCGGGATCGAGATGCTTGAGCAGTACCACGCCGCCGGCGTCCGACGTCTGGCACAGGTTGAACGGGCGAGAAGGATGCCGGCGGCCAATGACGGCGCGTTTTACCCTGACTGGCCGGAGGCGGCATGAACTACCCGGGCCTTGAACACCTGCGCGCGGACGTGGCCGCGCTCAGCAATGCCATGTGTGACGTGCGGATGCTGCTGAACCGCCTCGAATCGCAGCACCGGCACGACGCGGCAACGCTTACCGAACGTATGGCAGCGCAGACCCTGCGCCGGATCAACACCCTGCTTCTTGAAGCCTACCGCGAAGCCCTGGTGCTGGACGAAACCTTTCAGGACTGACTGACCCTGCCGGGCTGATGCCCGGCATGTAACCCCTTACAAGAGAGAAAAAACGATGTACGGAACCCGCGAAGAACTTTGTGTACAGCTTGAAAACATGTTCACCTTTGACGAACCCCTGGTCCTGCTGGTCTGGACGGAAGAGGGGATTAGCGTGGCCTGCCGTGAAGCCCGGCCAGAACCGGACGGGACTGAAATCCGGAATCTGATGAAGGCGATCGGCGAAATGAAAATGACGCAATACCGTCAGGAGGGGGTAAATAATCAGACTGTCAGCGATCTCCTGGCCCGTCAGCGCGAAGCGGCAAACCGTCAGGTGAGTGTTCCGGCGGTACTCCTGTCCCGCGTCCTGCGTAACTATGAATGCGAGCTGGAAAACCGGATCGGTATGGCCTGGGAAGCCGGGCGGCAGGAGCCTGAATCTGTCAGGGATGAGCTGAATAACGTTCGCGCCCTACAGGACGCGCTGGCCGCCTGAGAGAACGCCGGGGTAACGCCCCGGCAACCGGTGGCCATCCACTGCGAATAAGGATGTCAGTGCCTTCCGCTTCTATCCGCCGCTGCCCTCCGGGCAACGTCGGGACAATGAAACTCCCCTGAAGCTCCGTGCGGTGACGGCATGCGCCGTGACTTCACTGTAGCCCGGCCGCATCGGCCACAAGGGTTCGCTGACGCCTCCGTCCTCACCCGTTCGCACCCTTCACGGTGCATTCAGCCCGTGAAGGCTTTGCGCTGCGGCTTGCGGCGTCGCCCCTGTGTCCTCCGCTTTTCGCCGGTCTGTCGTGTCGTCACGGCGATGCCGGAACCGAGAATATGTTAACCGTGGAGGATCTATGAACCAGACCGTGACCTGTGATGCTGTTCGTCTTGAGGGTGCGCAGCGCCTGACTTTCCTGCCTGATTTGTTTGGCGGCGATTTTATGACGTCCGAGGCATCCGCGTACGCCTATGCCCAGCGTTACTGCCCTGAGTATCAGGGGGGATTCTGGCAGTTTTACCGGCTGCCGGAAGGTGGCGGATATATGGCGCCTGACGTGGAGAGCCTGACCCTGTGCAATCCGGACAACTGGTTTGAGCAGACTGTCAGCGGGGAAGTGGCGGGGATCATTCTCACGGCGCTGGTACTGAATCACCGGAGCTGGCACCACAGCAACCATGACCATGAAGAGCTGTGCCGCCACTTCTGCCGTCGCTATGAGCAGCTTATGGCATTTGCTGACACCCATCCGGAAAGCGCCACCATCTGGCGTGCCCTTGACTGACTGACCACGGGCGGCGATGCCGCCCGATAAAAGGAGAAAAACATGATTGGTACAGCAAGAGAAATTGCCCTTGAAATGTTCAGACATTCCGACCTCGATGGCGAGAAATACGTTTTCGCCTGCTGGAATCGAAATGACATTCGTTGCGTCTGCCTTGACTGGGATTTAACCGATGAGGAACTGGATGAAGTCCTGCGTCGGCTAAGTTCATGCCTTGAAAGTGGCGCGGATATCGGCCAGATACGGGCGATTGTCGAAACCATGCTCGATGAGCGACGCGAGAAGCGAACCGTGACTATTCCCGCGAAATCGCTGGCCTTAGTCATGCAGCTTGCAGGACGGGAGATGCAACGTATCGCAGTATGCGCGGAGGATGGCGGCGGATCAGCTGAAGAAACCCTGAAAGAAGAAAACGACGTCATGATGCGCCTGCGCGAGGCGCTCGATGCCTGACAGAAAAGCCGGAGGCATTGCCTCCGGAAACAGAACAAAAGGAGAACACCATGCAACTGTCACCGGAAACCCGCAGCATCCTGCGCCAGTATAAAACGCTCATCAACGAGCGACGTCGCGAATCAGGACTCAGCCCCGTAACCACAGCGAAAGTGCTGGATGAGATCTGCGAATCGGCTACCCGCCAGTGCGCCGTCTATCTTTGCGGCCACTTCATTCTCCAGGGCGGTCAGGGGGATGGAAAGTAAATAATCCGGGCGGGGCATAGGCGCCGCCTGTTCGCGCGCGAAAACCCTGTCATCCCTTCGGGCTGACGTACGGCAAGACCAGCGCCTGCGGCGCTGCCCCCTACCGCCCAGATGTAAGCCCGGAGAGATGCAGATGAAAGGCATTGTGAGGGCAAATTGTCACGGATACGGTCCTGCGTGGCGTGGCGTGGCGTGGCGTGGCGTGGCGTGGCGTGGCGTGGCGTGGCGTGGCGTGGCGTGGCGTGGCGTGGCGTGGCGTGGCGTGGTGCAGTTGCCGGCTCTGAAACCCGATCAGCAAATCCTCTGAAAGCACCTGAATCCTACTTCTGGCCCCCTTCGGCTCCCGGCCAGCGCTGCTGTCCGGTCGTCGAGCCCCACTCCGCCAGGGCGGCTGCTGCGCACCCGCCGGGCTCCGCCGAATCCCTGCGGGTTTCGGGCTGACGCTAGGGTCTGATGGCGAAGGTCAAAGGCTGCGGCTTCTCCGGCCGTGCCGTCCGGAACGCCTTCACCGCGCCGGCTGATGCCGTCGCTTTAATGGCGCCACGCCGTTCCGACGTGTCGGGTGTGTGCATCCTGTTCCCCCGGTGAAGCCATCCCCCGTGTGTCCTCACGCGGAGGGCTGCTTGTAGCACCGTCGGGTCGTCATCCAAGGGGTGAAATGCACTCCGCCAAAACTTTTTGCGTGCCGCAAAAACTTTAGTCTCCGCCCCTTTCCTTCCGCCCTTCGCCGTTGCTCCTTTGCCCTTTGCCGCGAGAGAACTCACCAGGGAGATGGACAACCATCACCACAGGAGAAAACCAGGATGCACACACGAAACGTCAACGTCAAAACCGCCGCTCAAGAATCTTCCAGGAAGATAGGGGAAGAACAAAACCCTGTTTCTGTCGCACGGGAGTGGGTGGCTCAGGCCACTTCGCTGAAAGATGGTGTCACCGTCACCCTGTCCGATGTGTCCCGATACGGAGACGTTCAGGTGGAGATCAGAACCTACGGAACGCTTAACTGGCGCGCCTGGTCATTTGACCCGGATTTTCTTTTGGAACTGAAACGCAATCTGCAATACGTGCAGCTTTAACCGGAGGCCGGATGTCCGGCCTTAACCCAGAGAAGGAGGAAACATGCAGAACCTTAACACCCGTCCGGCGACCCGTAAGGTCGGGCAGAGCACTGAAATCGTGAAGCTGCTGCGCATTCAGGCCAGCGACACCCACGTGGTCGAGTTTGACAACGTGGACACCCGATTTAATGACTGCAACAACTGGCAGGTGATGGCAGGAGGCAAACGCGTCCTGTACAGCAACCGCATGTATGAGCGTTTTTCAGATGTGAAATCGGGGATCGTGGCAACGATCAACGTGTGTGAAAACAGCGGCAGCGTAACGGATAAAGCGATGCTGGAAGGGGCAAAAGTCATGATGCAGGTTCTTGATGCCTATCCGTCCTTTGCAGCACTGGCAGCACACCCGAAACGCATTACCGGTTAACCGAGTGCCGTGACCGGAGGGCAATCCGGCCACGGCTAACCACAACTATCACTGAGAGGTAAAAATCATGGTCGCCACCAATTCTACGGAAAAAAAACCAGCCAAGACCACCCGTCAGACAAAATCTGCGGAAAAAATCGCGCAGTCTACCGAGCAGAAGCTCGTCCAGCTGCTCGCTGATACGCCCGTGCAAATCTTCCCGTACTCCCGCCTGTCACGCACTGACTTAAACACGCGCATCATTCCGCATACCGATCAGGAAGTGGAAGAGATGGCAGACAGCATTCAGGCAATGGGCATCCTGCAAAACCTGATTGGTGCAGAACTGCCGGACGGTACGATCGGCATTGTCGGCGGGGAAGGTCGTCGCAGAGGCACAGGCATTCTGGTGATGCGCGGTGTGCTCGATGCGGACACGCCGTTTGTTCCGGTGAAAGTCCTGCCCGTTGAGATGGCGGTAGCGGCCTCGATGATCGAGAACGGTCGACGTAAAAACATGCATCCCGCCGAGCAGATTATCGGTTTTCGTACCCTTCAGCAGGAAGGTAAAACGGCCTCTCAGATCGGCGCACTGATGGGCTACCACCCGCGCCACGTTCAGCGCTGCCTGAAGCTGGCGAATCTTGCCCCCTCCCTGCTGGATGCGCTGGCGCGGGATGAAATCTCCCTTGAACAGTGTGAAGTCCTGACACTTGCTGATACCCATGAGCGTCAGGAGCAGGTCTGGAAAGAGGCTGTTGTACAGTGGCGCGATCCTGCTGTACAGACTCTGCGCAAAATGGTGACCGACGACAAGATGGCCATCAGTCACCCGATGTTTGAGTATGTGGGTGAGGAAGCCTATACCGCCGCTGGCGGTACGCTGACCGCCGACCTGTTCAGCGACAAGGACAGCACCTTTGCCGATGCGGCGCTGGTGAAATCTCTGCTGGCTGGCAAGCTCACCGTGCTCGCCGCTCGCGTTAAGCAGGAGCAGGGCTGGGCTGAGTTCCGTATGACGGAACTGCGTGCCAGCGGTGAGGACGGTGAACAGTACCGTTTTGCGATGCCGAAAGCTGTCCTGACGGAAGAAGAACAGAAACGCGTCAGTGAGCTGGAAGAACAAATGGAAGCCACTGAAAGCTACGATGACGAATACGAGCTTCAGCAGGATATCGATGACATTTACTGCGAGGCGCAGTACCGCGAAGCCACGCCGGAATTTCGCGCCGCGCACGGAATCTGGGTGTCATGGGACGGTAGCAATTTTCAGGTTCAGCCTGGTATCCGCAAGCTGACCGACGAAGACCGGGTAGCTGAAGAACAGGCGCGTCAGGAGCGTGAAAGCAATGTGATCAGACACACCACGCCTGAAATTCCCGCCGACGCCTATCCGGCAACGCTGGTAAAAGCTATGTCAGCCGAACGGACTCTCGCCGTTCAGGCCGAACTGGCAGGTCGTCCCGACGTATCGGTGGCGCTGCTGACGTGGACACTGTGCCTCAGTATGTTTGACCGCAGCTACGGTAAACGCAGCGAACCGCTGAAAGCCTCCGTGTCCTCGAATCAGTATCACCTTGCATCACTGGCTCCATCCGGTGAAGAAGGGAAGGCGCTGACGGCGCTCAAAGCGCAGAAAGAGGCGCTTCAGGCAACGCTGCCCGAAAACTGGCATCTCGATTTCACCTGGCTGCTGTCATGGTCAGCAGAGCAGGTGAACACCCTGCTGGGATACTGTGCAGCGCACGGTATCAACGGTATTCAGGAGCGTATGTACAACCATACGCAGAAAAGCGAACTGGACGGGCTGGAAGCAGCGCTGGACTTTGACCTGCGCAAATGGTGGCAGCCGGATGCCGAGAGCTACTTCGGTAAGCTCACGATTTCCCAGATTGGCAAAGCCTATGAAGAAGCCGGACTCAGCGCCCGTGCGGGTGAAGTTGTGAAGCTCAAGCGCCGCGATGCGGCGAAGGCCGCCGAGCAGGATCTGAATGCTCAGGGCTGGCTGCCTGACTGGATGGTGCGCACAGCGCCAGCCGCTGAGGCTGAAGAAGCCACCGAAACCGACCCTGATACCACTGACCACGCTGCTTAATTCCGGAGGCCGCCGCCTTCGGGCGGCGGGAACAGACATGACCATGCAATATGACCTGAACCGAATCAACACCCTGACCGCATCCGACCAGGAGTTTATCCGTCAGCAGGGCGAGGACGCGCGCCGCGCCCTCAGCGATGCCGTGACCGGCCTTCTGTCGACACCTGAAGGATGGTGCGTCTGCGCCGAGTTCCGCACCGAGTTCGGCGGCTTCTTCCCCGTCCAGTGCCGCTTCAGCGCGGACGGCAGCGATGACTGGCATCTGTGCGTGTGCAGCCCCGGCGAAGTCTCGCCGTACTGGATTCTGGTGCTGCTCTCCTCCGGCGGTGAAGTGGTGCGTACCCTTTACCAGAGCGACACGCTCCAGCCTGACCGGATAAATCAGCTGATCGCGCAGCTGGCAGGTATGCGCCGCTTTAACTGCACTGCCCGCACCGTGGTGAAGCTGATGAATGTGGAGGTGACAGCATGATCCCGTCCTCACACGCGCTCGTTTCCCTGAAGCCCGCCCGTCAGGCAGCAATACAGGCTATCAGCCATGTTGAGTCTGCCCGCGAACGCGGCGCACGACTGCCCGCCATGCCGTATGTGCGTACCTTTCTGCGCCTTCTTACGGGCAGCGGTCGCCTCAACGCCACGGTGGCCAATAAAATACCTGGCCTGCACTGGGTGCCAAACAACCGCCATTCGAACCTGAAACAGGTCGAGGAGACGCTTAACACCATGATCGCCACCGGAGGGGAAGCCTGCCCGCTGCCGCTCACGATTGACGTTCAGGCCGAGCTATTCCCTGAAGTCATGCACACCCGCACGGGTCGACGGCTGCACAGATCCGGCATTAAGACTACGCGTCAGCTTCGCCGCCAGTCCCGTGAGTACGAACAGCGCTGGAAACTGCGCCAGAACCTGCTGGAACAGGCGAAAATCGACCTGAATTTTCAGTCACCGGAAACCGTCTGCACCTGGTATACCCGGTGGAGCGACGAGTTTGACGCGGCAGAGCTGGCCACACCGTTCTGGAACTGGCAGACGCGGTTCGCGTCGCTGAAGGAACTTGACTGGCTTCGCATCAGCGGCGACCCGCTGTATTCAGTCATGTACCAAATCCCGTTTATTGTCCGGGAAACACCTGAGCACATCCGGGTCGCTGAACGCTGGCAGATACCGAACAAGCTGCGTTATCAGCAGGGGGCAGAATGAGAAATAACCCCTGTAAAACGGAGCTGAAGGTCGCCCGCAGCCAGCGAAATAAGCTCCGTACCATGTCCGCAAAGCTGAAAGAGATGTGTTGCGAGTGGGACGGACTGAGTGGCTGGCTGGAAACCGAAAGCGAGCAGCTGGCTGAGAGTATAGACAGGCACCTTGAGGCGCTCGAAGACCAGATCCGTGAATGGTCAGAAGGTACGGATAACCGGGAGGGATATTGAACATCATCAGTCGCAGGTTCGACAAAAAAGAACCCGGAACCGTGTTCCGCCATGCTGAAAGCGGGAAGATCATGTATCGTCTCGATGCCCGGCTGGAGCGGGATGACTGGGAGATAGTGCAGGCGATAATCAGCCTTGTCTATAACGCCGGCGTGGCCGCCGGAAGCAAACAGCGAGCCGCTGAAATTCGTGAGGCTCTGGGGATTTCAGGAACTGAATGACGCAGAAAAACGATGAGGATTTATACAGTTTTCAGACTGTTATTCCTGGGCAGATGATCGACGACGGGATATAATGGCGATGGCGCTTGAGGCTTTTTGCCTCATGACGTGAAGGTGGTTTGTTACCGTGTTGTGTGGCAGAAAGCAGAAAGCCCCGTAGTTAATTTTCATTAACCCACGAGGCCACCTGTATGCCTAGACAACATCAGGATAGCCTCTTAGATGCCGCAAGGCAAGGAGAAGAAGGCCATGAAACTGCCGCAAAACACCCTGCTCTGGTGCGTATTAATAGTGTGTCTCACACTGCTGATATTCACTTACCTGACACGGAAATCGCTCTGCGAAATCCGGTACAGGGACACGGACAGGGAGGTGGCAGCTTTTATGGCTTACGAATCCGCTAAGTAGCTAACCCCGGCGGGGGGAAACCCCCGCCATTCAGGGGCTGAGACTGTGTGGACATGCCTGAAGCGCCTTTATGAAGGGGTTGCCGGTTTACCGGTAGCCCCTTTTTCCTTCCTGACGCGACCGCACGCCTGAACTTCCGGGAAGGGCTGTTCCCCTGCGGGGAACGGGGGAAGGGGGACGCGCCTTCGGCGCTGCCCCTCTGCTCCCTCCGCCTTGCCCACTCTCCTGCCTGATTTTGCTGAAGTCAGAGCGCCATGAGTTACCTGCCTGTACCTGGCTTCAGCCTGATTTTCCCTGTGTTCTTCATCCCGGGCGTCATATCTGTCGTCCTGCTGGTTAACTTTCTCAGCTGCAGCTCAGTGGCCATAACCCGAAAACAGGGCAGGGCGATGGCCCCCTTCGGCTCCCGGCCAGCGCTGCTGTCCGGTCGTCGAGCCCCACTCCGCCAGGGCGGCTGCTGCGCACCCGCCGGGCTCCGCCGAATCCCTGCGGGTTTCGGGCTGACGCTAGGGTCTGATGGCGAAGGTCAAAGGCTGCGGCTTCTCCGGCCGTGCCGTCCGGAACGCCTTCACCGCGCCGGCTGATGCCGTCGCTTTAATGGCGCCACGCCGTTCCGACGTGTCGGGTGTGTGCATCCTGTTCCCCCGGTGAAGCCATCCCCCGTGTGTCCTCACGCGGAGGGCTGCTTGTAGCACCGTCGGGTCGTCATCCAAGGGGTGAAATGCACTCCGCCAAAACTTTTTGCGTGCCGCAAAAACTTTAGTCTCCGCCCCTTTCCTTCCGCCCTTCGCCGTTGCTCCTTTGCCCTTTGCCGCGAGAGAACTCACCAGGGAGATGGACAACCATCACCACAGGAGAAAACCAGGATGCACACACGAAACGTCAACATCAAAACCGCCGCTCAAGAATCTACCGGAAGATGTGATTCAAACCTCACCACGTCCCAGTTTACGGATCTGTTTTGCTGGGTCCTGGCAGCATCGGAAGGGGAGCCACAACCGGTAATTTTTACGCCGCCAGAGAATGCCACTGAGCTGACGTTAATTAATGACGAATGCCCGGATTATATCTCTGTCTGGGTTGTAGATGGTCGCCCGGTGGCAGCTGCAATGCCGCTGGATAATTTTCACTGCGTTATTTCTTCATCTCTTACTAAATAATCAGGAGTAAATAAAAATGGTCAGTTTCGCAAGCCGCTATCGTATGCCTACCTCGATCCGCAAAGACCGTCCGCTGACGAATGATGAATTACAGCGCATCGTTCCGAGCGCGTTCTCATCGGATAAACACGATTCACGCTCTGAACGTTATACGTATATCCTGACCATTAACATTCTTGATCGCTTACGTGATGAAGGTTTTCAGCCATATTATGCAACTCAGTCACGTACACGTGACCAGGATAAACGCGACTTTACAAAGCATATGCTTCGCCTGCGCCGTCATGACCAGATTAACGGAAAAGAAGTACCGGAAATTATTCTGCTGAATAGCCATGATGGTTCAAGCAGCTATAAAATGATCCCCGGTATGTTCCGTCAGGTTTGCAGTAATGGTCTGGTTGCATGGAAGGATTTTGGTGAAATCCGCGTACCCCACAAAGGGGATATTGTCGGGCAGGTTATTGAAGGCGCTTACACGGTACTGAAAACATTTGACGCGGTTGATGAAAATATTGACCTCATGAAAAGCATTCAGCTCACTTTGCCTGAGCAGCGCCTTTTTGGTGCTACCGCCCTGGAACTTAAATACGATGGAAAACCAGCGCCGATTACACCGGAGCAAATTATTAACCCTCGCCGTGTGCTCGACAGAGGCCAGGATTTATGGACCACGTTTAACGTGGTGCAGGAAAATGTGATCCGTGGGGGAATTCGTGGCAGAACGGAAAAAGGGAAGATGACCAGAACGCGGGAAGTCACCGGAATAGATGGTGACATCAAATTAAATCAGGTGCTCTGGAAAATGGCTGAGGAGTTTGCAAAACTGAAGGCCTGAAAATTAAGCCGCTCAACAGAGCGGCTTTTTACTGCACGCTATGTGACGATGCTGTTTCTGCAATTTTACTATCATGTTCCTTTCCCGCAGCTGGCGCAAGACGTTCTGAAAGTAACTTTTTTCTGGCCAGTAATACACGATATATATTTTTGATATCCTGTGCATAGGCCTTGCGCTGTACAATGAGCTTTTTGCTCGGTCCAGTATTATACATCCCCACGCTGTCCCAGTTTTTTCCGTATGACCGAAAGTTGTGCGCCAGTACCCATGCTCCCGTATAAACGCAGATACATGGATCATTTAACAGGCGCTCACGGGTAATATTGAAGTTTTTAAGTTTACCGTAATGGGAACTGTTCACCTGCATACCGCAGACATCTTCCGTTCCATTCCTGTTTGATCCATTTATCGCATCCGGTACCAGATGGCTCTCTTTAATCGAAATTGACATAAGCAGCAGCGGATCAATTTGGTAATCTTTCCCGGCCTGATCAAAGCACATCTGCGGAGCTGCGCCAGCAGATAGTGAAAGAGTCAGCAAAGCAGCAGGCAGTAACGATATTTTCATGGTTTGGCCTTTTAGCGGAATAAACGGGCTCTGGAGACGCGCTTTAAAAAATACCCCGGCGGATCGTCGTAATCAAGTAAATTCACTACAAACGCGCGTGAGCGCTCTCCTGATGGGATTTAACACCTGTCCGAAATAAACATGTCAGAGCAGTAGGCGGTATTAACATGCCGCTTTTTACTAACCCTTTAAAACATCACACCCCACGCAAGACTTCGTCTTGCAGATTTTTCTTTTAATTTCAGTTGGATGCCCGTAAGAATTTTGCGCGTTGTTGGATTAAGACCGTTAAATGTCGCACATACCGACACTACACTATCGTATAATCCTGATACCTGTTAGTGTCGGTATGTCACACATGTATCGTACACTTGTAGATATGCTTTAATTCCATTGAATTATATATCGCACAGTGTCACACTGTCGCACATCCTGGTGCTGGATTGTACTACTGTATAGAGCGTAAATTCACAGCAGTATCAATCCATTGCACCTTTGCGCAGCAATCTGATAATCCACCAACAGGCTATATGTAGTGTCGGTTCCGACACTAACTTAAAACAGGTAAGAAACATGGGAAGAGTCGGCATCTACCTTAAAGATAAAATTGAACGCGAAGTTCGTGATATCGTTCAACAAGACCTGCAAAACGGCGCTAATGCTGGAGAAGCAAACATATCAGCTACCTGCAACGAATTAATCAGGCTTGGACTTCTTGTTTATAAGCGCGATGGCGAGGATGGCAAACAGTTTGATATTGAAGGATATCGCAGAGACCTCATAAGAAAAGCAGCCGGCTCACGTGAAGGCACAGTTCTCATTGCAACACTACTCGCTGAAATGTATTTAAAAATGACAGGAAAAGACGGCGAGGGCAGCCTGGAAGATACGCTCGATATGATTATTAGCGGCATAAATACAGCCGAGAACGAAGCGGAAGCAAGGCACTTCATCAACGAAAAGGAATAAATCTGCGAGCCGGAAACCCCGGCCCACATCGATCACTGAGACGATTTTTCATCCCAGGGGAGGTCACCTTTTTCCACCTCTCTTATTTTTTCCTTCAGGAAAACTTCAAACTCCATACAGAGAACTTTAAGTGCCTGAGCATCCTCGTTCTGGTCAAGCAACCTTTCCGTAAAATAACCCAGCGTATTCATCAGGCGGGTGAGCATTTCGTCATTCAGACTACGGTTATGCACCTTCGCCATTGCCCTGATTTCATCAGCAAGATTCTCGGGAATACGCATGCTATATCCGGTTGTTTTCCCCGGAAGCAAAATCCGCTCACCCTCACGCCACATCCACAATTGTTCCTGCTTGAGTGGGGTTTTAACTTCAGCCACAACTTCAGCGGATTCACTATCAAGTAATTTTCCAAGCCACTCCTCGAATCTTACCGCTAGCGCTATGAGCCGCTCACCCTCCGCAGTTTTAATGACTGGCTTACCCGGCTGATAATTTAGCGACAATAAAAGCCTGGCAATAATTTCCTCATTCACACTCCTGTTGCCAGCTCTGGCACATATTCTCAGCTCCATAAGCAAATTATCCGGAGCACGCAATCGCCACTCCACCGCTTCACCTGGCTGGAACTTACGCGGACGGCCGCGACCACCCCACATTTTCTCTTTAACTTTCATAGCTATAGATCCCGGAGGCCATTTCCGAACTTACTGGTCAACAAAGCCTACTCACTTACATATTCGGATAAATCTGAATGATTCCAAAAAGTGTGGCATGCGTCACAGTTTTTTTTTTTTTAGGGTCATGGGACAATTGCGCCCGCGTAAACAAGCACTTACGCGATTCACTTTTGTTTACTTCGGAGAAAACAAACATGTTAACCAAAGGCAGTGCCCTTAACGTCGGTAAGGGATGGGCGGTAGCGTCTTTATTCCGCAAAGCACGCGAAAATCGCAAAGCTAAATTTTACTTAAAGTCAGCAGGCGCTTTTTTAATTGCACTTATGGTCACTCACCCGGCATTCGCTGGCGGCACCGACCTTCTTTCCTCACAGAACACCACGGTTAATTCCACCTTCGGTTCTGGCTCTTCATTGATTAAATGGTTTTACATTGCCGAAATCATCATGGGCCTGTTTATTTACATCAAGGCCCGCTCACCGTTGGTATTCGTCGGTATCGTAATGGCAATCATCTTTACCCGTGTAGCCTTCGGCATCGCGAGTTAAACGATGAGCGGGGAGGAGGATAAATACAACTTCCCGGAAACAATGAACCAGCAGGACCGCTATTTAGGTTTGCCAATTGATGAGTTAATTGTTACCGCACCCCTTATTGTTCTGGGGGTGCTTAACAACCTGTCAGTTGAACTTGGCGTTATAGCGGGAATCCTCTGGTTCATCGTCAGATATCTGAAAAAAGGGCAGGGGTCGTACTGGTTACTTAATTTCTGTTACTGGCACCTGCCATCACTTTTATTCAAAGTAACCTTTCGCCAGATACCTGATTCTAGTTTCCGGCACTGGAGGGCATAGTTTTCATGAAACTGAATATTAAAGGAGAGCGCGATAAACAACTCCGCTATGCGTTTATTGGTCTTTCAGCTTTAACTTTACTTATGGGGGCCGGTAACGTACTGACAGGTTCGCTTGCATGGTATTTTGCCACCACCCAGAAAACCATTACCACACCATTAACATTTAATCGCCCCTTCGCATCAGATTCAAAAGGTGTCGATGCCCCAGGCCTGACGCAATTCGCCGCCTCCTTTATTTACTGGCGACTGAACGTCACCCCGGAAAACATCGACACCAACCAGAAAATGATTCTTGGATTCGTCCCTTCCGACGAACGGGACGAACTCAAGAAAGCTCTGGACATTGAAGCTGAACGCATCAGGAAAGCGGGCATTTCCACCCAGTTCGACACGAAAGAAATTCGCGTCATGGATGATGGCTCCGTGCAGTACAGCGGGGTTCTGAAGTCCTCCACCACTAACGGCGTAATCATCACGCCAATGAAAGACCAGGAAAAAACCTACCGCCTGAAACTGAGTTATGAGAACGGTGTGATTAACCTCCACAGCTTCGAAGAACTCCAGCCGGTATCCACCACCAACTGACAGGACTGCCCATGAAATTTCGTATTTCACCGGCAGCTGCTGCTGTGTTTCTGGCAGCGGGATTATTTAACAGCGGCCTCCGGGCCGCTTCCGCACCCGCAGCCATTCCGTTTGAGAACGACGCCGCCTTTAACGTCACTCTCAGCAACACCAACCCGAGCAAGGTTGTTGTCGACGGAGAACTCATTACCAGCATCAGCGGACCAACCGGTGCCTATGACCAGAGCCAGACCGACGACGGAGCACTTATTCTGTCTCCACTTGTCAGCCAGAACTTCACGCTGTTTATTCAGACCGACCGCGGCTCATCCCTGAGCCTTAACATCAGGCCACAGCCGGGTAACGGCAAAACACTGCGCTTCACCCCAATGTCACCACCACTTCGCAAGAACGACGATGCGAAGGCATGGGAAGAAGGGCAGACCTACGAAAAAACACTGGTCGCACTGTCCCGCGCCGTAGTCAACGGTCAGGTGCCGGACGACTACCAGGAGTATCCGGTCAGCCGCATGCCTGCATACACACCCGCCAGTGATGTACGCCTGACACCGGAACGCCAGTTTGTGGGTAACCACCTGCGCGTTGTGCGCTTCCGGATGAGCAACCCGGGCAGCATAACCCGCAGCCTGCGCGAGCGCGATTTCTGGCGCAAGGGCGTCCGGGCCGTGATGCTGTCGCAGAACCAGCTTTATGCCGGTGGCGAAGGCTACGCCTGGATTGTGTTTTCAGATGACGGAGACACCCGCCCATGAGTCTGAATAAAAACCTGAAAACCCGGCGCAAACAGCTGGCCATTCTTGCTGCCGTTATCGTGGGAGGCGCCGCCGCCACGAGCGGCGTTATCTGGTACGGGCAACATCAGCAGGAACAGAAATACCCCGCACCGGTCGCCACCCCAAACATGACTGGCGTGGTCACGGCAGCGTTTAACCAGCAGGTTAATGATGCCGCACTGGCACAGCAGCAGGCCAAGACCTCCGCACTTGAGGACAAGCTCGCCACGCTCACCCAGCAGTTTGCACAGAACAAGCTCACCACCGAGCAACAACTGGCCAAAAAGGATGAAGAAATTCAGCGCCTGAATGACCAGCTAACGAAAGCCCCCGGCAGCAACACGACCACTGGCCAGCAGACACCACCTGCCGGCCAGAACGGAACACCACTCCCCGGTCCCGTTGCTGCCGGTCAGGCCCGACCTCCCGAATACACTGTCACCTCCACAGGAGCACCGGCCGCCACTGGTGTCAACATGGGGCAGGGCGCAGCGTTCTATCCGGGCGGCTCTGGCCAGAGGATGACAGGCGGCCTGTCGACAACAAAGTTCAAATACGACAGCCTGATGAAAAAGCCAACCAAACTCCCCTGGATTCCTTCCGGCTCATTCTCTGATGCTGTTCTGATTGAAGGTGCCGACGCGAACGCCAGCGTCACCGGTCAGCAGAATACCAGCCCTGTGACCATCCGCCTGCAGGGCAACATTCAGATGCCCAACAACAAGGAGTTCAACGCTGACGGCTGCTTTATTGTGGGTGAGATGTGGGGCGATATCTCCAGCGAGCGCGGAAACGTCCGCACTCAGTCCATCAGCTGCATCCTTAAAAACGGCAAGCACGTAGACATGGAGTTTCAGGGGCATGTCAGCTTCCAGGGTAAAGGCGGCATTCGCGGCAAGCCGGTCATGCGAAACGGCATGATTGTCGGCTACGCCGGTGCAGCAGGCCTTCTGTCAGGCTTTGGCGAAGGTATCAAATCTGCCGCTACGCCATCAGTAGGTATCGGTGCCACGGCTGATGTTGGTGCAGCTGATGTGTTTAAGCAGGGCTTTGGCGGCGGGGCTAATAAGGCCGCTGAAACGCTGAGCCAGTACTGGATTAAGCGCGCTGAGCAGTACCACCCGGTAATTGATATTGGTGCCGGCAACCAGGTGACCGTTGTATTCCAGAAGGGCTTCCGCCTTGAAACTATCGAGGACGCCGAGGACGCGAAAGCGAAAGAGGAACTACAGAAAGCCGGCAACGCCGCGCAGAACGCCGCGACTCCTCAGCCGGCGAGCCAGACCACGGCATCCAGCACCACCTCAGTCGGCAACATCAACCCGGATGACGTTCTCCGCCAGGCCAGTCAACTGCGTCTCGGCGACACCATTAACTGAAGAGGAAATGCAGATGTTTGTACGTAAAACAACAGCGCAGGGGGGGCAGGCCAGAACTACAAAGCAAAGGATGTGAACCGTTGATTAAGAAATCGGAGAGAAGAAATGAAGCGTAATGCAGCAATTGCACTGCTGATAATAACTGCTGGAGCAACCGGTGCATCTGTTTACTACGATGCCGGCGCACTCAGTGTGGTAGCCACCCTGATGACCATGGGCGCACTTGCTAATGTCATCAACGTCTTCCTGTAATTCATTTCACTGGAGTGTTTATGTCTGCCAACATGGCACGCTATCCATTACTCAAAATCCTGCATGATTATCGCCATATCCTCACTCCTGCACTGGTATTCACTATCGAACTGACTGTGTGGGCAGTGCTCAATCTTAAAGGCGTGGGTGATATGGGCTGGGGCCCCTGGCGAGTCTCCCTGCTCTTAAGCGTGTTCCTCGTATACTTTAGCTGCGTTTTCTTTAACAAACGCGATGACTGGTACTTTATGTATGGTTCAGTCGTTCCGTGGGGAGGAATGCTGATCGCGGCCATTGTTTATGGCTTCATCCAGATGAACCTGAACTTTCTGTCGCTGGACATGTTTTATGCCGGCGTGTTTGCCAGCCTTGCTGTGCAGCTGGTTTTTACTGTGCTTCAGTGCAACTGCAAATAATCGAAATTGAGTATTACCCCTCCCTGAATACCCCTTAAATCAAAACCGGAGTTACCCCATGAAAAAACTACTGGGTGCTGCACTGCTGTGCAGCGCACTGACCGGCTGCGCCGGTCTCAATTCTGATTTCGACTGCAACAAGACCGCAACCGACCAGTGCCTGACTACCGGTGAGGCCAACAAGCTGGCCGCTCAGGGTAAAAGTCTGGATGACCTGACGGCAGAGAAAACCGCAAAAAAGCCTGCGGGTGAAACCCTGCCGGCACTGCGCAATTCAGCACCGGTCGTGAATCCCTTCCGTCCTGTTTCCGCCGCAGCAACCGGAACCACCGCCGCCAGGCCTCTGACCACTGCGCCCGCGAAAACATCCGGCTCACTGGTCACGCCGCTGGCCACGCCGAGTCATGCGACCCCCGTGCCGGTTAACACGGCGGGCCGCGTTCCGGTTCAGCGTATTCCTGACGCCACGCAGCGCCTGTGGATTGCCCCTTGGGTGGACACGGACGACAACTTCCATCAGCCGGCAGTGGTCGAGTTCGTGAAGAACAAATCTCACTGGGATGAGAGTTACCGCGTTATCGGGGAGGGTGGGGAATGAGCAGCCACTACGTTTCCGGCCAGAACGGCGTCGATCATCTGGTGAAATCTTTCACTTATACGCGGAAAGGAACGGCGCAAATCACTGCCACACAGTCAGTCGATACCGACGATGAAACGCTGGCCGTTCTGAGCGTGAGCTGTGACTGGCAGATTAAAACTGCCGGTGATGCACCGCACACCGGGCAGATGAACGAAGAGAAACTGCGTCGCCTGGAGTTAATTCGGGCCGCTGCGGAGGGTCGAAAATGAGTTTTGTCGACAACCTGATGGATATGCTGAAAAACGGGAAAGAGGAAGACGGTGCCGCCACTGCCCGCGAGAATCTTTCCCAGACATGGGGCTACCCGTCCCTGGTTGCGGCACTGCCGTACCGGTATTACGACGACATCAATGAGATTTTCGTCAACGCCGGCTCTGCAGGCTTCATCATGGAAGCCGCCCCGCTGCCTGGCGCGAACGAACAGGTGATGGCCGCGCTCGATGACATGCTGCGCAAAAAACTGCCCCGCCAGACTCCTGTCACCATCATCATGCTCGCCAGCAAGTGTGTCGGGGAACGTATCGATCGCGGTGTGAGTAACGACATGTGGAAAGGAGGGATGGCCGATCACCTCAATAAAATCACCCGCGCGTTCTGGCAGCGCTCTGCGCTGCACGGTCTGGCCAACGAACGCGATTACCCGCTTTACCTGCGTAACTACCGTATCTTTCTTGTCTATGGTCAGCCGCTGAAGCGCGCTTCCCAGACACAACGGGTGATTGATGACCTGATTCAGATCCGCAACACCATCCGCGTCTCCCTGGGCGCTGCGCGCATCGACAGCGTGAACGTCGATGTGAACGGCTTCCTGTCTGCGGTCCGCGAGCAGATGAACTACCGCCAGGAACAGGTGCTGACGTCCTCCGGCGACTACAACGAGGATGAAAAGCTGAACCGCCAGGTGGTTGATCAGGGGATAGGGCTTGATGTCTATCCGTCGCATCTCCGGATGACGTTGCCCGAGACCATCGACGCGCGCGGGACACGGTTGCCGGCATCGGCATGCCGCATCATCAACATGCAGCTTGCTAAAACGCCTAAACGCTTCGCCCTGTGGCAGGGGGCTGACAATCTGCAGAACCTGCGCTTTCCTGACCTCGGAATACCCTGTCCCTTTATGCTGACCTGGACGACGGAGCTGGAGGAGCAGACGAAAAGCCAGAGTGAGGCATTTCGTAAAGATACCGATTTGTCCAAAAAGGCCAACTCAGCCTACGCCGCACTTTTTCCCGGCACCAAAAGGGCCGCAGAAGAATGGCGACGTACCCGTGAGCAACTGAACAATAACGAAATTGCACTCTGCAACACGTACTTTAACCTGACCCTGTTCGCGCCGGACAACACTACTGATGCACAGGCCTGTGAGCTGGCCGCCGTGAACGTGTTCCGCAAGAACGAGCTGGAGATGGTAACGATACAGTACCAGCAGATGCGTAACTGGCTGGCCGGCTTCCCGTTCGTCATGCAGGAAGGGATGTGGGAAGACCTGAAAACAACAGGCGCGACGCTGCGCGCCAAGTCATGGAACGCGGTGAGCCTGATGCCGGTCGTAGCCGAACGCCAGTTGTCGAATGTAGGTATGCCGCTGCCGACCTACCGCAACCAGGTCGCTTTCTACGACATGTTTGGCGAGGAGAATGGTAGTACCAACTTCAACATCGCGGTTACCGGGACGTCAGGGGCAGGTAAATCGTTTCTGATACAGGGGGTGCTGCGCGATGTACTAAACGCCGGCGGTTACGGCTGGGTTATTGACATGGGGGACAGCTACAAAAACTACTGTCATCAGGCCGGTGGGGTTTATCTCGATGGCTCTAAACTGCGCTTTAACCCGTTCGCCAACGTCAAAGACATCAAGCACTCTGCTGAAGGGATTGTACGTCTGCTGACGGTACTTGCCAGCCCGACGCAGCCGCTTGATGGCGTCTGCGAGGCGATCCTGCAGAAAGCGGTAATGGATGCGTGGGAGAAAAAGGCAAACAAAGCCCGTATCGACGACGTCCATAATTACCTGACTAACGAGGATGTGAATCAGGCGTTTGCAGACAAGCCGACCATCATCTCGCGCCTTGCTGAGCTGGCCATGCTGCTCGATACCTACTGCACCTGGGGGCCGGACGGAGAATACTTTAACGCCGACACCCCTACGCTCGATGGTGAAACCCGCTTCGCGGTACTGGAGCTGCTGAGTCTGGAAGACAAGCCGAAGCTGCTCTCCTCGATCCTGTTCTCGCTCATTCTGGCGATTCAGGAAAAGATGTACCACAGTCCGCGCGACCTAAAAAAAGTCTGCATCATCGACGAGGCCTGGCGTCTGCTGGGTGGTTCCAACCCGCACGCGGCACGGTTTATCGAAACCGGCTACCGAACCGTGCGTCGTCACCGTGGCGCGTTTATCACTATCACCCAGGGCATCAAGGACTTCAGCGCCAGTAAGGAAGCGGAAGCCGCCTGGAACAACAGCTCCACTAAAATCACCCTGCTGCAGGATGCTAAGGCGTTTAAACAGTACCTTGCCGATAACCCGGATCAGTTCTCGGACATGGAAAAAGAAGTTATCCGTGGCTTCCAGCCAGCCTTGCAGACCGGCTACAGCTCCCTGCTGATAAACGCCGGCGAATACAGCTCCTTCCACCGTCTGTTCGTCGACCCCGTCACACGCGCCATGTTCAGCTCGCGTGGTGAGGACTTTGCCTTCATGCAGAAATTGCAGAGAGAAGCCGGGGCCACTGCGGAAGAAGCTGCATATCTGCTGGCGGAGAAGAAATTCGGCAATGAACTTCGTGAACTTGAAGAATGGGTGAAAGCAGCATGAGTGAACAACAGGACAAGCCGTATGACGTCGATACCGTCAACGATGGTGCAACTATCGCCAGCAAAACATCCCGCTGGGTTAAAGCCAGCATGCTGGGGCTGGCAGGATTGCTGGCCATGACAGGTATGGCATATGTGACGGCGAAAGCCGTCACCCCGGAGGTGGTGGTCTTCGATATGAAGGGGACAGTCGACCTGTTTATGCAGCAGTCCGCGCAGCTGCAACTCGATGAAGACAAAGCCAGGGTGCTGACAACGCGTTTCAATTCCGCACTGTCAGACAGTCTCGGTGAATGGCAGGCCTCACATAACGCCATCATTCTGGTTAAACCGGCGGTGATGAGCGACCAGCGGGATATCACTAATGAGATCCGTGCTGACATTGCGCGCCGCACTCAGGGGGGCCAGTGAAAAGACGACTGAAGCTGATGGGGATGTTGCTGATGATGCTCTCCGCTGGCAGCGGAGCGAAAGATCTCGGAACCTGGGGCAACGTCTTCGAGCCTGCAGAGCAGGACATGCTGGCGTTTATCCAGAATCGCCTGAAGGGTATGGAGCAGACGGGCGAACTTGACCGCCTGCGCAAAGAGGCAACGGATAGAGTGAAGGAGCATGCGGTACGTCCGACGCCAGTGGAAGGGCTCACGAAAGCGAAGGAATACCGCAGCTTTGCCTGGGACCCGACATTTACCGTGAAGGAAACGATCACTGACATGCAGGGCAACGTGATCGCCCGGAAGGGCGATACTGTCAATCCTCTGGATAAGGTGCCTTTCAACCAGGTGCTCTTTTTTATCGACGGCGATGATAAGGAGCAGGTGAACTGGACCCGACAGCAGCTCGCCGGTCAGACCAGCGTGAAGGTCATCCTGGTGAACGGCAACATCAAAGAAACCAGTGATGCGCTTAATGAACGTATCTACTTCGACCAGTCTGGCGTACTGACCCGTAAATTCGGTTTTGAACACATCCCCGTGCAGATATCGCGCGATGGCCGCGTGATGAAAGTGGAAGAAATTCCGGTATCAGGAGCAAAAAAATGAGTGCAACAACGTTAGGTGACCTGTTTCCCGAAATGCGTCAGGCGGTCACATCCCATCGCCGTTACGCCAGAAAACCGCGTAAACCCGCTGAGATAACTCCTCGCATGGGAACAGCAGAACGGCTGAAGACGCTGTACCCCGAAATTGACTCCTGGCATCCGGTACTGGTGACCAAAGCCTGGCTCCACTGGTGTGAGCAGAACCAGCAGGACAGCCAGGAGCCGTCGAAACGTGATGAGCGTTTCCCGGACTACATCATTCACCTCTTACTGGAGAACATGCGGGCCGAGGACTGCGCGAAACGTAAAAAGGGCCAGACGCTGTCACTTTCCGAGCGTCTCGACAGGTTGTTTGCAGGTGAAGGGCAGGAGAACGCCGAATGTCACTGATACACAATACCGCTGCGCCGTCAGTGTCTCAGCACATGACAGTACACAATGGTGATACCAAAGGCTGTGACGAAGCCGTGAAACAACTCTGTCAGCTGTACCCTGAAATCGCATCATGGCAACCGGCGCTGATCGCCGGTGCCTGGCATCAGTGGTGCGTGGAGAACCAGCTTCAGACGATAGTGCCGGAAAAACGTGATGAGGCGTTTCCCCTGTACCTCGTCAGGCTTATCCGCAACAGAATGGAGGAGATGAACGCATGGCGTTAATCAGCTGCTTCACCGGCCCTCAGGGGCTGCAGGGGATGCTCACCTGCTTGCGCGATACTGAGGGCATGGCCGGGGTTCTTGCTGTGGTTGCTCTGCTTATTGGCTGGCTAGTTGTTCAGCATTTTGCAGATGCAAGGCGTGAACGTCTGGCGCGGGAGAGCAGGCCGGGAATACCCGTCCCCCTCGCACAATTTGGCGGTGCCCGACATGCCGATGCGGTGCACGCCTTTGCTAACCGGGAATACTACCAGGTATTGCTCGCAGAGCTGGAAAAAGGCCTGACTGAGGCGGGCTATGCACTGACACGAGATGAATCACTGCGCGTGACGATTCCAGAGGCTGATCGGCAACAAATCAGCCGCCGGATTTTCCGGGCGCGCCAGAACTATACGTCGCCGAGAGTATCTGAGCAGGCGATGCAGGACAACGAAGATGCGGCAGTGAACGATGGATACGCCGGCTCGTGGCTCAGCATACTCATACGTGGCAGTGAGCGCATTGGCTGGTACATCACCAGACCGGAAAACAGCCTGTGATCAACCGCGCTGCCATTCAGGATGTTCGGTGTTCACTGCGTTTCGCTCCGCCTCAGCCTGAATGCCATCCCGGTTTCCGATTAACCCCCGACCAGGTAACGCCATGAAAAAAGACCCTGATACTGAAAAGGGCCGGAATGTCACCATCTCGTCAGTACGTCACGATGAGGGTTCGGCCCGACAGCTGGATGAAATCCTCAACGATAACCCGTTGTACAAACCCTCTCACGTGCTGCGCGGAGCCATTCTTGCCTTGTACGAAATGAGCCAGGAACAACGCCTGGCCATCATTATGAAAGCGGCTGATAAAGCCAAAAACCACTGACCATTTCTTAAGCCCTCCCGCCGTCCGGTGGCTGCGGCACTCCCGGAGATACCCCATGACTCACCCTGAATCTGTCAGGCCGGTGACGGTTACCCGTGACCGCAATGGCTTCTGGACGCACCCTCATTATTTTGCACCGGCCAGTGATGAGGTCACACAGACTGAATTTGGCGACTGGATGCGCCAGCACAATCTGACCTGTGCCACCCGCTGGATGGAAAACGACGCGCCTCCCCAGGTGATCGCCGACTGGGAAAAGGGGAAACAAAACATCAGTGACTGGCTCCCTTCCGCGCCAGAGGGCGATGGCTGGTTCATTGGCTCCATTCATGACACTGAGGACGGTCCGGTCTGTGTGTGGCTGCGGGAGGTGAAATGAAGCGTTTCTCATGGCTTGCCGGCGTGATGCTGGTCCTGCTGTCCTGGATGCCAGCTCAGGCAACGGCCGCCGCCAGCAACGCGGGTGATGGCCGCTGGGTTAACCCGATAAGCGATGTCTGCTGGAAGTGTCTGTTTCCGATGACGCTCGGCAATATTCAGCTGGCCGCCGGCCCACAAAAGGATACCAACAACCCGGCTTCGCCGATCCAGATTTGTCCATATGGTGTGTTTTATCGTATCGGTCTGGCCATCGGGTTCTGGGAGCCAATGGCGATGGTGGACGTAACGCGTGAGCCAGGCGTCATGGTCAATATGGGCGGCTTTAAAATCGATCTCGGACGAACGGGAACGGGAACCGCAGGGCAGAGTGACCGGCCCGCTGCCGGCACGTTCTACCATGTTCACTGGTACAAATACCCGCTGATTTTCTGGCTGAACATCATCACCAGCCTGGGGTGTCTGCAGACCGGCGACATGGATATTGCCTATCTCTCCGAAGTTGATCCTCTCTGGAATGACAGCACCCTCTCGATGCTGATTAACCCCGAGGCAGCGCTGTTCGGCAACCTAATCGCTCAGGGGGCCTGTGCTGCTGACGCAGCTGCATCATCAGCTGGCCTTCCCCTGTCGCCGCTGTTCTGGTGCGCAGGTAGTCAGGGTTCTATCTACCCGCTAACAGGCTTTACCAGCGGTGAGTTTTCTCCGCTCGAGGCCTCTCTGCTGGTCGGAGAGCGAATGGCCTTCAAGATGCATCGTGAGGGGCTGGTATGGAACTCTGTGGGAGCGGACGTCGCGGTCTGTAACCAGTACCCATCCCCGATCATCCCGAAAGATCGATGGCGATACCAGATGGTGAACATGTACCCCGAACCGGGTAACTGCCATCCCTTCGGGGCCAGCACGCAGCTCTGGGGCACAACGCATAACTCTCCATCCTCCAAAAAGAACTTCGGCTACCTCTTCTGGCGCAAACGTAACTGCGTATTCCTTTAAGGACATGACAATGAAAAACGCTTATCTCCGGGCGCTGACGATCAGCGTCATGATTGCTTTCGCGCCGCTGGCCCTGGCGAGCGCCCAGACCGATATCTCCGTCTCCGACCATAGCTGGATCAAAGGTCAGCAGGATGCGCTGGCAGCGATGAAGGAAGACCTGCAGGGGCATCCGGCGGCCGCACCCATCCTGCCGCAGCAGCAACTGGACCTGATTAACCGCCTGCAGGGCGATATCGCAGCCCAGACCAACAAGATGGGGGAAAAAGACACGTTCCCGGCTATTTACTTTGTGAGCCTCGGTATTCCACGTGAAGGTCTGCTGCCCATGCTGAAGGATGCCCGCCGTTACAACATTCCGCCAACGCTGCGCGGCCTGGTCAATAACGACATGCGGCAGACTGCGGCGGCAATGTTTGAGCTGAGTAAGGAGGACAAGGACGCCGGCGTGCAAATTGATCCAACGTTGTTCACTCAGTACAACATCACCACGGTACCAGCCCTGGTGGTGACCTGCTCTGGTCACTATGACGTAATCAGGGGAAGTCTGCCCCTGCAGCAGGCTCTCGAAAAAGTGGCAGAAAATGGTGATTGTGCGGCAACGGCACGCCATCTTCTGGAGGCCGCAAAATGAAAAATCTACTTTCAGCGATACTGATGCTTTTTCCGCTTCTGGCTGGCGCAGCTGATCCTGCCTTTGAGGCGGGAGCGAGCTTTGGCAAGGGCAATGCTTCCGCCGGCACGGGAGCCCTGAAGAATCCGGATACTGTCACGGGGGCAATACCAGGCTATACCGCTAACCCACCGGAGAAAGGGTATTACGGCGGTGTGGATGGCGGAGACGGCGGGCTGGCCAACAAAGGGCAGGCCGCTCTGCAGGGCAATGACGCAGCGCAGTCGGTTATCAACTCCGGAAAAACGAACCCGACGCCCGCAATCGACCCGAACGCACCTTTCATCACTATCGGTAAAAATGCGGAAGCTGGTGCAGACGGTGTGCTAAACGGGACCGCGAACCAGTGTAAGGAGGTGACGGTATCGAAAACCACCTTTGAAAATTATACCTGCGATAAGGATGTGGCCTCGGTGGAAGCCTGTTCAAGAACGGCAACACCTGGCGGACATACTTCCACCACGACAGTGCAGAAAACTTTCACACTGACGGCGGCCAATGGCGATGTTGTTTTTACGAATAACGGTACTTCCTTAAGTTTTAGTTTTAAAGCGCCGGCATCAGGACCGGTGATCAGCGCGCATTTTTACTGGGCGGATCGCGATGTCAATGCCGGGAAAATCTCCTGGTGGGGCGTCAGTCAGACGATTGTCGGAAAAGCTTTTAACTGGGAGATGCCGGGCGCTCCGGGGACACCGTTGTCGCAGGGGGGCTCGTTACCTGCCGGTTCCTATCAAAGCACCGGATGTGTTAGCGGAAAGCAGGATGTCTGTAGAAAACATATCCGGGAGCAAATAGCTGACTTTCAGTCCGGCGCGTCAGGTTTCACGCTGGTCCTCGTCATGAACGCGGTCGAGACCACTTTTGTCCCGGAAGTGAACTGGACTTCATCCTGTGGCCTGGATATGTCGAAGGCGCAAAAAACCACGTCAACCTGCACCTCTCCGGGCGGAAATAAAACCATTGTGAACAATGGTCAGAGTTATGACGTCTACAGCGACTGCTGGGAGTACACCGATAACTATGTCGTACCGTCAGACTCCACGGGAACCTGCGGAACGCTGATGACGAATCCGTCCTGTACGGCGGCAGGAACAACCTGCACCGAGTCGACCGACGGGCAGTGTACCCATATGAGCTACACCTACCAGTGTCAGACCACACATCAGTCTGGCGGCCTGGTTTGCGGTGGCGACTACATCTGTAAGTCAGGCGAGTGCGACGACACCAATGGTGCCGGAAGCAGCGGTTTTGATACGGCTGTGGCCAAACTGGCAGGTCTTGCCTCGGCGGCTGAAGATGCAAAAGACGCCAGCAGTACTATTGAGGTTAAAGCCTTCACGGGGAAAGCCATGCGCTGCCGTAAGGCCTTTGCAGGTTTCTCAAACTGCTGCAAAGACTCTGGCTGGGGACAAAGCGCCGGGCTGGCCGCATGTGATGATGAAGAAAAGGCTATAGGGAAGGCGAAGGCGAAGAAGATTACCGTCAGCGTCGGCGAGCGGTGCGATCGCCAGGTGCTGGGCGCCTGCATCCAGAAAAGTCAGGTCTACTGCGTCTTTGACGGCAAGCTTGCCCGCATCATTCAGGAGCAGGGACGTCGCGACCAGCTGGGCGTTAAGTTCGGCAGCGGCGACAGTCCGAACTGCCGGGGGATCACGGTCCCGGAGCTGCAGAGCATCGACTTCGACAAAATCAACTTCTCTGACTTCTACGAGGATTTGATGAAGAACCAGAAAATCCCCGATACCAGCACGCAGGTCCAGCAGATTAAGGAACGCATTGCCGCGCAGGTGAATCAGCAGGGAGGTGGTAAATGAAGCGTGTCCTCTGTGGCCTGCTCATGACGCTGGCGAGTCATACGGTGCTGGCCGAGGAAATTGTGACGCCGGCAGAGCCGTTCACCGGCTGGTCCTGGTACAACGAGCCGAAAAAACCGCCGGAGCAGTCCAGAAAGCCACAACAGCCTGCACCGCAGGCGATTCCGGATCTCAGCAAAATGTCCCCTATGGAGCAGGCCCGGGTGCTGAAAGGGTACACACAGGAGGCGCTTAACCGCGCCATCCTCTTCCCCTCACGGGAAAACACGGCGACGTTCCTGCGCTGGCAGAAGTTCTGGACCGATCGGGCATCGATGTTCAGCCAGTCCTTTGCAGCGGCGCAGCTGAGACATCCGGACCTCGATTACAACCTGGAGTATCCGCACTACAACAGCATGGCGCCGTTTATGCAGACACGCGACCAGCAGACGAGGCAGAGCGCCGTGGAGCAGCTGGCGCAGCAGTACGGTCTGTTCTACTTCTACCGGGGCAGTGACCCGATTGATGTGCAGATGGCGGGTGTGGTGGCGGACTTTGCGAAAACCAACGGTATTTCGCTTATTCCGGTATCGGTTGATGGTCAGGTGGCTGCCTCTCTGCCGCAGAGTCGCCCGGATACGGGGCAATCCCGGTCAATGAATATTACGCACTTTCCTGCGCTCTTCCTGGTTGACCCGCGCAGCAAGAATTACCGCGCCCTGTCCTATGGCTTCATGACCCAGGATGACCTGTCAAAACGATTCCTGAACGTGGCCACCGGCTTTAAACCCAATTCCTGAGAGATCCTTATGACAAAAACACTGTTTACCCTCATCCGCGATGCAGGGCGGGCTGCCCTGTATTCCTTTGTCCTCGGTCCGGCACTGATGCTGTATGTGTTTGTGATGCTGGCGGCATCAGACGGCTCACTTTCCCGGCAATTCCTGACGACTTTTCATCACCTGACTGAGGGTGCGCCTGCCGGCAAGGTGATGGGGTGCGTTAATGAACATGAGATGGCAGGACGCTTCTCGCCACCTGAACCCGGAGAGTCATTAAAGCCTGTGCCTCCTGCCTTATCGAAAGCCCCGCCTGAAGTGTTATGTCAGCGCGGACCCGTTGACAGCGATTCATGGGTGCGTTCGGTAGATGCAACGTTGCGCTACGTCTGGATGATGGCCGCTATGTTGGGCTTTGGATTGTGGTTTGTTTTATATGGCCTGTCCCGGGCCGCTCAGCGTCGCATTTCACCAGACAGACATTCGCTTTTGGTACGGCAGAACAAGGAGACACAGGAATGAAACCAACACTTCTCGCAGGACTGATTTTCTGGGGCACGATGGCGCGCGTACTGAGCGAACTGATGACCTGGTCCGTGGAGCACACGCAGCAGGGGCTGCTGTGGCTGTGCAATGGTATGTGGGCCGGTGCGGCTGGCATGGTGGTGTATGCCGTGTATCGCTGGTTCCGTTACGAAAGAGGGCAGACGCATAAGGAAGTCGATCATGAACATTAAAACCGGACTCACTGCGCTCCTGTTATCCCTGCCCCTGCTGGCGAACGCCGGTGCGCGTGAGGAGTTAATGGCGCTTGAAGCGACAAAAACGAACTCATCTGCAGATGCTACAGCCATCACCACCTCTACCATTCCGGTACCTGCGCCAGCCAGCATGATGGCGCTGCCGGACGGACGTCGGGCTAATATGAAAGATTATGCCGTGGTGCTCTTTATGCAGGCGCACTGCCAGTACAGCGCGAAGTTTGACCCACTGCTGAAGGGCTGGGCCGATGAGCATGCCATCAGGGTATACCCGTACACCCTTGACGGCGGCGGGGACGTATCTTACCCGACCCCGATGATCCCACGTAAGACGGACCCTAACTCTCCCATCGCAGACGAGATAGTCACCTTCTTCGGAAACGGGTTGCCGATTGCGACACCGACGGCCTTTATGGTCAACGTCAACACCCTGAAAGCTTATCCACTCACCCAGGGCGTGATGGACATCCCCGCACTTGAGAGCCGGATGGCCAGCCTGATCCAGGCTGATATGGATAACGTCGATCCAAAAACGCTGCCGCCCATGCCGGCAAGCGCGCAGGTCACCCCTCAGTAATACGAACGGACTACAAAATGACGACAAATACGTATGCGTTATCGCGTACCGAGCGCGTGTGGCTGTTATTCAGCGTGACGCTGCTTGTGTCCGCAGCTTTCTATGGGATGCTGGCCCACCGGGGGGTCAGCGTCATGGATCGCCCTGAACTGACAACCTGCCTGCAGGACTTTCCGGTGCTCCTGCTTATCTCGCTGAGCATCGGTTTTTTATTCACCGTCACCGGGCTGTACGTCTGCCGGCAGACCCTGGCCAGGAAACCCCGGGAGGAGATTGCATGATTAAGGCTTTGATAACAGCCGGTGCCGTGTTCGTTGGAGGACTGACTGCGTTGACGGCTCAGGCGGACGTCAACGGCGACCTGAATGGCTTCTTCAATAATCTTGGCTACAGCGGCAACGTCACTCAGGCGCAGGCCTGGCAGGGGCAGGCGGCCGGGTACTTCTCCGGCGGCTCTGTCTACCTCCGGAACCCCGTCAAAAACGTCCAGCTGGTCTCGATGCAACTGCCATCCCTGAACGCCGGTTGCGGCGGTATCGACGCCTATCTCGGGGCGTTCAGTATGATCAGCGGCGAGGAAATTCAGCGATTCGTGAAACAAATCATGAGTAACGCCGCCGGCTATGCATTCGACCTGGCACTGCAGACAATGGTACCGGAGCTGAAGCAGGCTAAAGACTTTCTTCAGAAGCTGGCCAGTGATGTTAACTCCATGAACATGAGTTCGTGCCAGGCCGCTCAGGGCATTATCGGCGGGCTGTGGCCAGTGACGCAGGTTTCCCAGCAGAAAATCTGCCAGGACATTGCCGGCGAAACCAACATGTTCTCCGACTGGGCGGCTTCCCGGCAGGGCTGCACCGTCGGAGGACAGGGCGACAAAGTCACAGCTAAGGCAGGCGACGCTGAGAAAGATCAGGTGCTGAAAAACAAAAACCTTATCTGGGATACTCTCAGTAAGAATGGTCTTCTCGGCAACGACCGCGCGCTGAAGGAGCTGGTCATGAGTACCGTCGGCTCCATTATTTTCAACAAGAATGGCGATGTGACAATTCTGACGCCACTGGTTGATAACCGCGACCTGATTAAAGTCCTGATGCGCGGGGGAACGGCGAAGGTCTACGGATGTGATGAATCCACTCTGTGTCTGGGACCTGTCGTCACTAACCTGACGATTTCTGAGTCCAACGCTCTGGTCACACTGGTCAAAAACCTGATGCTCTCAATGCAGAACAAGCTGGTAGATGATACTGCGCTGACCGATCAGGAAAAAGGCTTTGTGAACACCACCTCTGTGCCGGTGCTGAAGTACCTGACTAACGCTCAGAGTATGGGAATGAGCGCCACCTACCTGCTGCAGGTTTCTGACTTCATTGCCCAGGACCTGATGATCCAGTACCTCCAGGAGCTGGTAAAACAGGCAAGCCTGTCGCTGGCTGGCAAGAACTTCCCTGAAGAGGCTGCCGCCAAACTACGTGACAACATCATTCATGCGCAGGGACTTCTCGCTGACATGAAGCTGCAGTCAGCTGCTGATCAGAACGCGCTGGACGGTATCGACCGCAACATGCAGTACCTGCAGCAGCAGGTGTCCACCATTGTTTCAGGCTCCTACCAAAGCAACTATCACTGGGGTGATCGCTGATGCTTGAGATATACACCATTTATGGCGGGGGAATGTGGAAAACGGCGCTGGACGCCGTTGTCACCCTTGTCGGTCAGAATACCTTCCACACCTTAATGCGTATTGCCGGTACCTTCGGGGTGCTGGCCGTATTGCTCACTTTCATCAAACAACGTAACCCGATGGTCTTCGTCCAGTGGCTGGCGGTCTTCATGATCCTGACCTCCATCCTTCTGGTACCGAAACGCTCAGTGCAGGTTATTGACCTGTCCGATCCCGGTGCAGTCTGGGTAACCGATAACGTACCGGTTGGCCTGGCGGCTATCGCGTCGCTGACGACCAGTATCGGGTACAAGATGGCGTCAGTTTACGACATGCTGATGGCCAGACCCGACTCGGTGACCTACAGCAAAACCGGGATGCTGTTTGGCTCGCAGATTGTGGCAGAAACCAGTGACTTCGCTACGCAAAACCCGGAGCTGGCTCAGATGCTGCCGGATTACGTGGAAAACTGTGTGATCGGCGACATTCTTCTGAATGGTAAATACACCATCAATCAGCTGCTTAATTCTACTGACCCGCTGACGCTGATAACCAGTAACCCAAGCCCGCTGCGGGGCATCTTTAAGATGACCTCCACCTCACGTCAGTTCCTGACCTGTCAGCAGGCCGCAACGGAGATCCAGAAGCTGGCCAATACCGACGTCAACCCGGGCAGTGCGACGTTCACCTGGCTGACGAGAAAGGTATTCGGCAACAAACTGAATGGCGCGGCGCTTCTGGCCAATGCTATGGGGGAAAGTTACGGGTACTTCTATGCCGGTGGTATGACTGCTGCGCAGATCATGAAGAATAACATCACGAACAGTGCAGTACGGCAGGGGATCAAGGGTTTTGCCGCTCGCTCTTCCGACACGGCTAACCTGCTGAACCTGGCCACCGAGAACGCTGCCACCAAACAGCGTCTCGCCTGGGCTGCAGGCAACGAGCTGGCGACCCGAACGCTGCCGTTTGCACAGTCTCTGCTGATGCTTATCCTGGTATGCCTGTTCCCGCTGATGATTGCGCTGGCCGCATCAAATCACACTTTGTTTGGTCTGAACACACTGAAAATATACGTTTCCGGGTTTATCTACTTCCAGATGTGGCCGGTTATGTTCGCCATTCTTAACTATGCCGCCAACTACTGGCTGCAAAGTCAGTCCGGGGGCACGCCCCTGGTGCTGGCCAACAAGGATGTGGTGGCACTGCAGCATTCGGACGTGGCGAATCTGGCAGGTTATCTATCCCTTTCCATTCCGGTGCTGTCGTTCTATCTGACTAAAGGCGCTGCGGCGATGGGCTCTCAGGTGGCGGGGAGTGTACTCAGCTCGGGCGCCTTCACGTCAGCAGGTGTGGCAGCGACCACAGCAGACGGAAACTGGTCGTTTAACAACATGTCGATGGACAATGTCAGCCAGAACAAGATGGATACCAACCTGATGCAGCGTCAGGGTCAGCAAACGTGGCAGGCAGATAACGGCTCCACACAGACTCAGACGGCCGGTGGCCATACGGTTATCGACGGCTCGGGTGCAATGTCGAACCTGCCGGTGAACATGAAGCTCAGTCAGCTGGCCAGCAGTGGATTCCAGGAGTCCGCCCGTCAGTCGCAGGTACAGGCGCAGACTGCACTCGATGGCTACAACCACAGCGTTACCAGTGGCTGGTCACAGCTCTCTCAGCTTTCTAATCAGACTGGTACCAGCGACAGCCTGATCAAAGGCAGTGAAAACAGCCAGGCCACTAATGCAACACGCGGTGCTGGCATGATGTTGTCTGCCGCTGAAAGTTATGCGAAAGCAAACAACATCTCGACGCAGGAAGCCTATAACAAACTGATGGATATTAGTAATCAGGGGTCTATATCTGCAGGCATTAAAGGAACGGCCGGAGGGGGGCTTAATCTGGGCGTTGTTAAGTTAGGTGCTGAAGGAAGTATTTCAGGCGATTTGCGGCATTCGACGGGCAGCTCAAGAGGAATCCAGAATTCAGATTCCCATTCGCAGGATATGCGGCATGATCAGAACAGCCAGGCAGTTAATGACTTCCGCCAGGGTATGGATATGGTTAAAAGCAGCCGTATCACCGATGGTGCGAATCATTCCGAAAATGCTGCAAGCAGTAATGTTCAGCAGCTGGCAGCAACGCTTAATGATGCTGAAAGCCAGTACCATCAGTACACCACCAGTTCGACGCAGAGTAATGAATTCAGTCGTATGGCCACCGTTGCGCAGAATCAGAGCGCAAGCCTCGATACGAACTATACGCAGGAGTTTGTGGACTGGGCGGCGAATAAATACGGTGATAAGGCTCAGTCCATGCTGACAAGTGCGCCGTCGGCGCGAGAAGCAGCGATGGAATTCGTAAATGAACGTCTCAAACCTGAAATTATGGGGGATTATCAGCAGGGTCGTTCAGATCTCACCAGCGGCCAGGAGCATGCAGCATTCAGTGGTGAACATATTGTTCAGCCAGCGCGTGGCAGTCAGCAGGTATCAGGTTCATCTGGTCATGATGCTGGAGTCAGTTACAGCTCTCAGGATGGCGGTACTCGTAGCTCGGGAGGTGTTAGCAGTACCCAGCCTTACGGAACGACTCAGGTCGCTGAATATGGAGGCCAGCAGGGTGGGAATTATTCTGCCAGAACAAACGATTCTGTTTCGCCGGGTATTGAGCATTCAACTGTTCATCAGGGACAAGCAGCCGGACAGAGAAGCAGCTCGGGTAATATCACCTCGTCGGCAGGCATGGTTGTTTCCGGTGGACGCACCACTACAGATGAAAGGGCCGGTCACATTGCAGAATCGCACCCGGAGTTCAATCATTCAGGAGCCATTAGGGAGAAAGGAAACACGTATGGCCAGGAGAGTGAAGTTACTCATAGCCGTTCAGGAATTAATGTTGGCGGCGAAAAAGTACGTGGTGATGCTATGCAGGAGTCCTACAAAGAAAATCAGGCTAAGTTGCATGAACATTCTACGCAGGGTTTTGGTCCCCAGAATGAATTACAGTGTAGAGTGGCGGAACAAAGATCTGAAAATGAGCATAAAATCAACGAATCTGCTGGAGAAATTGATAAAAAACAATCCACTGTTCAGGCATCCAGTGATATCCTGAAAGGAGAAAACTTAATCGGTCAAGGGCGATTCAAGCTTGGTCGTGCCGAAGCTGAACTGGATCAATCAAGTAAACTCAATCCGTTTAATGATCTCCAACCAGATGAACTGCAACAGAGAGTGGCAGAATTAAGGAAGAAAACTGGAGGGTAAAATGAACAAAAAAGTAAGTGCTTATTGTTGTTTCATTCCAATCGGCATTTATGCAGCTTATTCTTTAAGCATGCAGGTACTTTTTGACGTGCCATTTATGGCTAAGAGCATGCTCTTATCAATTATCCCCAGCGCTATCTATCTGCTCTGTTTTTGGAAGTTACGAAGCAGTCAAAGAGGGATGGGTTTAAAAGCAACTTTCCTGAGTAACGGGGTGCTTGCAGTCTTGCTAACCTTCCTGATGGTGTATGTAGGCAATGATACAGAAAGTGCTTTAATAGCAGGCATAGCTGTTCACTCGTTAATAGCTTTTATCCTAGTGGGCGCAGTATTGCGGCATATTACTTACAAGGATAATACCCTTCTTAAGGATGAAGATAATGGGCGGATATACGTTATCCGGAACGGGATAGCTCATGTGTTACCAGATAATGAGGCTCAACGCCTTAGCGCTAGTGACAACAAAATTATCAGCTTTTCAGGCAGCCAAATGAGTATCCAGGATGCCGGTATAACCCCTGTTCCTTTAAATACTTCCTTCAACGATTCGTTCAGTAATGGAATAACGGTGAACCCTGCATCAGGAATGCCAATGGTTGGTGGCATCTCTGGCCTGGATATACACGGAAACAGTTGGGGAACAAACTTCAACGAACCTTCAAATACGTATGACCCTAACCGGGGATACTGAGAGTAAGGGGGCATTGGCCCCCTTAATTTTTGTAGTAATCTAAGTAAGTCATCTATTTAACCTAAATTCCCTTTCAAATCAGCCGATAACGTCTCTGTTAGCTATATCTCGCTAACGGGGACGTTTTTCTATGCACAGGATGAATTCATGAAATTAAAACAATTAGCCGTTGTTGGTCTGATCGCGTCTACTCTCGCTCTGTCTGGTTGTGGTGCCATGTCCACAGCGGTGAAGAAACGTAACCTCGATGTCAAAACCCAGATGAGTGAAACCATCTGGCTGGAGCCATCATCAGAGAAGACTGTTTATTTGCAGATCCGTAATACCTCTGACAAGGATATGTCTGGTCTGCAGGCACAGATTACAAATGAACTGGCCGCGAAAGGTTACCGCGTCTCCAGCTCTCCGGACACGGCCTACTACTGGATTCAGGCAAACGTACTGAAAGCTGAAAAAAAGGGATCTGCGCGATGCCCAGGGGTTCCTCAAGACCGGGTATGAAGGTGCGGCAATGGGTGCGGCACTGGGCGCGGGTATTACGGCGTATAACTCGTCGTCAGCTGGCGCAACGCTGGGTGTAGGGCTGGCCACCGGGCTGATTGGTATGGCTGCAGATGCAATGGTTGAAGACGTGAACTACACGATGGTGACCGATCTGCAAATCTCCGAGCGCAGCAAAGCGGCCGTCACTACCGACAATATTGCCGCCCTGAAACAGGGCACGTCAGGTATTAAGCTGCAGACCAGCACGGAGCAGGGCAACCGTGCTAAATACCAGACTCGCGTGGTATCCAACGCCAACAAGGTGAACCTCAAGTTTGAAGAGGCAAAACCTGTCCTGGAAGCGCAGCTGGCCAAGTCCATCGCTGGCATCATGTAATACCCGCGGCTGCGGCGATCGTCGCAGCCGTTCTCCCTCACAGCTGATTTTTAACCGTGCTCATTCCGGGCAGGGTGCGTCGGTGCTTTCTGTCAGTTACCAGTAATTACGCTTCCTCGCATGACTGCGCCTGGCGCAGCCCTGTCTGCGGCGAGCGTTGCGTCCTTAATTTCAAAGGAGTTTGTCCATCATGATGCATCAGATAAATGAACGTGCAGATTACTCAGCTGAATTCTGGTCGCTTATCCATCTGGAAAGTGAGCTGATGTTAGCGAGGGCTTATATGAATGTATTTGGTTCACTTCCTGAGGGGCAGGGAATGACCATCATTGCTGGCTGGGCTGGCTATGAATTCACTCTATATGGTCTGGAGCCCCAGGAGTGGCATTCACCGGTTTATAAGGATGTGGCCTCCTCAGTCCGTTCTATGGCTGCATACATTAATGCACAGGACTGGGAGGACGGATGTCAGCAGGCCAGATATGAACTGAGTCTGATGTAATAACCCGACGTTTTCCCACTCGCGCTATCACGTAATTCATCACCCTTTTCAACGTTTCTCCCCTGATAACACACATCACCGAACAGGTGATGCAATAACGGCCGGACAACACTCTATGAGCTTCGCAGGAAAAAACCTCACTCAGGGCGGGCAGATGACCGCCTACCGCTGGCGCATGTTCATTCAGGTGAACAACTGGATAGGATTCTGGATCTTCATCCTGTTCGCCGTACTGACTTCCGCCATTTTTCTCTGGCGAATTCCACAGGAAGCCCTTGATAACGGCTCTCTGTGGTGGTTTGCCAGCATCAACAGCAGTTTTATCGATCTGATGCCGGCAACGGGGACGCCAAAAATTTACGACGTCCACTACTGGTATGCGCCAACCGCGACGATGATGGTGCTCAAAATGACCCTGCCGCAGATCTATGCGGACCCGTACATGCAGGCTATGGGTGACCAGTGCCAGACTGAGCTGCAGTGGGCGGCCGGCGCCAGCGGGTTGTTCAGTATGGTGGTGTTTATCGCCGTGACATGGTTTATCGCCAATATCGGTCGAAAGGAAAGTGAAGACGAATACATTTCCGGGATGCAGCTGACTGACAAGCCTGCTGAAGTGAATAAGCTGCTACGTAAAAACGGTGAGTTCTCTGACCTTCGCGTGGGTGATCTGCATATGGTCAGGATGGCGGAGGTACTGAATTTCCTGATGCATGGCACTATCGGGGTGGGGAAGTCGACGCTAATACGCTGGTTACTCGACTACATCCGCAAACGTGGTGACCGGGCCATCATCTACGACTCCGGCTGTACCTTCACCGAAACCCACTATAACCCGTCTACCGATATCATCCTTAACGCCCACGACGAGCGCTGTGCCAACTGGCAGATGTGGGGTGAGTGTGTCGACGCGGTCGATTACGACAACCTGGCTGCTAGCCTCATCCCGGTTGAAGGGGAGTCCGATCCGTTCTGGGTATCCAGCTCGCGAACTATTTATGCCGACCTTGCAATTCGTATGTCGACGGACCCGGAACGCAGCATTGAGAAGTTCCTCAAAACCCTGCTGTCCCTCAGCATGAAAAATCTGCGTGACTATCTGGCCAACACGCCCTCAGCCAACCTGGTTGAGGAGAAGATCGAGAAAACGGCCATTTCCATTCGCTCAGTGGTAACCAACTGTCAACAACGGGTAAAAAGTGATCCACTTACATCATCTCCACCGACGGTCCAATATTGATCCACCGTTTTATTCAGGATTAGCTTCAGCGATAACCCCGGCTTTTCGTTTCTGTTTCAGTCGATAGCTCTCTCCTTTTATTTGAACAACATGTGAGTGGTGTAAGATCCGGTCCAGCATCGCGGATGTCAGCGCCGCATCACCGGCGAACGTCTGATCCCACTGCCCGAACGGCAGGTTGGAGGTCAGGATCATCGCGCTCTTCTCATAACGTTTGGCGATGACCTGGAAGAACAGCTTTGCCTCTTCCTGACTGAACGGCAGATAGCCTATTTCATCAATGATGAGCAGCTTTGGTGCCATCACGCCACGGTGAAGCGTTGTTTTATAACGACCCTGACGCTGTGCCGTTGACAACTGAAGCAACAGATCCGCCGCCGTTGTGAAGCGAACCTTGATACCCGCCCGCACCGCTTCGTAGCCCATCGCTATGGCCAGATGCGTTTTCCCCACGCCGGATGGCCCCAGCAACACGATGTTTTCGTTGCGCTCTATGAAGCTCAGTGAACGCAGCGACTGGATCTGCTTCTGTGGGGCACCGGTGGCGAAGGTGAAGTCATACTCCTCGAACGTTTTCACTGCCGGGAAGGCCGCCATTCGGGTATACATCGCCTGTTTACGCTGATGGCGGGCCAGTTTCTCTTCGTGAAGTAGATGCTCCAGGAAGTCCATATAGCTCCATTCCTGATCCACAGCCTGTTGAGACAGAGCGGGTGCGGCGCTGATAAGGCTGTCCAGTTGCAGCTGTTCAGCGAGTACCATCAGTCGTTGATGTTGCAGTTCCACCATCATACGGCTCCTCTGCAGAACGTGTCATAGATGGAGAGCGGGTGATGCAGTGGCTGTCTGTCGAAGGTCACCAGGCTTTCGTCTACCTGCACGTCATACTGTTTTTTCTCCGGCGGTAGCGCCAGCATGGACTGCTGTTCCTCGATCCAGCGATCGCAGGGGCGGGTCTGGATTGTTTCGTGCCTGCGCTGGTTAGCAACATCGTGCAACCAGCGCAGGCCGTAGCGGTTGGCTGTTTCAACATCGACGGTGATCCCCAACGGACGCAGGCGGGTCATTAGCGGGATGTAGAAGCTGTTGCGGGTGTACTGCACCATCCGCTCCACCTTGCCTTTAGTCTGTGCCCTGAAGGGGCGGCACAGTCGTGGAGAGAAGCCCATCTCTTTGCCGAACTGCCACAGTGAGGGGTTGAACCGGTGTTGCCCGGTCCGATAAGCATCGCGTTGTGACACTACCGTTTTCATATTGTCGTAGAGCACTTCACGCGGTACTCCACCGAAGAAGCTGAACGCATTACGGTGGCATTCTTCCAGGGTGTCGTAGCGCATATTGTCAGTGAACTCGATGTACAACATTCTGCTGAACCCCAGAACGGCAACGAACACATGCAGGGGGGATTTGCCATTACGCATGGTGCCCCAGTCAACCTGCATCTGTCGTCCTGGTTCTGTTTCGAAGCGTACGACGGGCTCCTGTTCCTGAGGGATGGCGAGTGAACGAATGAATTCTCTCAGGATGGTCATGCCACCACGATAACCCTGCTCCGTGATCTCGCGGGCGATGACCGTTGCAGGGATTTTATAAGGATGGGCATCGGCGATGCGTTGCCGGATATAGTGCCGGTATTCATCCAGGAGTGAAGCGACGGCGGGACGCGGCGTATATTTTGGCGGTTCAGACTGCGCACGCAGATAACGCTTTACGGTGTTACGGGAGATACCCAGTTCCCTGGCGATCGCCCGACTGCTCATACCCTGCTTGTGCAGGATTTTAATTTCCATAACTGTCTCAAAAGTGACCATAAGCTCTCCCGAATCAGGAGAGCAGATTAACCCCTGGATCTGATTTCAGGCGTCGGATATGGATCACTTTCGCACCGTTGGTAACACCAACTACGCCAAAGCCCTTCGCTACCTGCAGGGGCTGGATGACGGAACGAAGCCGCCGTTCACCATCCGGGAGTGGATGACGCAGGAACGCTATGACAGCAGCTGGTTGTTTATTTCAACACAGGCTCGTCACCGCAAGAGTGTACGCCCGCTGATCTCGCTGTGGGTATCTCTGGCCACGCTGATGCTGCAGAGCATGGGGGAGAACAGCGACCGCCGCGTATGGTTCATTATCGATGAAGCCCCCAGCCTGCAGCGTATCCCCGAGCTGGCCGAGACGCTTGCCGAGGCGCGTAAGTTTGGTGGCTGTTTTGTGCTGGGGATGCAAAACATGGCCCAGCTGGTTCACGTCTACGGCCGCGAGCTGGCCAAAAGTATCTTCGACCTGATGAACACCCGTATGTACGGTCGCTCACCGAGTGCGGAGATGGCCAAAGTGGTCGAAGAGGAGCTGGGCAACCAGCGTAAGCGCAAAATCCGCGAGCAGAACAGCTACGGTCTGGACCAGGTGCGTGACGGTGTGTCCCTCGGTAAGGACGAGGTCAATAACCCGATTGTCGACTACGAGCAGATCATGCGTCTGCCGAACCTCAACTTTTATGTGCGCCTCCCGGGTGAGTATCCGGTCGTCCGTCTTAAGCTGAAATATCGCGCGCCGAAGAAGCGGCAGGCAGGCCTTCTCGAGCGCAATATCCGAGATTTACTGAGTCCGGAGCTGGAGAGGGTTATTCAGGAGAACGAGCGCGCCGCTGCAGCTGCAGGTCTGACGTTCCCAACCGGTGATGAAGTGCTGGAGAAGGGGAGCGAGACATCCTCTGCAGATGACGGTCCTGCTCCGGTTTCGTCTGCAGGGGCATCCGGCTCGCCGGCAACATCGGCCGTCGAAAAAGTGGCGCGTACTCCGGCGGAAGAAAATAAACCTTCGCGCAGCGCTGCAACTGAACGGAAGCCAGTACCAGCCAGGGAGCCCGTCACATCGCGAACAGCGCCTGTGGTTACGCAAGTCGTAACTGAAAATCACAGCACGGTGACAGACCCTGTCACCGAAGACAAAAAAGACAACGTCGTTTCACTTCGGTCTTCTCCTCCTTCAGTAACTCGTCAAAAAGAGACTGCGCCCCTCAAACCGGAAATACCTGCAGCACTGCAAAAAATCCGCAGCAGAACCCAGCTGGATGCTCCCTCCGAGCCAGCTGCAGTCGGCGCACTGGGGATGCTGAAACGGCGGCTCAATACCGGAGCCACCTCAGGCGGAGGCGAAGATCAGGCCAGCGAGAATGCGGGCGAATCAATGAACCTGGATATGAAGGTGACGGCACTGCCTGACGGCGGCCTGAGTCTGACGACGGCAGGGAAGTCAGTGACACCGCAGACCCAGGATGAAGCCCACAGCACCCACCGTCAGCTGGCGCAGGAAGAAGAGAACATTTTACTTCACCGTCACGCGGACGACCCGGGTTACGACGAAAACGACCATCACTATTACGAGAGAGAGCATGACCTATGATGTCTGTCGCCCCAGTAGCGTCAGCCGGTGAGGCTGCAGGCTACTACAGCAATTCCGATAACTACTATTTTCTGGGGAGCCTGCAGAGTCTCTGGATGGGGGAAGGTGCAAAAGAGCTGGGCCTTGAGGGCAATGTTCGTGGCGATGATCTGACGGCCGTGCTCGAGGGCCGCCTGCCGGACGGCTCACGGCTTGGCAAGGAGGTTAACGGACAGCACGTCCACCGCCCCGGCCATGACCTGACTTTTTCCGCCCCCAAAAGCGTGTCCATTCTGGCACTCATCGGCAACGATAAAGAAATGGTGGAAGCACATAACCATGCCGTCCGCGTGGCGGCCGGCTATGTGGAGAAGCTCATCTCGGCCCGCGACACGAAAGACGGCGTTACGTCCATCGTACACACCGGCAAGATGGTGGCGGCCGCCTATACGCATGATACCTCGCGCAATCTTGATCCGCAGCTGCACACCCATCTCCTGATTGCCAACATGACGGAGTATGCGGGCAAATGGAAAGCTCTGGCCACGGACTATATCCATAACGCCGGCTTTATCGAAACCGTCATGAAGCACCAGGTCACCCTCGGGAAAATCTATCGCAGCGCGCTGCGCGAGCGGGTTGAAGCGCTCGGCCATGAAGTGGAAGAAGTAGGCAAGCATGGGATGTGGGAGATCAAGGGCGTTCCGGAAGAAGTCAGGGACGAATATTCATCACGGGGCCGGGAAATTCAGGGGGCCGTGGGGGCTGAAGCCACGCTGCGCAGCCGGGATGTGGCCGCCAAAGACACCCGCAGGGCGAAAGTTGACCCTTCGCGGATGCGCCTGATGGAGCGCTGGCTGGGCCAGATGAAGGAGAAGGGATTTGACCTGAAGGCGTATCAGGAGAGCGTGGTGCCGCGTGATGCAGGTCTTCGTGAGACCGCGCCTCAGCCGGAGCGAGGTCACCAGGCTAAGCCGGTTCCTGCCGGGCCTGAACAGGCTTCTCTGCAGACGTCGTCCACGGCAGAAAAGAGCGTCGACACACCTGCTCAACCCGCAGAACGGGAGAGCCTGTCCCGTCAGCCAGTACCACAACAAACTGACACGCTGAGTCAGCCGGCACAGACCGGTCCCGAAAAGACGCCGGCGACCAGGAGCTTACCTGCCGCGCAGCTGGACACTGAAATACCCCGCCCGGAACTGACTGAGGCTGTCCGGCTGGCCATCTCGCAGCTCAGCGACAGTAAAACGCGCTTCACCTTTGGCGAGCTGATGATGACCACCGCTGAGCTGAGCGAACAGCTGCCGGAAATTCAGGAAATTCGTGTGGCCATCGATGCGGCGCTGAAGGACGGCATGATTGTGCCGCTGGACAGTGAGAAAGGGGTCTTCACCTCCCGTATTCACCTGCTGGATGAACTCTCGATCCAGGCGCTGAGTCAGGAGCATCTCAAATCCACAAAAGTCGTCAGTTTCACCCGCCCGGCGCAGTACGCGCCGGCGGCGCTTGAAGTTGTGGAGAAGGACGCCCTGGTGCTGATGAATGCCCCGTCAGGCGTGGCGGGCATTCGTGACCTGACCGCGCAGCTGACCGGTATTGCCGGCGCGAATGGTCGTGATGTGCAGGTGCTGGCCAGCTCTGCCGAGCGCGCCATTTCGCTGGCGAAATCCGACGATTTGCGGGAACGGATTATCAGCCGGCAGCATGTTCTGAGCGGTGATTTCCACCTGAAACCCCAGAGCACGCTGATTATCGAAGGGGCAGAGCGTCTGGGATTAAAAGAGACGCTGGTTCTGCTTGGCGAAGCGCGCGCGCAGGACGCACAGCTGGTCTTTCTCGACAGTGCCGGGCGTCAGGCGAACGGTAACGCCATGTCCGTACTGGAGTCAGCGGGTGTTGCCCGCTCCCGCCGCACTGAGCCTGCGCCCGGGCTTGAGGCCGAAGTGGTCAGTATTCCGAACAAACGCGACCGTTACGAGGCGCTGGCCAACCGGTATGCAGAGCTGAGCGGAGGCAGTGAAAACGTCACCGCCGTTGTGGTCGGCAGGCGTGAGCAGGCACAGCTGACGGGCCTGGTACGTGAGGCGCTGCAGAACGCAGGACAGCTGGGGCGCGACGGCGTGGATATAGAGGCCCGGCAGCCGGTCTGGCTCGACAGCAAAACGCGCCGCATGCCAGGTTCGTACCGCCCGGGCATGGTGCTTGAAGATCGCACGGACGCAAAAGAGCGTAAGTCCTATGTGATTGACCGGGTGCATGAGGACACGCGAGTCCTCTCGCTCATCGACGGGGATGGCGTGCTGACCCGGATGAAAATCGGTGATATCAGCGCTGACTGGCGTCTCTTCAGCCGTGAAACCCTCAGCGTGGCCACCGGCGAAAAACTGCTGTCCGTGGCGGGCGACCGCGAGCACAGCCTGAAGGCCAAAGATCGTCTTGAGGTGACCGGGATAAGTGAAAAGGGGATTGAGGTTAAACGGGGGGAAGACACACTGACGCTGCCAAAAGACCAGCCGCTCTATCTGTCACATGCTTACGTGACCGCGCCGGGCGGACGGGATAACGACACCGGCGTGGTGCTGGCCGCGCTCAACAGCCGCGACATATCGACCCAGACCATGAACTCGCTGGCACAGAGTGGCCACCGGGCGGAAGTGTTCACCGCCGAAGTGCAGGACCGGGCTGAAGCCCGGCTGCAGCGCATGAAGACCAATGCCTCTCCCGTGCAGCTGGTCAGAAACCTGAGCGGTCACCAGGACGTCAGTCAGGCGGTTGATTCACTGCATCACAGCGTCCGGACGGACGCGGGTCTGGCCGTGTGGCGTGCCATTAACGACCAGCGCACCGTGGTGATCAGCGAGCTTAAGCTGGCGACGGAAGCGCAGAAATATCATCCCGACCTCGAAGCCATCGGGAATGAAATTGGCGCGATGATTAAAAATGGCGAGCTGTTGTCCGTATCCGCAGGGGGAGAGCCGGTACTGGTGTCCCGGTCCACCTGGGAGATGGAGAAAGCCATTCTGCGCGTGGTGGAGGAAGGAAAAGGTACGCAGCAGCCGTTGCTGGAACAGGTACCGGAGGCAGTGCTGAACGGACTCACCGATGGCCAGAAAAAGTCGACCACCCTGGTGCTGGGTACCACGGATCAGTTTATCGGGATTCAGGGCTATGCCGGCGTGGGGAAAACCACGCAGCTGAAGGCGGTGATATCTGCACTGGAGACCCTACCGGCGGACGTTCGTCCGGTGATGACGGGGCTTGCTCCTACGCACCAGGCGGTGAAAGAAATGAGCGACGTCGGTGTACGGGCGCAGACCATCAAATCCTTTGTCGTTGAGCATGACCAGGCGACGGCCGCAGGCGGGAAACCTGACTATAAAGGACAGGTGTTTCTTATCGATGAATCATCAATGGCAGGCAACCAGGATACGGCGGCATTGTTCCAGGCCATTGCCAGCGGCGGCGGACGTGCAGTCTCGATGGGGGATATCGACCAGTTTGAAGCGGTCGACGTGGGCGCGCCGTTTAAGCTGATGCAGGAGCGAAGCCCGATGGATGTGGCCATCATGAAGGAAATCGTCCGTCAGAAAGACCTGCAGCTGCGCGGCGCCGTTCACGACATCATCGATAACCGTATCGATGCGGCCCTGCAGCGCATTGAAACCCAGCCGGCAGACCGTGTGGAGCGTAGCGCTTCAGCCGCGCTCCCGGAGAGTGCGATTCAGGAAACGGAGACGCCTGTTAACGACATCGTGGCGGACTGGAAGGACCGGACACCGGAGGCGCGGTCCCGTACGCTCATCATTGCGCAGCTGAACGCCGACCGTAAAGCGATAAATGTCGGCATTCATGCCGCGCTTGCAGCGCGGGGAGAACTGGGGGAGAAGGCCATTAAGGTGCCTGTGCTCGATAAAATCACCCATACGCGCCATGAGTTCAACAAAACAGAGGCCTGGGAAACAGGGATGGTGGTTAAACGCGGTGACCGCTACCAGGATGTGGTGGCTGTTGACCGTAACGGCAGAACGGTGACGGTACGTGATGAGGAAGGGAAGATTGCTCTGGTTTCACCGAAGGAGCTGATCACCGGTGACGTGCAGCTGTTTCGCCGCAGCGAGATGGAAGTCCGTTCCGGCGATCTGCTTAAGTTCACGGCGACCGATCGCGAACAGGGGCAGATGGCCAACCAGCGCTATACGGTGGAGTCGGTCAGCGAGGAGGGGAATATCCGTCTGAAGGGGGAAAACGGTCGCGTCACCATCAATCCGGAGAAGGTCAGGGCGCAGCAGCGTATCGACTACGGCTGGGCCGTCACCGGCTACGGTGCACAGGGGGCCAGTAGCGATTATGTCATTGCGCTTGAGGGCACGAAAGACGGGCGTAAGGCACTGGCTTCCCGTCGTGCCTTCTATATTTCAACTTCCCGCGTCAAGGAGCACGTCCAGATTTACACCGACAAGAAAGCTGACTGGGTTAAGGCGATAAAAAACCGGAGCGTGATATCAAAACGGCGCACGATGCGCTGGCACCGGAAACGCAGCGAAAACAAGCGAAAGCCATCTGGGCAATGGGGCAGCCGGTGAATAAAACGGCCATCGGACGCGCCTGGGTGCGCCATCAGGGCATGCAGGAGGCGTCACTGACGGCAAAAATCATCCCGGCCACCCGGCGCTTTCCTGAACCGGCGCTGGCGCTGCCGGTGTATGACAACAATGGCAGGAGTGCGGGCCTGGTCCTGGTTTCCCTGGTTTCCAGCCCGGGAGGACGGATGACTCAGGGGGAGACACGAATGGTCATGACAGAGCGTGCCCGTGGCGCCGTGCTGCAGCGGAGTCAGTCCGGAAACACGATTGTGGCCAGCGACCTGACGGCTGCACTCGATGCAGTACGAAATCATCCAAAGGACGGCGTGGTCTGGCAGACCGGTGATGAACCGCCTTCAGCATGGCTGCTTAAGGTAAGCGGTGGGACAAAACAGGATGTGTCACCGGGTATTGTCTCCACGCTGACGGACGAACAGAACGTACAGCAGCTGCGCGAGCAAATGCTGGCAGACCAGGTTCGCAATGAAGAAGCCGGACGGAGCAAGCAGCCGGAGTCGTTGCTGGCGGAAGTTCCACAGGAAGAGGTGATCAGACTGAAACCGGAAGACATTAACCCGCGTAAACCGGAACCTCTCAACCCGGATGCGGATGTGATCGCCAGGGTCAGAGGTGAGGAAAACACCGATGGACAGGAAATAAAAGCCGCTGCAAGCGTCAGAAGCGAGCTGGAAGGTGCTGACAAGACCGCCGGTGAACAGTCGCGGGCATCGCGTGTGATTGCAGATCTGGCAAACGCTGAACGAGACATGCTCAGGGTGGCAGAAAATACTGAACGCGGTCGCATGCCGGAGCGAGAAGAACAGACCCTCACTCGAACCATTCAGAAAGAACGTTAATCTCCCTTTTAACCATGAGAATCAGACAATGAAAGCAAACAAATTAGCCGCATTAATAGTTACAACATCCATTGGCTTTATTTCAATGGCACACGCTTCGGCACCTCAGCCCTTATTCAGCCCGGAGCAGGAGGCACGTAAGCAGAAGATGTTTGCACTCAACGTAATGGAGAATCAGGCGAACCTTCTGCATGATCCGGACACCCCGGCTTACGGGCCTGATAATGCAAAGGTCGCGGTGATTGAATTCTTTGATTACCAGTGCGTGTTCTGCAGCCGCTTCGCGCCGGAGCTGGAGAAGGTCATTAAAGCGCAGCCGAATGTCCGCTACCTCTTTAAGGAGTGGCCAATATTTGGTGGTCGCTGGGAAGCTTCACTTCAGGCTGCACAGCAGGGGCTGACGGTCTGGCAACAGAAAGGGCCGCAGGCCTATGTCACCTATCACAATGCCATCTACGCCACCGGCCATAATGAAGGCAAACTGACGGCGCAGGATATTCACGGGGCAGCGGCGAAGGCGGGACTGGCCGCCCCAGCTCCTGGCGACCATACCGCGTCCCTTGAGAAAAACAGTAACCTGGCAGAGGCGCTGGGACTCACCGGAACGCCGGGGATCATCGTCATGCCCGTTAGTGGGGCGACTCCCGACACCATCACGGTTTTCCCGGAAGCCGTTACCGCTGAAAGACTCCAGGCAGCAATCCGGAAAGCCTCACGCGCACAGTGACCCCGATCCTGTAGATTGTCTCCCGCCAGAGACTGATCTTCAGATTCCGCGCGTAAATGCCATCTTCCCGTTCCGTTCTCCTGCGCTTCCTCGATCAGGCCTGCCGGCTTGATACTGGGGCGAGCGCTGCCGGTTATAGTCCCTTAAGGACAATTAAGATTAAGTTTGGAAGCCCGACGCGAGCATGAAAGTGTGGACGGAAAACTACCGGCCATCCAGCTGTTCCAAACCACCCCGGTTCAGAAGTAGAAGCAGGATAACCGGCAAGGCTCACTTTAACTGAAGTAAACCAGTGACGCCATTTCAGACTAAATACTAATCATTTATCACTCAATCTTATGGGACATTGAACTTAAATGTCGTGAACCACAGCGACACAGTACATGGATATAGTTAGTCTGTGTTTTTTTGCAAAAAGTGCTTTCCACGCATTTTACGCATAAAAATTTTTATATGGTTTAAACGCCGTAGAAAGCTCTCAGAGCGCTTTTCTGTCTTTTGTAACGGGAATCTTGTTTTACAACTGAAGTTGTTTCCTAGAGCCACTGGTTGCAAATACAAGCATAATACAAAGCATTCATGGAACAATGATGTTTAATGAACAGCAGTGAATAGCTATGAATAGGAGTGAGCTTGCGGGGAGTTGTTAGCCACAATAGTATAGTAATCATCAATACTAACCAGACAGCTATTCGTTATGGGTTGGATGGTGTATTGAGACCGGATGGTTACAGGGTTTCAGGTAACTGAATCGCATCCCGCAGCCAGAGATGGTTCGGCCAGTTCCGAAGTAATTGCGACCTGCCCCGTTCATTGATTCGTCATTGAATGGCTGAGGCCCCCGAAAGGGGGCCGCCTCTTTCAACGTCTGTCCTTCCGCCTGTTGCTTGCCTCTTTGGGTTTACCCGAGTTCCGTGGTTTTTTGTCTGTATCCATAGCCACTTTGAACAAACTTAA
>NZ_JANUFI010000003.1:0-100711 GCF_024807915.1 Enterobacter sp. SLBN-59
AGCGTCCGGCGCGCTGCGTGAAAAATCGGGGTGAAGGATACCGCCACAGCGTAGCGCAGAGAGTCTACTTTTTCAAACGTACATTTTAATAAGTAGAAACATTTTTTTGCTGTTCAGGTTAAAATTAAATAAAATACATAATTCAATTTATTCCTAATAGTTTGTATAGGCTACTCATGAATCTTGAAGATGTATTTGTAACAGAGGGGGTTCCACAATTTACTTTTGTACGGCCACCTAATTTTAGCCAATTGCTTGTTGATGTTCGTCGCGCAGGGATGCCGGTGATAGTAGAAGGACAATCTGGTACAGGAAAAACTACAACAGTAAAACAGGTTTTATTAGAAATATATCCTGACAACGTGCCAAAGCTTTTAAGTCCAAGAGAACCACAAGATTTGCCATTGATTGATGAAATAAACATTAGCTCGGGCCCCAATATATTTATCATTGATGATTTTCATAGGCTTAATGATACATCTAAAAGGAGAATTGCAGATTTAGCAAAAGTTATTGCTGAGCGTGATGATAGAAGTAACCTTCCAAAGTTAGTGATAATCGGTATTAATAATGTGGGTTCAGATCTTATACAGCTTGTGCCTGATGTTGCGAAACGCATCGGTATTCACAGAATAGCCCCAGGAACTCGCGATTCAATAACGCAATTAATAAATGCTGGTTGTGACCACTTGAATATTACAATTTCCCCTATAGAGGAAATTGTAAATGAAAGTCGTGGGGACTATTGGCTCACTCAGCAAATATGCAGAACCGTATGCTTATCTGTTGGTGTAGATAGGACACAAGAAAATAAAAGAGATATAACTTGGAATAGTTCTCTTGTTAATCAATTAGTTGTAGAAAAATTACACCATAATTATGACCCTGCAGTCAAAGAGTTTTGTAGGGGAAGGCGGTTTAGACCTACAAATGACCCATATTATAAATTACTTCGTGCTGTTTCTGAACAAGAAAGTTCAAATGTAGACTTAAACGAGTTGGCTAATTCACGCCCGGAAATTAAAGGCAGTATAAATAACGTTAAAGACCACCGACTTAAAGTTCTGTTAGAGCAAAAAGAAATGTGCTCAAGGTTATTCTATTACGACCCAGAAACTAAAGGTTTTGCTATTGAAGATCCTGCTTTATTTTATTATCTGAGAAATTTAGACTGGGATTCTTTAAGGCAAAGATGTGGTTTTAGAAATGCAGAAGAAGATTATGAGTTTGATATAGCGATTTCTTTCGCCGGAGAGAATAGGGATTTCGCTAATTTTCTTGTAGATAGTTTAAAGAACTTAGATATCTCTGTTTTCTACGATCGTCATTATGAGGATAATTATTTGGGTGGGCCATGGTCTAAATATTTCCAAGAAATTTTCGCTCAACGTTCTCGGTTAGTAGTTGCCTTGTTGGACCAATATCATAAAGAAAAATTATGGCCCACTTTTGAAAGAGATTGTTTTGCTTTACGAATCCCTAACGGCGAGGTAATCCCTGTATTTTTGGATGATACACTATTTCCTGGTATCCCCATGGATCTGGTATCAATTAAATATCAATTTAACGGTAATTTAGAAGAAGAGAAAAATTCCATAATGCAAAATGTTGTATTGCGTATTGTTTCCAAACTGGACTCAATTTGATTCTTTATGTTCAAAAATGTTTCGTCATTATATTTCAAAAAAGGCCATTCATAATGGATGGCCCAAATATAAGATGAAATAGCAATCAATGAGAAAGTACCAAGTTATAAATAGCATCTAAATTTCTAAAAATATCATCTGTTTCAAAATGGTATGCAATGTCGCTATAGTTACTTGTCGTAAAAGCAATGCCACTTGGACTTAGTTTATTGATTTTATAAATTTTTTCGTTGTTAACATTGTGCATGTGTTGTAAATACAATGGATATGAAAATACTGCTTCGTCAAACGCTTCATTACTAATAACTACACGACTATTACTTATCGACTTGCGTAGATCAGATGGACGATCTTTATGTTCTTTTTTCTCGAGCATTGAACTCATTAATAATTCCGAGAATATCCATGGTGATTGTGTTCGAAACTCATCACCATTTTGGATGCATGAATCTAAAGTATTAATAAATATCAGGCATTCCGAATTGTGTATCATTTTCATTAATGCGGAAGAAAGAATCATATTCAAATTGCTTGCAAGTCTATTACAGTATTCATATATATAAGTGTTTTCTTGTCCTGGGAATTTATTATGCTTATTATTTAATTCATGGAGCGCATCATCCATATATCCCCATACCTCTGAATCAATAAATGAGCGTATCCCAAATTTTGAAAATAAAAAATTAGCCAAAGCTATAGCTTTATTTTTATCAACATGGCTATGGGAAATAAAAACATGTGAATCAACACTAGGGAACCAAATTTTTTTGAATTCTTCGTAATTAATTGAATCAACAATAGTTTCATTATGATTTTTTGTTTTAGTTATTGATTCTTTTATTTTTTTTATCGGATTTGGTAGTCTTAATTGCTCCGCTAAAGTGAATGAATAGCTTCCATTCAGAAGAAATGAGTAATCAGGTATTGAAAAATTGAAAGCATGTAACATAATTAATTTCCATTATTTAAAACAAAACAAAAAAAATAAAAACCGCAACAAACATTGGTATATGGAAAAGAAGAATGGATGCAGAAATTAATGAACTTCTATATGACAGAGAATCACCATTTAGTTGTTCTTTATAAAGAACAGGGTTTATTCTAAAGTAGTTAATTGTATCTGAAGTTGATTCTGCCAAGAGATTATAAACTTTCCTAAAAATTCTCTCTTGCTGTAGATAATAAGCATCTAATAGACAGAAAGCTATGGTGCTGACTATCAATGCAAGAAGTAAATAGCTTGAATATTGAGTTGCATCCTTTTTTAAAGCAGTAACTGCGACAAATAATGTTAGATCCCATCCTTTAATATAAAAAGAATTATTGGCCATTCTTGCTATGATTGCCTGCAGGAACCCTAACCCAGCGATTTTTGATTCGTTTGTACTCATTTAACACCTACTCGCTTATACAAAGAGAAGTATACAGAAAAGATAGCATAAACACCGATAAATCAAAATGATGACACATAATATGATGTTATGCTCATTAAGCCGCTGGGGGTAGATTTAAGCATAGAAATTTTCAACTTAGTTGCACATAAGATGGCCGATATATGTTTTGACATTATAAATGCGCATAACAAAGATTATGTTAAATGCTATCTTTTATCCATTTAAAATCAATAAGTTATTGACATATTAAGTACTTCCCCCTCTTCTACTGTGGGAGTTTGAGGAACAGAGTCCTTTCCTGGGTTTGCGACGCCTTAAAACCATGGTGGAGATAAAAGCTTTTAGCCTCTTCAGTCAGTGCATGAACCATAATCGCGCGTACGCCTATATTTTCTGCGACCCGGTAACAGCGCAATACTGCGTCGTGCAGTAAATCAGCACCTAGCCCTTTTCCCCGGAATGAAGCATCAACAGCCAGACGGGCAAGAATGATAACAGGAATAGGATCAGGCATATTGCGCCTGAGACTTCCCGTGGCTTCCACATGGTTAACGCTGCCGGTGGCCAGAGAGTAAAAACCGACAACCTGCTTCGTGTATGTTTTACAGACAACAAACGTTCGGGTTGAACCGAGAGCCTGATTTTTTAATCCTCTCTGTTTAAGCCAGTCATCAAGTACAGCCTCACCACTGACGAATTCAGCAAGTTGATGGGAGCTGGATAACGGTTCTGGTGCAGTTACTTGTCCCACTGCGGTTTCCTTGCCAGCAGTTTATCAACGGCAGCATCATCCGAAACTGGTGCATCAAGCATCTCGATAAACTCTGCATACTGCTCATCGTTAAAATTGAATACACGACGATCGAGGATCACATTCTCCGCAGCCTGGCAGGCCATCTCAAGGATAAAGTCTGTGCGTGATTTATGGAGGATCTCTGCAGCAGCATCGATAAGTGCTCTTTGAGACTCCTTGGCTCTGAGATTGAGCTGAACATCTGATTTCATGGCGGCGCTCCTTGTATAGCAATTGCTTTACAAGCATATCACAAGGAAGCTGTATAGCAAATGCTACACAAACTTTTCTCAATGCCGTCAGAATACAAAAGATTCAGCTTGTAACTACTGAGTTCAAAGTCCTGCCTCTAAAGTTCTCTTCCCTGCCCAGGCTTACCTAACCATACCCAACTTCCTGACATTGCTGCGAGCACTTTCGGTTAAATGTCACAACAGGACAATTAGCACGCAAACAATCGACGGTAATCCGGTCTTACATCTGGAAAATTTTGTTGCGAGAAGGTAGTATTCCGATCGTCATCGATCGTCTTGTGGTGGGACAGATTGTTGATTCAGAATAATTTTGCTCCCTAACTCAAACTGACCGTTTGGCTGCTTTGTGGTGAGGCAGAGAGGGGGCAGAAAAGGGTTATCCGGAGGATATGCGGACTTCCGGAAACAAACAGGGACAGAACGTGTCCGATAAAACGTTCAGGAGCAGGTAACGGGATTTTCCGGAGCCTGAATGCACAAACCCCCCGAAATCTGTCATCAACTTGGCGGAAGAGTCAGATATCAGGGGGTCCAAAAGCAGGCGCGTTGCCTGTGAAGGATTATAACGCATGCACCATAGAAAACAACACCCGGCCGCCATAAGAACAGGCCGCCGTGAATGAAAAAGTAACCTCATTCCTTTCTGCTGAACTACCGGTCAGCCTGGAACATACTCTGTATGTGGCTCCTGTGAGCTCTGCCACGCTGCCGTTTCGCCGGAAAATGGCGTCCAATACGCCGGGCATAACGACATCTCAGCGCAGCTGTTCCCTGGATCTCATCGCCGTGACGCGGGGTGAGAGCCTGCAACATCCCGGATCTCTCGATGCCCTGTTTAAGGTTCTGACTCTTCATACTGATCCGGTGACCTGTCTCGTCTCCGGGTCTGTAAGCGAACTGGCCGCAGAATACGATTTTGCCCTGGCAGCGATGCACGGGGCGTTGTCTGCAACCGATGCGACAGATGCAGGGCCAGCCGGAAACCTGACGGAGATGCAGAACAATGATGGCTACCGCACTGTGGCCAGAACGCAGACTCGCTCACGTCACTGGTCTGAATTACCGGCAGAAGAACAGGAGCGTTTCTGGCAGGACGTGGATGCCGGTCTGCAGAATGACTTTCTGGTCGCACCCGCCAAAAAAGTGACCCGCCGCCGTCGCGGAGATCACTCAACGAAACCAAAATGTGAGTTTCCTTCCTGGTTCCGCCCTGAGCGTTACAAGAAGCTGTCAGGACAGCTCGGCTATGCCTACAACCGGCTGGTTAAAATTAACAAAACTACCGGTGAGGTGACGCTGCGTGCCCATGTTTCACGGCACCCTCTCTTTGTTGCCGGCCGGCGCAAAGCGGGGCGTAAATACGCGTTCCGCCCGGAGCGCCAGCGTCTCATGGATGCCTTCTGGCCACTGGCCATCAGTTTCTGTGATGCCGGCAAACATAGCGTAGTCCTGTGCGTCTCACGCCTGGCCAGAGAGCTAAGTCCGAAGGATGCTGACGGGAATGTCATTCCTGAAACAGAGGTGACGGTGTCACGCCTTTCCCGGCTGATTGATGAGCAGGTACGCTTCGGTGTGCTGGGGCTTTCTGAAGAGCGCAAGTGGGATCGCGAATCCCGCACCTGGCTGCCGACCCATGTCTACATCACCCCGCTCGGTTTTCAGATGCTGGGTGTGGACATGGACAAACTACGCCGCGAACAGGAAAAGAAACTCCGTCTCAGTGCCGAACGTGAACAGTTAATACGTGAAGGCGTGATGAGGGAGGATGAGGATATCTCTCCGGAAACCGCCCGTAAACGCTGGGCGTTTCAGAAGCAGCGGGATGCCCTGAAGTACCGCAGGAAAAAAGGGGCAGAGCGCAAGCGTGCCAACAACCTGATCAAGCTGCCGGCAGATGAACGGCTGCACCAGATGGAAAAATGGGTATACAAAACCCTGCCGCCGGATGAAGCGTACTGGTGTACGCCTGAGCGGCTCACCCAGCTGGCTATCCAGCATCTCTGTCAACTGGACCTGGCGCTGGCACCACCGGACTGACCCGGATACCCGCCAAACATGTTCTCTGTTTAAATGCCCCTTGCCGGGGCTTCTGGTGCTGGTTTTTTTCACCATTCAGGTGTGTTTTTTGTACACCCCGCCCGAATCAGGCGCTCTTCCTGCGCCGATCTCCCTTCAGAACGGTGCGTAAATACGCGCATTTATTTTTTTCCACAGAATTCCGCAAACGGATAATCGGCACTTTCCGGAAATGAGAAAAAGCGAACCCGCAAAATAATCTAACCCCCCTTTTATTATCGCTCTGTTCATTTCATTCCAGAGTGGATCTTTGTCTCCGGCCACTCTGTGGATAAGTGAAAATGACTTCGCGTGCAGCGGCCTGACGGCCGCGCGCTCAGAAGAACATCAAAAGTACTTCCCCTCGCAGGCACCGGCCCCATTCTGGCCAGAACCTGACACCGCGGACACACCTGCCCCCTGCTAAACCGACGCCGCCCCGGCCCGAAGGGCCGGAACACCCTCGCTTTAAGAGGGATGTTGTAACTAGTAACCCGGACGGCTGCAGGAAGAGTTGCGGTGAGTTCGCTGTACACGCTCGTAAGCGCCTGACGGCGCTAACGCGGAGATACAGCCCGTCAGCGGCCACAGGCCTTGACGGACTCACTCCGACCGCGTACATAAACAATTCAGTGGCTTGACGTCAGACTGGCCTCGCAGGGAACGGGATGGGTAATGCAGAACCTGTTAGTCTGTAACGGCTTACGCCGGTCACGGCGCCATTCGACGTTCATGCCCTGTTTAACATCAGCTGGCGCCTCCATGCCGCGACGCGGCATCTGAAAGCCCTGTAGATGACTGGCATAATGGTGTTCGGGTTGTGGGGCACCCGGATATTTTTTCGTTTAACAGAGGGGTAAAATGACTCCACTACATAAACTGGCCGTCATGGCGGTAAACGAGCTTCTTGACCGTAACGCTATCACGCTGGATGTGTCAGCCACTGGCGACCAGTCAGGCGGCGAAACCGGACACATCCATACACAGCTGGCCGGTAAACCAGGCGTGATCATCTGGAGAGATATTGGACATGGCGAACTGTGCATCAGCGTATGGTGGGACTACGATCACAGTAAGCATCCGCAGGCCTATCCGGAACTGCCGGATGGCGCACCGATCAAAGAATGTTTCACGACCTCCTCCCCTATGGCCAAACGCCAGCATTACCCGAAATTTGTCGGCGTTACCCTGTCTTTCTGGTTTGAACGCAAAACCGGGAAATGGATCCAGTGCCAGAACGGGACGTTCACTGGAAATGACATCTATATCCGGAGAGGCATGCAGTCCGCGCTGAAGGCGCTCCCGGCCGTTACACCGAAGGGGTTTAAAACCACGGGACGATTTTTCAACTGAGTATTATGGAGTTATATAATGACCGCACCACAGAAACTGCCTCGTAAAGAAGTGTTCCTGGTTATGAAGGAAATCAGCGGTGGCGAAATCGTCATGGCTGAAGGTCTGCTTGCTGCCTCAAACTATTATTTTGACGCACTGGGCAGAGCCGCGGCGCAACAGCCGTCTTCTGTAACCCTGGAAGAATTCGACCCGCAGTACCGTTTAGCCCAGATGATTCATCTGCCAGACGAACGCACCGGAAAGTGGCACGCCACGCACCATTCTTTCGGGGGATGGCCTGAATTTGTGCCTGAGATGGAATATATTGTTTCCGTCGCGGCGTACTCCAACAGCAAAGCCAGAACGCTGGAAATGCTGAAGGCAGGAGTCGAGTATTCAGATCTCATCCTGAATGGCTCAGTGGCTCCGCGCGAAGGCGAATTCCCGTTCGACCTGTAAAGTCAGCCTGTCGCAATCGACAGACAGGCCAGCCCCTTTGCAGGGGCTTTTTACTGCACGAAAGAGGCGGCTGCTCCGGGAGAACCGACGCCTGTATCAGGCAGCGCTTTCTCAGTAATAACCATCGCCTTCACCGTGCTCAGGCCAGGACATACTGTACCAGGCCGATGAGACCGAGGTGGCCTGCGTAAGCAAAATAAAAGAAATTACGCGGCATAAATCGCTGACGTCCTTCCGGGCAAAGATCCCTGCACAAGGCTACCGCAACCAGGGGGAACACCAGAGCAGGCAGTGTGGCCAGCAATAATGTTTCTGCGGGCATATACAGTATATGAGACAGTCCGTTTAAGCAGAGAAGTGACAGCACGGCTGTGCAGGTAGACAGGCATTTCATTTCGGCTGTACTTCTGCCAGTAACGGTCGCCAGGCTGACGGCCAGCATAATTCCTGGCAGACCATAGCTTGCCGGCTGAAGTGGAAAAATCATGAGTGCCAGAAGCAATCCTCCTGCAAGACTTCCCTTTCTGCCATACCGGTGCTGCAGGGCGAGCAGCTGCGTGACGCCGGCGAACACGAACAGAATGTTCAGTGCCCACCACGGCTGGTGAAGCCGGAAGGCCAGACTGAATGCCGGTTGCGTTACGATGGCCCAGAGCCACAGCCGGTTTGCCCTCACCTGCAGACGTTCTGGTGTACGTTGCACGTTCATCGCCCATATAAGCGTGAACAGGGGGAAGGCCATCCGGCCAAGCGCATACATCAGCGGCACGGGAGGCGTCAGAAAGACTGTGTTGATGTGATCGATGAGCATGGCCATAAGTGCCATGAGCCTGACCATATCCAGTGCGGCCGGACTGAGACTGCCGGTATTCCTGAGGTTGTGAAGCACGTCGGGTACGGAAAGTTTCATGCTGTATATTCCCCTGGCGGCACGCTGCCAGCAGCCAGTTCTGCACATAATGCCAGAATGCTCTGCCGGATGGTTGTGTCACTTTGATCTTTATTTTTTCCAGAATCTTACGCACTGCAAATTCTGATTTATCCCGCAATATACGCATTGCGCCCGTCACATCTTTATTCTGAATACAAATACTTAATTTGTGAAAATCGTTCATACACCCCCCTGACTTGCTATATTGTTATCGGCAATGACAACAATACATTTAGTTTAAGGCGTGCATTCACCTGTAAAATTTTATTTCAGATCAGCACGATGCTTCTTTTATTAGATGAACAGTCTGAATATAAAATGATCGCGACCAGGTAATAAAACACGACCAGTCCGGACCATATTCACCCGGCGATCCGCATTCCGTTTTCTGTTCTGCATCTGAAATATTACCGCATGCAGTTTACCAACAGGTAATACTGCGCTGTCTGACATAACGTTAACCGTAAAGCATAATAAAAGAACATTGTGCCGCCTGCAGTTTTATTCATTTATCTGCAGGTAAGCACTGAGCTGTCAGGGCCTTAAACCCTTACGGTTCTGGCAGAGCTGGTCCTCATGCCCTTTGATGAAAAACAGACCAGGTTTCAGCTTTATCCAGGCGATTACTGACGAGAAACTCCTCGATTTCTCTCCTCATTTCCGGCAACGGACCCAGTGTATCGAGCTGTTCGAAAGGACAGTATTTTTCAGGTTCATTATTCAGTTCACAACCGGCACGGTGCAGAACAATCATACCCAAAATATACATGTACAGATGTTCATCGTAGAGGAATCCGGGAGATTCAGGGAACTGTTCTTCAAATAATTCCAGCAACCTGAGTGTTTCTGCCTTTAATTCATATTCCCTGGAAACAATCAGAGTCATACGTCTGGCTTTTTCTGTTTTTATGGCCTGTTCCGCAACTTTCATCGCGTGTCGTTTGCGGGGATCACCCGATCTCTTTTTCATCAGTTTTAGACTCGCAGTATACTGAATGTATTAAAGGTTAGTGTTTAAGACATTAGCCTTATTATAAGGCCATTATCAACTCCTGAGTAGCTGTATTTAATGTCAGGGAAGGTCACTATTTTGCTAAAGGAACATAGTCATGCTTTTCACTCCACGGATTGACGACTGGATCGAAAATATTATAATTTGTTTCGGTGGTGAATCCTTCTAAGCGAAAGGGCGTTCCAGTCAGCGGTAGTCTGCAGGTAGGCACGCGACTTTACTGGCTGGGGTAAAGTCACCGGGAGGCACCCGGCACCATAGAAATGTTGCATAGCATAAAACCCGCTCTATATGAGCGGGTTTCCTTTTTCTGAATCAGCAACTATAAATAAAAATGTAAGTAAAGCATCGCTGCTTTCCTGGTGAACCAGTAGCTCGGACTAACGGGAAGGAAGCTGTGTTAGAAGTGACTTTCTTCTTGCTTCTTCGCCTGCTGAATCAGCAGGCTTTTTTTTAATGCTTCTGAACTGTCGCCACGATAGTGTTATGAGTATCCCTGTCGAACTGATTGGCTACAGAAACATAAACGGCTCTACTCGGGGTTTGGGGAGCAGTGGACCCAAAAGACGGTTAAGAGGTTCAATTGAGTGGTCAATAACAGGTAAATCAATCTGTTGCGATTAACGGCGTCTTTGGGGTCCGCTTGGGACACGGAAAATATCCTACGCTAAGCCTGTTTTTTGAGCTGGCATGACGGTCTGCTATGAGTGATAAGCGGACGTTCGGATAACGGGCCTGAAAGCCAGGCCCGTGCGCTTCATCGCAGCATCAGCAGAGCCTGACGACTTTCTGACAGCATCTCTGTGGTGTGGCTGCCGATAAAGAACCGGCGCAGCTGTGAATGACCATAAGCCCCCATCACCGTCAGGTCGATGCCATTCTCATCGGCATACCGGCATAACGCGCCGGTGACTGATTTATCCTTCAGTAGCTGGGCTGCCGTGACGATCCCAGCATCCTGCAGGATCGCTTGCGCATCCTGCAGCGTCGACGCTTCGCCGTTAACCATGACTAGATGACAGGTAAGGCCGCTCAATAGCGGGCTGACGGTCAGGCGCATCAGGTTTTCCCGGCTCGCCTCACTGCCGTCATACGCAAACATGACCCGTGACGGCGTCGAAAAGGTTTCCGGCACGACCAGCACCGGCCGCTTCTGCAACCGGATGACGCTTTCCAGGTGACTGCCAACCGGATTCCGGGAGCCTCTGCGGCCCAGCACCATCAGGCGGATATCGCCCAGCTCTGCCAGGATCTCATCCAGCGCGCCGTGCTTTTGCATCAGCCGGATCTCCGGCTGTCCTGCCTGCTTCAGCAGCGCCGCACAATCAGTCAGCACGGCCTTTCCCTGTGCCATCATCAGGCGACTGCGCTCGCCCTCGATGCGGACTAGCTCTTCAGTCAGCTGCTCCCGGCTGTCGATGCCAATGGTGCCGGTCAGGTCGGACACGGCGGGAGGATCATTTTTTTCCAGCACGTGCATCAGGGCAAGCGGCACGTCCAGCTTACCGGCCGCCCAAGCCGCATACTCACAGACCGGGCGGGTTGACGGCGAGCCGTCCACGCATGCAATAACGGTGTTATTCATGTTGAATTCTCCTGTGAATTAATGGCCGCCCATCAGCTTTTCAACTTCTTCGGGTTTGTCATGCACGCCAAAGCGGTCAACGAGAGTCCGGGTTGCTTCGTTCATACCCCTGATTTCCACCTCCGTACCCTCGCGGCGGAACTTGATCACGATGCGGTCCAGCGCGCTGACCGACGTAATGTCCCAGAAGTGGGCGTGCGTCACGTCGATCACCACGCGATCCAGCGCCTCGCGGAAGTCGAAGTGGCTGGTAAACCGGTCAGACGAAGCAAAGAAGACCTGGCCGGTCACGGTGTAAGTACGAGTATCGCCCTTCAGCTCAGATGAAACTGCCATGAAGCGGGCGACCTTGGTGGCGAAGTTCAGCGCGGCAATCAGCACGCCGGTCAGCACGCCAAATGCCAGGTTATGTGTGGCCACCACCACCACCACGGTTGCCAGCATCACCACGCTGGTTGAGAGAGGATGGGATCGCAGGTTGCTGATGGAGCGCCAGGAGAAGGTACCTATGGAGACCATAATCATCACCGCAACCAGCGCCGCCATCGGTATCTGAGAAACCCACTGGCGCAGGAAGATAATGAGACAGAGCAGCACCACGCCGGCGGTCAGCGTGGAAAGACGCCCGCGTCCGCCGGACTTCACGTTAATCACCGACTGGCCAATCATGGCGCAACCCGCCATGCCGCCGATGAACGAGGTGCAGATATTGGCAATACCCTGCGCCTTGCACTCGCGGTTCTTGTCGCTCGGCGTGTCGGTCATGTCGTCCACGATGGTAGCAGTCATCATCGACTCCAGCAGCCCCACCACGGCAAGCCCGGTGGAATACGGCAGAATAATCAGCAGCGTGTCGAGGTTAAGCGGGATGTCAGGAATGAGGAATACCGGTAGGCTGTCCGGCAGTTTGCCCATATCGCCCACGGTGCGCACGTCAAGGTGCAGCCACATGGAAATGGCGGTCAGCACGATGATGCAGACCAGGGGTGAGGGGATGGTTTTATTCAGGTACGGGAAGAGATATATGATACCAAGGCCGGCAGCGGTAAGAACATATACGTGCCAGGTGACGTTGGTGAGTTCCGGCAGCTGCGCCATGAATATCAGTATCGCCAGCGCATTCACGAAGCCGGTTACCACCGAGCGCGACACGTAGCGCATCAGGCTGCCGAGCTTCAGGTAGCCAGCAATCAGCTGGAACACGCCGGTCAGTACGGAGGCGGCGAGTAAATACTGCAACCCGTGGTCTTTCACCAGCGTGACCATCAGCAGCGCCATCGCACCGGTGGAAGAGGAAATCATCGCCGTGCGGCCACCAAAGAAGGCTATAACGATGGGGATACAGAAAGCGGAATAGAGACCGACCTGCGGATCTACGCCAGCGATGATGGAAAAGGCGATCGCTTCCGGAATAAGCGCGAGCGCGACCACAATACCGGCGAGGACATCACCACGGACGTTACCCAGCCAGTCCTTACGCGTCGAGGACAGCAACATAGTAGTTTCTCAGTTTTTGAATGCAGTCAGCCCGTGAGGGCAAAATTTATGTACGAAAAAGCACATCCGCAGAAGGGATGTTTTTGAGTGCGCGACTGAGGTTACTCAGTGCGACAGAGAGGGGTATGACTCAGGGCGGCGTAGTACGCATGATAATTTTTTTAACTCCTTTACAGGCATTTATGCTCCTTAAGGAACCAGAAAGACCGGCTGTACAGGCTTTCAGCGCTGGTCACGAATGCCCGCCGGGCAGATCACAGTCAGAGCTGTCAGCTGTCCCGGCAAAAAGCCTTTTTACTCTACACGATGCGTAAATGGAGTCAATGCGCGGAGGATGACAAATGCCCGCAAAGCACGCTGTCATCGGTGTAAATAGGCTCCGTTTCGCTTCCTTTTACCGGATGTTGCCGGTCATTTTCATCAGGGTTGATAGAATACATACGGGAATTGAAGTTTAGTTCTGTTCAGTTGCCCGCTTTTGGCACACAGCAACCCGTCAGGTCAGTTCAAAAAACAGGCTTAGCGTAGGATATTTTCCGTTTCCCAAGCGGACCCCTCTTTTGCTCTTCAAACGGCCAATATGAGTATAAGTAATTTGGCTATCGTAAAAGAGAGGGCTAAAATGGCAATCTGCGATGTAAATTGGCCTGACCCTTTTTGGCTATTCAAAATGACCTTTTATCGGGATTTAGTGCCTCTGTACTTCCCTTCGCCATCAGTGATGGCCCGGACTCTTTTCTTAAAATCTCGTCCTCCACCTTCTGGTGTATTTTTGTGTGTTAAAATTCACCAGTCAGCCAGGAGAGGAGGTTAAGGATGAGTAAACGTAAAGACATTATCGATGGCCAGGAATATGGTAGCCCTTACGGCCTGATTTACACGGAGGTTCTGGGATGGATCGATTTAGGCCATGCACAAGGAACAGATATCAGAAAACTGCTGCGAAATATTGATACCGGTGAGTCCTCCGGAAGGGAGCACTACGAAGTTGTCTATTCTCAGTCCATGATTGACCCGGCCAGAACCATGAAAATGGGTAAGTTTATCACCTGGCGAATTAAACGTGGGCGCTCATATTCTGAGCGCCAGAGCATTGCGCTGGCGATGATGATGTCGCTGGCCAGGAAGTTCGAGGGACTACAGTCATCATTTCCTGTCAGCCTGACGACCGACAGTGGGTTCAGCGGGGAAGACCTGGTGTCAGATTTACTGGGATTCCACCGTGTAGTGACCATCCAGAACCCGTTTGACATGCTACGCCCGGTCAGTAAAGCAGAAGCCCTCAAACGCTGGGATTACTATGGCAAAATTGGTTCATGGAAAAATGAAACATTCATCCCGCTACTGTTCCCCGATCCGGATAAATATCCGAACGCCCGCCCCCGCAAAGGTGAGCTACCAAATTTTATGAAAACAGTCAGACCGTGGAATGACTTTCATTCAGGAATTGTCAGCATCGTCAGCGCCGACGGGTCATATATAGATAAAGCAAAAGGCGGTGTATTACCTTATGCGTAACTCATTCAAGGTTCTCATTGCGATGGTTGTGGTCATTGCCACAGCTCTGGTCTGGGTGTGGCCTTATGTACAAATGGAATTTGCAGGCAGTGCACACTATACCGAGCAGGATAAGCGGGAATATGAATTTTACACCCCCGATATTTTGAAAAAAATGCCCCGCATTTCTCCACAATATGATTTTGATTTTGCAAATATCACCGGGCCAGCAACCCATGTATATACCATAAAATTTTATGGTACTGAGGACATGAGCAAAATTGATGCTTATCTTGTATCGCTGGGCTACAAACCTCAGGGTGCATGCAACATCGACAATATATGTTGGCGCGGAACAGACCCCACAGAAACCGTGATGATAAGGTCTCTTAAAAGCGAAAAGGGTGTGGTAGTACAGATCGTATATGATTTTACATAGAAAGTGATTCAGCTTCAGCTTAACCGGGCATGAAAACCTTTTAACGATAATGTGTTGTTTAAAGGGTCTGAAGCCCAGTGGAACGAAAACTCACGTTAAGCTTTAATTTATAAATGGCCATTTAAAGTAGCCGCTTAACTGCGGCTACTGTTCTATTACCCCCCGTATACAGCTCGCCGGCTGTGGCGGACGGACAGTCCCTGCGTGCCCTGGCCAGCCGGTCCAGCCAGACTTCGTAAGCCCTTCCGGCGTCGTGTTCATCCGGAGAGAACGTTTCCCCGGCGGTCACGGTTTTACGGCGCGTGAAGGTCACGATGAGATGGACGTTGCCTTCATAAGGTGCCGGACTCATGACCTGTCCCCTGCGCCGGCAACGTTCCATGCAATCTCCGTGGCCAGATGCTCCGCCACTTCCTGTCCCGTATAACCGGCCAGAAAATCCAGCGCCGGAGCAGCGTCTTCCCGGGACAGCGGGCTGTTGAATCCGAACCCACCGGTTGCCAGGAGCCACTGAAGACGTTCAGTCCAGCGCTCGCCGGGTTTGCGGACCGGCGAAAACACAATCTCCGTCAGTTGTTCGCGGTTGCAGTACAGCTGCCGTCTGGCCAGCCCGTCAAGCATGCTTTCAAGTTCCTGCCGGGCGACATCCTCTTCACTCATCAGCGACCAGCGGATACGGTGCCGCTGCAGCTCTTCTGACAGGCCTGGGGTGAACCCTGCCCGGGTCAGCAGGTCAGCCAGCGCGGCTTGTGTGTTTTCCTCACAGCCGGCAGCCGTGAGCGGGAATGCCTCCTGACAGTCGCGCAGAACGTGCAGCAGGCGCGCCGGTGCCGGCAGTGACCGGACAGATGCTTCAGGACTCACTACGGCCTGGCGTATTGTGTCCGTCAGGCCGGTGATCCCCAGCGCCTGTAACGCCCCCTCCAGCTGGCGGTACCAGGTGCCGGTCAGGTCTGCCGGCGCGGTACCGTTAAGCGTGCCCGCCTCCGGCGTGGTGCTCTCATTGATCTGCATCCGGACCGCAATACCCGCGTCGTGGCAGGCCTGCAACCACTGCGCCACCTGAAGGGGATCGGCCGCCAGGCGCGTCACCTGCCCGTCCGTGTTCCACAGCTGGAGACAGGTGGTGCCGTCGAGGCGGATAACGTAGTCGCCCCGGCACGCAAGGTGCCAGCGACCGTCCAGCTCCACCGGCCGGTCGTCAGACTCGTCTGCCTGGCTGTGCGGGACCAGGGGCAGAACCCGGACTTCCGTGGCACGCTGTTCGGCCAGCTGGCTGGCCTGTTCTTCGGCAAGGATGGGAGCAGCTAGCGCGCGGCCGGCGTCCGTCAATTCCACGGCCAGCTGCAGGTTTTGTGCGCGCAGGGTGCGCAGCCAGCCCGCCGTTTCCATGCGCCGGCAGGAGGCGCGCAGGTTCGGCCCGTATACCGGGGCATCCCCGCCCTGCTCCAGCAGCCGCTCGATATCCTTTGTCGCCACCGGCCCCGGACGTTTCGCACCGAGGGCGGCCAGCACAATCAGCACCCGTCGCTGCAGGGGGGACGGGCGGCGGTTTTTTTTATCCGTCACGCCCTGGCCTCCCTGAGACCATGGATCAGCCCCTCAAGGCGCTGCCTGTCAGCATCGATGCGCTCCATATCCGGCACGCCCGGGTACCCGCTCATCGCGAGGATAAACCAGAACCGGAGAAGGTCTGAGGCCCTGTTCAGCTCCTGGACGTAGTGGCAGCCGTCCTGGCGAAGGTCGCATTTCCTGATTTCGTCTTCTGTCTTCTGCATCAGCAGCTCATAGCTGAGTGAAAAATTCAGTTCCTGATCCATCCTGTACGCTCCGTCTGATAAGGTCCGGTTAAGTGAAAAACATATCATGAATGATATTATGCTGAACTGGTAACATCATATCAGATATGATTTTGCTATTAATGAAAAATATCATACGCAATATGATTTCGTGCGACTGGTTTGATTATCATATCCTTTGCCGGTTTCCCGCCGCGCAGATCCGAAAACTCCCGGTTCCGGAGATTTAAATTCCATCGGTACTGACAGGGCGTTAAACACAGTTATTATCGAACGGTTCTGTTTTCTAATGCTAAGCTGCAAACCAGCTGCCCATGCCGTCAATACAGATGCACCGATGCGCCTGCGTGGCTTTTCAGGGAGATAAAGTTATGGCCGATCCATTCAATCTGCAGACCGATGTGGTCAGGCAGCATACGGTTCCCCGTTTTTTACTGAAGCATTTCAGTACGCCGGGAAACGGTAAGCGGCAGCGCTTATACGCCTTTGACAAGGCTGCCGGGCGCGCCTATGCCACCACGCCGGATGATGCGACAGTCCGCAACACGTTCTACAACCTCGATAATCACCCGGACCGTCTGAGTCTTGAACCACTGCTGGGGATTTACGAGCACCACGCGGCACCGGTAATTGCAGCCCTGCTGGCGCACAGGGATATTCGCAGGCTGACAGATGACGAACGCTACAGGATGGCCGTGTTTGTTGCCGTGCAGCGCGCACGAACCTTCGGCGAACTGGAGCGTGTCTCAGGCATGATTTCGTTGCTCACCGATAAGATGGAGTCCATCGGCTCGACTAAAGAGCAGGCTTTAGAAACCCTGGGCCTGTCGTCCGAGGGCGATACCAAGGATATTTTTCTGCGGCAGCTCGTCCAGCAGATGTCACATATTGATCACCTGCTGAAAAAGGACTGGTACCTTCTGGAAACCAGGCCAGAACGTCCGTTTTACGTATCAGACAATCCCGTAGTGCTTAAGAACAGCAATGACTTCGGTCCGTACGGTAATCTTGGTCTGGCCGTTCGCGGGATACAGATTTACCTCCCCCTGTCATCGACGCTGATGCTGGCCATGTATTGCCCCTCCATCCGTGAACAGATGGTTCGTCAAAAGCAGCATCTTCAACATCTGCTCGCCATGGCACCGCATCTTATCCCCCGTCACATTCGGCCTTTTGAAAGACTGGAACATATCCAGAGGTATACGGACTATCTTCTTATGCCGCTTACCCCGGAGCATGTCACTCATTACAATTCCCTGCAGGTGGAGTTCGCGGAGCAGTACGTGTTCTGCGGTGAAAAGGATTTCTCTCTGGTTGAGAGAATGCTGGCCGATAGTGAACGCTACCGGACTGGCCCGCGGTTTACGTTTTAGTCCGAATTCCGGCCTCACCTGTGCCGGAAAATGACGGCGGGAGCCCCTGTTGTACAGAGGAGTTTTGCCGTGTTGCACCCACGCGAAAGCGGCAGTGGCCACAGGGACCACCGCCGTAAGGAAATGGTGAATACCTGTTGACATTCACCATCCGTTAGTGTAGCTTGCTGCTGTTACTTTAATAGAGTAAACTTTCGGCAGATGGTGCCCACCATCTTTCCGATACTCCAGAGCAGCCCGCTCTTTACTGGCGTGACCCACAGTGCCGAAACTGCGAATTTCGACACAATAAAGGCCTTAAGCCAGGGTACTACCGCCCAGACTACTGCAGCACAGAGTCCGATGTAAGCCACAAGAAGCAAAATACAGAGACTCGCGCTCCAGTATTGTTTCTGTCCGATGTGCCCCCAGGCACTGACGGAAAGGTCTTTGGCGGTGGTGATAATCGCCATAATAAAAGCGATTTCAGTCTGGAATGGGAATAAAACCGTTCCCTCGGTGTCTTTCAGAAAATCCATATATCCTCCAATGGATGGTTGTTGTTAACACTGATGTGTTGCCTGTGATCATGGTTCTGACCTCATTTTTTGATTGAAAAGGCACCCGCGCCTCACACACGTGATCGCTGTTGATACCGTACAGAATGTTTTATCTTTCAGCTCTGCTATGATGTGTTCATTCGCATCCTCCTGTTTGTCATACCGATTTTAAGCTCGTCCCGGGTGCTCCCCGGAAAAAAATCCAAAAAAATCCTGGCCGGCATGGTGATGACCAGTCTGGCGGGAAATAAACGGATCTGTTGGGGTGGTGCGGGGCGGAACAATACTATGAAAGTAATGTTAACAGAAAACATCGCCTTTGCCAAGGCGCAGTTTTCCATTAAAGTAACTATAGCATAGTAATACTGGCATCCATTTAGCAAAAAGTGCTATCCATTCCCTATCTGTACATTCATTTTCACCCGCAGCAGGGCTACCAGGCGCATGCTTTTTTCAAGTTTTTACCCCCTGCCCCTCAGAGTACCTCCACGAACAGATGGGTCGCCACGCCCTGCCTGCGACCAGTAAACGGTCCTTCCGCCGTTCCCGCTGACAGCCGGCATCTTCGCCCGCAACGGGTGAAGGCTGACTTGAGGGATTTGGATGCCTCCCGCAGCGCATCCTCAAGCCCGTTGTTCAGGCAGAGCATCACCACCGTCCCTCCCGGGCGACGGGCGATCTCCGCGAAACTCTCCCCACCGGTAACATAGCGGCTCTGTCGACCTTTCATTATGCCTCCTGATGATGCAGTTGTGGTTGTGCCCGTACACCCGGGTCCGTTACAGTAGATCGTGCACCACCGCTTCAATCAGCGCCTCAGCGACGACCGGCAGCGGGGTCGGATTCTGATCTTCTTCCACGCCATTGCTGTAAAGATGAAGCTCACAAATCCCGTCCACAAAACGGAAGGCCTTATCCCAGCTGTCGGGAGCGGTGCTGATCAGGGCGTCATAGCCCGGGTCAGTGGTAAAGCGACGTCCGTCAAGTTCCGGGAACGGGATGTTCCACTTCTGGGTAATGACACTTTCATCCAGTACCAGCAGCACCCGCCAGGCACCGTAGCCGTACTCATCCGGGCGGTAAATGCGCACGGTGATGTCATCCCTGGTCCAGCTGTAGCCGCAGACGGCATGCTGTTTCTTCAGGGCACGAATAACATCAATATCCCGGTAAAAGCAGTGTTTTTTCTCCTGCAGCTGCGAGTAGAAAATCCTGTTCCAGGCACGGTCAATGGTTCCCCTGTCCCGGCCGGCAATCTCGGCAAACAGGGAAAAGGTCAGGGAGATCCCGCGCGGGATCTTTTTCCAGCCCTTAAGCACCTGGTCGGCACGTGCGTGCAGGAAGGGTGTGTTGGTCAGCACCACCCGGCGAAGCTCCTCTTCCGTCGAGATCCCGAGCAGCTTCTGGTATTCCTGGTTCCAGCGGGTGATGTAATGGCTCTGGTAGCGTTTCTCCATGACCTCGGCGCCCAGATAACTGGCCAGCTCGTCATCGAGAGAGGCGATGAGCGGGTTTTTCAGGGCGAAACTGTCGATGACGTCCCGGAAGCTGTCTTCCAGGAACTCACGCAGAAACGTCGCCTTTGGCTTACGGGCGTGAGTTGCCAGGTCGGTGATCACCCGGTCGATGTCGGCGGGAATGTTCCGCAGCGTGTACGTTACGCTCTCCCCACCGTCGTTTGTCATGTCATGTTCTTTTTCACTCATTCCGTGTACCTTTTGATGTGTGTATGAATTATTGCAATGCTCATACACTATCCTGGATTTTAAGGAACTTAAATACTGCGAAGCGTATGTTTTTAAAATTCGTATGCTGCCCTGTGTATTTCCTGTTCATCCCTTTTTCTGAGATCCGAAAACTCCTGAAGCCGGATCTGGAGTGATTAAGCGTATGGAAGGACAAACGAGAAACGGCAGAAAAGAGTTCTAGGCAAAAGGCAGGAGGGAACGTAAGGTCAGCTTTGAGCGAAAAGCGGACGCTGGTGTTATTTAAATAAATTCGACTTCTGTGCTTGTGCACTAATCCAGGGAAGAGAAATATTGCGTCGGTGATTTACCCAGCGCTTTTCTGAACATCGTAATAAACGCACTTACCGAATCATACCCTAGAGTTCCGGCTACGCGCTGCACGGGCTGACCTTCAGACAGATGGCTTAGTGCAATCATCAAATGCAGCTGCTGACGCCAGCGGCCAAAGCTCATTCCTGTCGCCTCTTTTATCAGCCTGGCCAGAGAACGCTCGCTGATGGCCAGATGAGCAGCCCATTGCTTTAACGTTCGCCGGTCATCTGGCTCATTAAAGAGTGCCTCAGCCATAATCCGGATTTTAGGATGATCTGATACAGGAAGATGGAGTGCTTCGACCGGCACATCCGGAATATGCTCCAGCAGCACCGCTGCAAGCCTGGCGGTTTTACTGTCAGGAGAATAAGTATGTTCCTGCTCTGCAAGATACAGAACAAGCTCGCGGACCAGAGGTGTAACCGCTATGGTACAGCAAATTTCCGGCATCGCTGCTGCGCCGGGCTCGATGAATAAAAAGCACGTATCTGCATTCTTCGTGATCCGGCAACGGTGCGGGATCTCTCCCGGAACCCAGACGGCATGCCCCGGTGGAACAAGCCACAGCGCATCGTCAACCTCACAGCGCACTGCACCGCGCATAGAGAGAATAAGTTGCCCCTTGCGATGAGCGTGCGGACGCTGCCCGGCATACTCGCCTGACGATGATACATGCAGGGCGATAGCGGCCTGACTGAAATCATCGGCATTAAACTCTTCCGGTGAGGTCACCGGTTTTTTATTAACTGGCATGATTTAGCTATATGTTGTCAGATTATCTATATTCTGTAACTCATGCGTCCTTTAAAGTCTTTCTTTTTTTCAGAGAAAGCAAAACTTATGTCCCACACGACGAACAAGTGGTCTTCAATCATACTTGTGATCGGCATTCTTTTTATTGCCATTAACCTGCGTGTTCCTTTTACCGCTATCGCACCCGTTTTAGAGTCCATTCGCCATGATTTTGGGCTGAGTATCACAGCCGTTGGGTTGCTTAACTCGCTGCCTTTACTGGCCTTTGCCGCCTTTTCTCCACTGAGCGCATCGATTTCCCGCAAGTATGGCCTTGAACGCACCCTTTTTGGTGCCCTGGTCGTGATTTCAGCGGGGATTCTGCTTCGCTCAACAGACAGCGTCTGGGCGCTTTATGGCGGAACAGTATTAATTGGTATCGGGATTGCCCTGGGCAATGTCCTGCTGCCTGGCCTGATTAAACGTGACTTTTCCGGAAACGTGGCTTCCGTGACGGGAGCATATTCCATCACCATGGGCACCGCTGGCGCTATCGGCTCTACCATTGTCATTCCTCTGACGCAGAGCTGGGGCTGGAACATCGCGTTAGCTATGTTGGTTATTGCACCGCTCCTTGCGATGCTTTTATGGTTGCCGCAGTTGAAGAAAAAGCATCAATTGCCAGTAGCAGGTGAGAAAAAAGCAGCGACCGTTGCGGTCTGGCGCTCGTCTCTGGCGTGGCAGGTCACCATGTTTATGGGCTTGAATGCGATGCCCTTTTATGTTGCGGTCGGCTGGCTGCCAGTCATTCTGACAGGCAGTGGGCTATCCTCAGCTCAGGCTGGTGAGGTACATGGCATCCTTCAGCTCACCACCGCTATTCCCGGCTTAATTCTGGCAGCCACGCTGCGTCGTCTTAACGATCAGAAATTAGCCGCTGCTGGTGTCAGCCTTTTAACCGCAGTATCCTTTATTGGCATCCTTTATTTGCCAAATCTGGCGATGCTGTGGGCTGCACTCCTCGGCTTCGGCTCGGGTGCCAGCATGATGCTGGGTCTGACCTTCATCGGGTTGCGCACTACAAACGCGGGTGATGCTGCCGCGCTGTCAGGCATGGCGCAGAGTATCGGTTATCTGATGGCGGCGATGGGACCGCTATTGCTGGGTAAAGTACAGGAGTTGTCCGGAGGCTGGACCGTACCATTACTGATGACCACAGCAATCTCAGTTGCAGGAGCCTGCACCGGAATGGCTGCCGGACGAGATGTACACCTGGAACCTGTACAGCAGCCGGGCTGAATGGGCTTACACAGGAGGGTACCAGCTGAACTTCTAAAGCGGATGCTTTCCATTGAGGTTCTGAAGCGTCTTAATAGTACCGGAGCCATCTGTACTATCCCGATGAGCGGACTTTTCGGTGAAAAGGCCGTTCAGGGCGAGCGTAACATTCAGCGGCCGCCCTGAAACTAAGGGCGATCGCGGTCAGTAATAATATAATAAGCAAGCCTCAGGACTGTTTGGCAACGATGAATCGCTTTTCATCACCCATAAAGGCTTTTTCACTGGCGGGTGAAAGGATAGCACCGAAATTCATGTGCGCGCGGAGTTTCCATGATGGAGTAACATTCCACTCAGTGCGAATATCTTCATCGATCAGAGGATTATAATGCTGCAGGTTGGCACCAATTCCTTTTTCAGCCAGCGCCAGCCAGACCGCATACTGAGCGATAGCTGTGCTGTGCCGGGAAATTGTCCGCATAGGCCGCAAACTGCTCCTGTAGTGACTTGACAACATACTGATCCTCGAAAAAAGTATTGAGCCGGCAGCCGCTGCAAACCCGTCTATTTTATCTGAGGTGCCGGAGAAACGTTCTAAAGGAACTTGAAAGCAGGAATCTTGTTACGCGCACTGTCTTTCGTGAAGTACCGCCCAAAGTCGAATATGCACTCACGGAACTGGGAACGTCCCTCAGGCAGCGAATGAACTCAACCGGTGGGTAGAACAAAACTGTCACTTTCTGATTAAAGACACTGATCCTTCCCTGTGACATGCCATTGTTCATTGATGAGTGCTACGGGCTAACAGGAGCATATAAGAATGCAGGGTGCGGGCACCGAAAAGCGGCGTCCCCTGCTGGCTCAGAGGCGACATCGCCTGCTGGCCATGAGGGAACAGGAAGGCATTTTAACAACCGGTCCCTGCATTTTACTGTATCAGTACAAGCAGTACTTGCGCATCAGTCTTTGCCCGGACCATGGTCAAACCGGGTTCCTTTGCCGATGGCATAAAACTGCCCCCCGGCAACATAATGTATGGTTCGTAATTCGTCAGGTGCTTCATCAAATATCCAGTGCCCATTGCGAAAAACCCGATCGTCACTCCACGCGCCGGCAATTTCTCCCATAAACAGATTATGTTCCAGCTCATATGCCGCGTTAGGTATCACATTACATACAAGCCAGCCAGCACAGCCCTCTACCAGCGGAACATCGAATTCTTTCAGGTAGAACATCGGTATTTTATGATTCTTGTCAGGCCTGTCACGGTAGCTGTGTTCACCTGCGTACAAAACGGTTTCCATCTGGCTGACTACGGGTATCTGTACGGCAAACAGACCACTTTCTTCCACCAATCCACGGGTGTAAGCCTGCGGACTGATATACGCCATGACTTTATTGATTCCTACCAGACTCACCCATGCGGCGGCCATCACATTGGCATTACCATTATGCTTAGCGGAAATCATTGTAGTTGGGCCGACCTGCAATAATCGGTATGCTTTATTCAGTTCAACTGGCTGTAAAGACACAGGATTTCTCCTTCCCATTGATAAAAAAATGTGCCGTTAACGGCAACGGCACATTTGAGGGCGTTTTAAAACACTGATGGTCGCCCGAAGGTAATCAGGCTAATACCGTTTTATATTGTTCGACCTGAGCTACGATTTCTTCGTCAGTTATCGTCGCGCTTCCGCCTGTAATAAACGGCTTGATGTAGTTCATACCCAGATACCCGGAGATGGTTTCAAAAGACAGCAGGTACTCGCCTACCGTATGTCCGGCAGCGCCATCAGGCTGATAGGCAGACTCTGCACCACCAAGCGAAACGGTCAGCATGAGTTGCTTGTCGCGCAGCGCCTGTGTTTCTCCACCATGTGACCAGCCGTACGTCAGTACATCGTCAAGCCACTGTTTAAGAAGTGGCGGCGTGCTGTACCACTGCATAGGAAACTGCAGCACGATACGATCCGTCTTTTCCAGTGCAGCCTGTTCAGCGGCCACGTCGATTTTGCCATCCGGATACTGGTCATACAGATAACGCACTTCAACGTCGGTCAGTGATGCTGCACCTTTTGCCAGGGCTGAGTTTACCCGTGACTGATTAATGTTGGGGTGGGTAACAAATACAGTTGTTTTCATGTCGATCTCTTATTTTTCAGAAGAATGTTTCGTCAATTTCAAGCCGGGATAAAGCTTCATTGATATCATTTAATTCAGCGTCACTGAGCTGAACATTTGCGGCGTGAAAATTCTCTTCGAGCCGGTGTAATTTCGTTGTTCCCGGGATCGGTACGATGTAAGGCTTCTGAGCCAGCTCCCAGGCAAGAACAATCTGTGCTGAAGTTGCGTTGTTTCTTTCCGCGATTTGAGCAATCAAATCCAGTAGCGCCTGGTTATTTTCCATTACTTCAGGTTTGAAGCGACCCATCATGCCCCGGTAATCGCCTTCCCCGTAAGTTGTATCAGCGGTAACCTGACCACTCAGGAATCCATTACCCAGCGGGCTGTAGGCCATAAAGCCAATATCAAGTTCATCGCAGACTTTGAACAAATCCTGCTCAGGTTTACGCCACATCATTGAATACTGGTCTTCGACTGCGGTGACCGGGCAGATCGCATGAGCCCGGCGAATATAAGATACGGGCGCATTGGATAAGCCCCAGTACTTAATTTTCCCCTCCGCGATCAGCTCTTTCATTAATCCCGCCACCACTTCCGGCTCAACTTTTGGGTCGACACGATGCTGATAAAACAGGTCGATATGGTCGGTTTGCAGGCGACTGAGTGAACCTTCCAGTTGCTCTCTGACAGACGCCGGACGGCTGTCTAATACCGGCACCAGCTGTCCATCACTGTTTTCCATTCCGGTCACGCCGAATTTGGTCGCGATGATAACGTTGTCCCTGTGTTTGCTGAGCGCAACACCCAGCAGTTCTTCGTTTTCAAATCCGTAAATGGGGGCAGTGTCGAAAAGGTTGCAGCCCAGTTCTACAGCCTTGTCTATCAGCTCTGTTCGCTCACGGATTTCAACTGAATAGCCATAGCCATGGTCCATGCCCATGCACCCCAGTCCCATTTCCGAGACATGAAGCCCCTGGCTACCTAACCTTCTCATTTTCATGATTATTTAACCCTTTTTTAAAGCATTTCTGATTCTGAGACGTACAGTATACGGCTGGATTTGTTGCTGAAAAATTGTTAATTTAGAAAGTCAGAATTGCTAAAATCACAATAATGATGAATAAACTTGATGCGCTGAAATTTTTTGTTGCCGCTGCAGAAACGATGAACTTTCGTGAAGCAGCAGTCAGACTGGCCATTTCCCCTTCAGTGGTGACGCGGACTATTGCCGAGCTGGAAAATCAGCTCGGCGAGCCACTTTTTAAGCGGAATACCCGATCAATTGTGCTGACCAGCTTTGGTGAGCTTTTCCTGCCGAAGGCTATGCGGCTGCTTGAAGACTCAGAGGCCCTTTTTCAGACGGCCCGAGATGACAATGACATGAAGGGAGTTGTGAGGATCACGTTATTCCGGTTTCCCGGCCACGAGCAGGTGTTATATGAGCTTCTTACCTCCCTCGATCCTTATCCTGAGCTGTTTATAGACTGGCGGTTAGACATGATGAAGCTGGATACTGTTCAGAACCGCATTGACATGGGGATTCGTATAGAACGGGAGCCAAACCAGAATTTTATCGTCAGGCCCATTACGCTTGTTCATCACGCGCTGATGACGTCACCCCGGCTCATTGAGAAGCTGGGCGCGCCGGAAAATTTCGAAGATCTGCGCCAGCGCTACCCTTTCAGTGGCCTGTTGAATCCTGAAACAGGAAAAGTATTCGAATATATGCTCGATGGCGTTGATACTTTTGTACCGCGCCACCTGGAGTTTTTTTCCACCGACTCCCAGTCGGAGATCCAGGCTGCGTTAGCCGGTAAAGCTGTCATTCAGTCGAGTAATCTGGCCTGCAGGAAATACCTTGAAGACGGCAGGCTGGTCAATGTCCTGCCCGAACTGAAACTGGAAACCTGGCAGCTTTATCTTTACCGGCCCTACCAGACCCTGGTACCGCAGCGCATCAGGACCGTTTTTCACATCCTTGAAAGTATTTTACTCAGACACTTCAGTTGAAAGCGGGCCCGGATTTGGCTGGCGCTCTTAGCCGGCGTCCTCCATACACCGGGGATGTGAATTTTTGAGTACAGCCTTTCTACAGGAAGTCGCTGCTCCGAGATGCTCTTACCCGTAGAAACAAAGTCTGCCGTTCTTTCAGGGGCCCTGAATACTGGCGACTTTTAATGTGCAACGGGGAGCAGTGACAGGCGTATCAACTGAATATTTCACTTATCCAGTCTGCAAATGCACGTACAGCAGGGGAAAGAAAACGTTGATGAGGATAAAGTAGCGTGACAGGAACAGACGGCGGCTGCCAGTCGGCCAGAACTTCAACCAGCGTTCCTTTCTCCATGTGTTCTGCTACAACATTTTCAGCAAGCTGCGCCAGTCCGAACCCTTCAAGGCACATTTTTATATAAAGCCCCGTCTCGTTGACGGCCGCCTGCCCACTGACGGATACGGACAGCGTTTCTGTTCCCTTTACAAAACGCAATACGTCTGTACGCCGGCTTTGTCCGGAAAAATAATGAATAGCCCGGTGATGAGACAGATCTTCAGGTGACTGCGGAATACCGTACTCCCTGAGATAGTCGGGAGAGGCGCAGGTTATCCAGCGAAATTCTCCGAGCGGACGAGCTACAAGCGTGGAGTTAATTAACTCTCCGGTTCTGATCACGCAGTCTACCCCCTCCTGAACCAGGTCAACCTGCCGGTCGCTGACACCGATCATCAGGTAAATGTCAGGATAACGGCTGTAGAAATCTTTCAGATTTGGCATGACGATGAAGTGCGCTATACCGCCGGGCATATCAACGCGTAAACGGCCACGGGGGCGCCTGTTCAAATCGGCCAGACTCGCTTCCGTATGTTCAACTAAGGCCAGAATTTCCCGGCACTGTGCCAGATACTGCAGACCTTCCGGAGTAAGGCTGACACGTCTTGTGGTCCGGTTCAGCAGACGCACCTGCAGATATTTCTCCAGGTTTTTGATGGTGCTGGTAACAGTAGAAGAAGGCAGGGAAAGTGTTTCCGCGGCCCGGACAAAGCTTCCGGCCTCAGCCACCCTTATAAAAACCTGCATAGCCTGAATACGATCCACCTGACTGCACTCCTGAATAGCATGTAACGGTGATAATACTCATTATTCGTAAATTCTGAATGATGAAAACAAGTTAGTCATCTTTTTCAGTTTAAACAGGAGGCGTATTGTTTCCCTTCTGAACCTGAAAGAGACACTTCAAATGACCGATTACATCAGAGATATTGTTAATAATCATACGGATAATGCGCCGGTAACGCTGATCCGCGGTGCAACCATACTGAGTATGGATGAGAATGTTGGTAACCATGAACGTGGCGATATTCTTGTCACAGGTTCAACCATCACCGCAATCGGCAAGGACCTGAACGCCGAGGGTGCTCACGTCATTGATGCAACAAATATGATTGCCATGCCGGGAATGGTCGATTCTCATCGTCATGCCTGGGAAGGTCAGCTACGCCGTATTAACCCCAATGCCACCTGTCTGGACGATTACAGCAACGCCACGCACTTCTCGTTTGCGAAATACTACCGGCCAGCAGATATCTATGTCGGTAATCTCCTGACGGCGCTGGGCGCGATTGATGCGGGTATCACTACCATGATTGATAACTCGCACAACAGCCGTACCGCAGCGCATTCAGACGCCGCCGTTGAAGCCCTGCTTGATGCCGGTATTCGCGCTATTCATGCTTCCGGTGCGCCGGTAGCAGGCGAATGGGATAAAGCGCACTGGCCTGGCAACTGGCAGCGTCTGCAGGAAAAATATTTCAGGGATAATCCTGATAGTCTTGTGACGCTCGGCGTCATGGCCCAGCTGGAGCCGGAATTGTGGGCCGAGGCCCGCAGGCTGGGGTTGCCGATCGTGACCGAGTTCTTTGGTGCTGAGATGGCCTCCGAGCTTGAATCGCTGCATCAGCAGGGCCTGTTGGGTCCGGACAATATCTTTAACCACTGTACCGCACTGCCTGATGAGGGCTGGGAAATCCTGCGTGAAGCCGGCGTGCGGGTAAACGTCTGCCCGCGCTCAGATTCGCACTACGGTATTGAAAGCGGGATGTTTGCCATCGAGGCTGCGCTGCGTCATGGCATCAATCCTGGCCTGAGCGTGGATAACGAAACGTCTTACAGCACCGACATGTTTATGGAAATGCGCGTGGCGTTTTATCTGCAGCGCGTAATGGGCATGCATAAGCAGCACTGCTGTGAATCAGATCATTCATTGACAACGATCCCGGCAGCGCAGCTGCTTAAATCGGCAACGGTCGATGGTGCGTTTTGTGCCGGTCTGCAGGATAAAATAGGCAGCCTGACGCCGGGAAAACAGGCTGATCTGATCCTGATTAACGCGGCTGACCTCAACCTTTACCCGAACGGAAATGCATTCGGAACGGTGGTACATGCAGCTGAACGCAGCAATATCGATACCGTGATGATCGGCGGGCGCATCGTCAAGCAGAACGGCAAAGTGCTGGGTGTGGACAGTGAGCGCCTTCGCGCCGCCATTGATGAATCACGCGAGCACCTATTTGCGGCAGCCGGGTATGAGCCGGACATCTTTGCGGAGAAATTCCTGCCGCTGGTACAGGCAAACTGACAGGAAATAACAGCATGAGCGCGATTTATTACGTAATAGCTTTTACAGCGGGTCTTGGTATTACCCTGCAGACGACCCTGAACAGTCAGCTCGCAAAAGGACTCGGAGGGGATCCGGTCACCGCCGCGTTCTTTTCCTTTACGGCCGGGGCGTTGAGCCTCGGGATTTACTCGCTGCTACGTGGAGGGTTATTTAGCTCTCTCGCTGCTATTCCTTCGCAGCCTGCGTGGAGTCTGGCGGGCGGCCTGATCGGTGCCTGTGCGTTGTTCAGCTACGTGGTGCTGGCACCGAAAATCGGTTTTTCAGCTCTGCTAGGGCTGGCAATCGTTGGGCAATTACTCTCGTCGCAAATGATTGACCATTTCGGTCTGCTGGGTGCTGTTAGGCGACCGGTTTCGCTGCTCAAACTGGGGGGCATGCTGGTCATGCTGGCAGGTCTCGCCATCATGCTTTTTGGTGACAAACTTTCAGCGCGTTTTTTGCCCTGATGGGATGGGAATTGCTCCTTACGGCGCTCTGCCATAGTGCAGATGGCCGTAAGCTTTTGATCAGGCGCGATGCGAAACTTTTATATGCGGGAGAAATAACATGTTTTCAGTGGCTGCTGATGCCAGAAATTTGCTGGGAGAGTGCCCAATCTGGTGCGAGAGGACACGCAGGATTTACTGGACTGACATTGAAGGCAGCGAGCTGCTTGCCCTTGAAGAAGACACCAGTATTGTGATGCGCTGGTCCCTGCCTGAGCGCCTCGGTTCGTTTGCACTTACTGAAAATTCTGACGTTTTACTGATGGGGCTGGCATCCAGATTCGCCTTCTGCAATCTGAATACAGGTACCTTTATGCCGATAGTGGCGTCACCAGGAGGACCGGGAACACGGACAGGGGATGGTCGGTGCGACCGTGAGGGTAATTTCGTCTTCGGGACCATGGATGACGGGTACCCCGCGAAAGTCATAGGAAGATTTCACAGGCTAAATGCAGCGACACTCAGCATTGAGACGCTACCCCTGCCTGAGGTGGCCATCCCGAACAGCATCTGTTTTAGTCCTGACGGCAGCACGATGTATTACTGTGACTCGATGCAGGGCCGTATAATGTGCTGTGATTACCCCTCTATGAATAACCAGCGCGTGTTCACTGTAACAGAAGGAAAGGGGGCGCCTGACGGCTCCTGCGTGGACGCAATGGGCTATATCTGGAATGCCGAATGGGGAGGAAGCCGTGTTGTACGTTATCGTCCGGACGGAACGACGGACCGTATCCTGCCCTCTCCAGGAATTCAGAGCACTTGTCCGACACTCGCGGGAGAAGCATTCACAACGCTGTATTGTACCAGTGCCAGCGTGGGTCTTTCTGTGCCGTCAAGGCATGATGGAGCGCTGCTGAGAGCGAAATCAGCCGTATTCCCCGGTTTACCGGAGAGCCGGTTTTCAGCGCACACAGCATAACCGCTTTGCTATCAGTGCCAACAGGGGGAACAGAGTCTTTCTCATCACCATATTCGGATAGGCAGGAGAAAGACTCTGGTATTTATTACTGCAGCTTAAATACGTTTATAGTGAGCTGCCCGGGGTCAGGTTTGCATTAATCCAGGCTGCCACATCGGTGACCGCAATGTTATGGCGTTCATTGAATGTCTGCTTTTTATCCCATGCAACTCCCCGCCCCTGCGCAAAAACGGCACGATACTTAGACATCATGTCTTGTGGGTTGAGCGCCAGTTTATCCATCAGATATTGTTCGCTCCATACCGTGCAGTCGAAAGGGCGGCCAAGCGCTGATTGCAGCTTATCTGCAACCTCTGCGTAGGTCAGTGTATCACCGGCGATATACACAATTTCATTACGGATGCGAGGAGTTGTAAATACGATCGCTGCCGTCAGCATCCCGATATCATCAGGTGTTGTCAGCGTCATGGTGTTGTCAATGCTGCCGAGTGCGTGAACAGTATCGTTCTGCAGATCGACCACACCGAAGTCTGGTTCGAACAAATAGCTCATGAAGATGCCGGTCGAAATGATGACCCACTCAGTTTCATGCTGGCTGCGTAGTAAATCACGCACGTCAATCTGCGCGTCGAAGATGTCTTGTGGACTGCCACGTCCGATGGCATCAAAATCGGCACCAAACTGCCATGGAAAATAGCGTGGAATCCGCGCCTGCAGGGCCGCCTGCGCCAGTTTCATTGGTGTATTTATTCCGGCCGCGTACCCCGTGCAGCCAACGACTGTGTCAAATTGCGCAAAGAGGCTGGCCAAATCGTCGACAGAACTCATGACGAGATCGCCCGTAACTATATTAATACCGAGGTTTCTGATTTCCTTGATTACTAATTTTTTTACGGGTTCATCTGACGTTACGGTACTTTCGCGCAGCAGTACGCTGATTTTCGTTCCCTTCACATCTTTTGCCCGAAGGGCAAGATTTCGCAGAACGGGGAGGCCCAGCTCACCGGCACCGAGCACGAGGATTTTCTCAGACGTAGCGTTAAGATCAGTTTTGTTCATAATCTGGCCTTACATGAATTGTTGCGCCACTCTAGCAATTCATAACAGGCTAAAAAAGAAGGTACACGTATGATACCGGGAATCTGTGAAATGGATCGGGACGAAATTCTTCAGTATTCGCAGGCTGTTTGTAAGGGTCTGAAAGACGATGATGATGGCTTGCGGCGGGAGGTACTGGCTCATGCAGGCAGTCGATGGTCACTGGGTATCGTCAACACGCTTGGCGTTTATGGCAGACTACGTCACGCCGAAATTGGCAGGCGTATGCACGGAGTGACTCAGCGCATGCTGACACGTACATTACGACAGCTTGAGCGCGACGGACTGGTTATTCGCCATGATTTCAGTGAAATCCCGCCACGAGTCGAATACGAGCTGTCCGATACAGGTATGGAGTTACTTGTGCGAATGATCCCGCTGTGGACCTGGATTGTCGATAATGCTGATCGCTTTCGTGAAGACCGGTTGAGATATGAAAAAAATAACAATAACCCAAGGGCGTAACTGGCTATGAATATAAATATCACTTTTTGTGATTTGTAGATAATACAAGTGTTTGAATTGATGAGCCTTCCGATATGTATGTATACAGTAGTCATCCGGAGACAGAACCGATTTCACCAAGCTTGGTCGGGATGGTGTAATTACAGAGGATTATATTTTACGTATGCCTGACATCAATGTTAGTCTGTACATATTTCAAATGGGTGTTAAAGCGAATTTTATTTTTTGCTACCATTAATTCGGCCTTGAAAATTATCTGACAGGATGGCCTACCCTTTCAGAATTATAGGTGGGCTGGTGAAACAATATTTAAAAACTGGTGTTTTTTTTATGATTTCTAAAGAAAATAATGAAATATCTTCTAATTATCATGATCTTCCTGGTTATGTTCATGGGGCAAAAATTATCCAAGTCGCCTTGACTAAAACCCCTATAGATAATATTAGTGATGTGGTTTATGAGACAGTAAAAAAAACTCGTTCTGTCAGACAATTGCATATGTCTTTTCTTGTTCCTCGTACCAAAATTTTGAAACCAGGTATCATTTATTTTCCTGGGGGAGGGTTTATGACCGCTGAACACAACAAATTTGTGGAAATGCGCATGGCTTTAGCGGAGGCTGGCTTTGTTGTTGCAGCGGCAGAATACAGGACAATTCCTGATACTTTCCCTGCGCCAGTGATAGATGCTAAAGCAGCAGTAAGATACCTTCGTCAACATGCCCATGATTATGGAATTGACCCCTCACGAATTGGTGTAATTGGCGATTCTGCTGGAGGTTGGCTGGCGCAGATGCTTGGTACCACTAATGGCGATAAGTCATTCGATCACGGCGATTTTCTCAGCCAGTCCGCTGATGTGCAGGCTGTCGCTACGCTTTACGGAATATCAGATCTGCGTAACATAGGTGACGGTTTTCCGGATCTCCGACAAAAAGTGCATCAGTCTCCTGCAGTCACGGAGTCACTGCTAATTAATGGTGTGGCTTTCAAGAATTTTGCAGGTGCCTCAATCAGTTCTGTACCTGAAAAAGCGATAAATGCAAGCCCCATAGGGCGTCTCAAGGGATGTAAACCTCCGTTCCTAATAATGCATGGAAGTAAGGATACATTAGTATCACCTAAACAGAGCGCAACGCTTTACAAAGCCCTTTTGGAATCGGGAAACAAAGCGGACTACGTCCTTATCGAAGGCGCAGAACACGGTGATGATCACTGGTATCAACCCGTTGTCATAAATAGGGTTGTTGACTGGTTCCGCGTGCATCTTTGTCCTGAAAATATATGACGACTGACGCTTTGCTGAATCACTCAGACTGTTTGGTAGCAACGTCCGCTTTGGCACAAAGCGGACTTTACTGACCGGACACGATAACAAAGGGCGGGAAGAGCGTTCAGGATGAAAATAATGCCTGCCGCTTCGTCGCATATACGCCTCAGTATGATTTGTCCACTCAGTGCAATAATCAGCGCCTTTTAGTTCCCGAAAGACAATAATTCCCAAATCGCAATAATCAACATGAATTCGTGATTATACAGCAGCAATCCTTCTCTTTCTTACGGGAGATCCGAAAACCCCAGGTTCCGGATCTTCCTTAAGCCCTCCGGCGCGCCGCAGCGCAGAAACACAATATGTGCCACGCCGTCAGCTGCGTTATCTTCTATATGTTGTGTTGCTCCCCTGCCCCGCGACCGCCTGCTCACCTCCATAAAAGGCCGGTGTGGTTATTCCCTGACCGTGGTAGACTTCCGGAAAGTTGTTATATGCCAGAAAATCGGATCCAGCCGGAACGGGCTTCCGGTAATTTAACGACGTGGCTATATGGCTGCTTATTATCGCATCCGGAAACATAACGGCAGTGAAAATAACTTAATGTCACAGCCATGATGATGAAAGCAGGATGGATGCCAGAACGTTCCCATTAACGAGTAAGGAATCGAGATGAACAATCCGGACAATCCCGGACTCTGGCAGACATGCCAGAGACTCAATACACAGGGCCATGAGAAGCTGTGGCTCCAGCCCGGTGAACAGTTTTACCGGATCGTGACCTGGGACAATCAGGTGGTGGCATGGTTCGACCGGTTAAACCCCTTCCAGGGCTGGCTGCTTACTGACTGTATGCCCAATCCGGTTCCCGAAGGGTTCCGGTCGTTACACCCTTATCCGGAACTGGATCTCGTGTCCGCTGCCCCACTCAACGCTGCCTCAGGGGTGTTCAGTTTGCCCTCCGAATCCGCGGGTATTGAATTTTTTGCTGCGCTACGACGAAATGATTGATGGGGGGATTTCTCAACAATTTAAGGAAGCAAAAGTATGGGAATGTTTGATACGGTCAGATTCCGGTACCGGATGCCGGACGGAGTCACCGGGACGGACTTTCAGACCGACGACCTGGACTGCGAGTGTGAATTTTACGAGATTTCCGCTGAAGGCCGCCTGCTTCGCTGGATGGGTGACGGTACGCGAACCGATACCTGTTTTAACGGGATGCTGACCCTCAGTGCCGGTGACGGTTATCACCTGTATTTTGAGCAGGGGACACTGGCGTGGATCGAGGTGTATTCCCAAGGCGACAAGCGATGGCCGTTTGAGCCAGACCGTTTTATACCGGAGCTGGACTGAAGCGATTTACAGGAAAAGGAATATATACGGTGGATGTACCAAAATTTGATGAATCCAGTAATGCCTGGCTGCTGACCTTGCCTGAGAGCCGTACAGGTGGCCGATACCAGCAAGCCTGCAGGGTGGTCGTCATCAGAACCCTTAAGGAAACTTACTCTCCAGCCAGTGGTGGTATTGACGTGAAAAGAAAACTGGCTGGTCGCACATGTACTCTTTCCCTTTACTGGGACGGGGGAGGCTGGCATCAGGAGTCTGAGTACAAAGCGGAGTTTACAGTTAATATCTGGGATGGCACAACCGAACTGGACCTTACGAATTCGGATTTTATGCTTGACTACAATTTGCGGGGACGCGGACTTGGCTCCTGGATCATGATTCAGCTGATTTCCTGGGCAAAGACTCTTCCATCTGATACCCCTGTGAAACGTATCCGGACATCCCCTGTCGATGAAAATGACATGGAAAATATGCTTCGCCGGGATCGCTTCTGGAACGGTATCGGATTCAGGTTCGAACCAGGCGGAAGACTATCCCTCCCCTTAACCGTAGGCGAGCTTCAGTACCCTAAAGGTCTTCATAGCCCCCTTATCGCTGTGCCTTTGCATAAGGGCGTTGATGAATTGCACCGACTGTGCGAAAGCCAGAAGCGTGAGATTGAATGCCTGAAATCGAATCAGTCATATCAGGCAGGGCAAATCCGGTATCTGACAGAACGCCAGTGGGATGTTTTACTGACAAAACTCATATCTTTCATCATGTTCTCCCCCATTTTTATTCCCTGCTGGCTCTACAGTAAGCTGAAACGAAGCCGTGAGACAACCCATGAAAATGATCAGCCCGGGAGTCTGAAGGCTCAACATTCCGAGGAACAATACCTGCCTACTAAGGAGAACAAACAATGATGCCGGCAATACCGGGCCAGGGCGTTTCTTTTTCCGCCGCGCAGCTGCCGGTGGCCATCGACTACCCGGCCGCGCTGGCCCTGCGCCAGATGGCTCTCGTTCAGGACGAACTGCCGAAATACCTGCTGGCACCGGAAGTGAGCGCCCTGCTCCACTATGTACCCGATCTCCACCGCAAGATGTTGCTGGCCACCCTCTGGAATACCGGCGCACGCATTAACGAGGCGCTGGCGCTGACCCGGAGTGATTTTTCCCTGGCGCTGCCCTACCCGTTCGTGCAGCTGGCCACACTCAAACAACGGGCCGAAAAAGCCGCCAGAACAGCAGGGCGTGCGCCCGCGGGCAGTCAGGCACACCGCCTGGTACCGCTTTCCGATGCGAACTATGTCGGCCAGCTGGAGATGATGGTGGCCACGCTGAAAATTCCTCTTGAACGACGTAACAAGCGCACCGGCAGAACCGAGAAGGCACGCATCTGGGAGATCACCGATCGCACTGTCCGCACCTGGCTCGGCGAAGCGGTTGAAGCGGCGGCGGCCGACGGGGTGACGTTCTCCGTACCGGTAACACCGCACACGTTCCGCCATTCCTACGCCATGCATATGCTGTACGCCGGTATTCCACTGAAGGTACTGCAGAGTTTAATGGGGCATAAGAGCATCAGTTCGACGGAGGTGTATACCAAGGTGTTTGCGCTGGATGTCGCTGCGCGTCACAGGGTTCAATTTCATATGTCAGAAGCAGAAGCCGTAACGATGATTAAGCATATATCATAGCTACATCAATAACTGATCTTGCTGCTAGATTGCAGCTAACATGGAACCCGCACTATCCCAAGCTGCCTGATGTGTTTATGCACTGTAATTTGTTAGCATGATATTATCTTGCAGCTAGATTGCAGAAGGATATACCACGATTTCCATGGTTTAAAAGCCACAGCTTAATGTTAGCTGCTATCTTGCAGCTAACCAGGAAACTTCAAGAAACCATAAAGCCATATAAGTTTATGCACTATAATTTTAATAGCAAGATTCTATCTTGCTGCTAGATTGCAGATATCTTGCAAGACAATTAAATAGCTGATATCTTGCAGCTAGATTGCTACATAACTTTATGGTAGCTACTACTAACTCAAAGATTGCTAGCTGCTAGATTGCAGCAAGATAGGGGGCATAATGGCCTGGATAGTAGGTTTGATTTCACAGAAAGGCGGCGTTGGCAAAAGTACCAAAGCGAGAGCCTTAGCTCGTGAAGCTTCTGCATGTGGTATTAAAACAAAATTAGCTGACCTCGATTTGGAGCAGGCTACGAGTGCAGAGTGGCACCGTAGACGTCTTGCAGCCGGTCTGCCGCCAGTAGCATCGGTTGAAGTTTTCTCCACAGCAAAACAAGCGATCGAGTCAGCAGATGATTATGAACTTCTCATCCTCGATGGACCAGCTCGAGCCAGTAAAGGAACATCTGAAATTGCTAAAGTTGCCGATCTAATAGTTCAGCCAACCGGTGCATCTTTGGATGATCTTGTTCCAGCAATTAAAGTTTTCAATGCGCTGGTAAAGGAAGGAATTCCACGTTCAAAACTGGTTTTCGCTTTAAGCCGGGTTGGAACGGAGGCTGAAGAACTTGATGCCCGTGCGTACATCAGTGAAGCCGGTTACGAAACTCTAGCAGGTTGCCTCTTTGAAAAACCAGCTTACAGAAAGGCTATGAATTCGGGGCTTGCTGTAACTGAAACACGCTACAAAGGTTTAAATGAAAGAGCAGATGAGCTTATCCAGGCGCTCATAGATAAGATTGGAGAAGAGTAATGGCTGATGCATCGAAACTAAAATCTAAACGTGCTCGGATAGGGCTTGGGTCACCTCCAGGTCCTGATGAAGTGGCAACCAGTTTAAATGCACCCGAGATAGCGCCAGCTGAGCCTCAACAATTATCAGAGCCAGTGCCTTACTCAAAGTCTGAACAGGAAAATGATAGACCGAATGACCTGCCTTACACCCGGCGCGATGGCCGTTCAGCAAGAAAGACAAATCGGACATTAGCGTTTGCGACACGCATCACTCCTGAACTTGATAATGAGATTAGAGACATCGCAGATCGTGAAGGACTCAGGCTAGTTGAAGTATTGGAAAATGCGATTGCCGCATATAAAAAACAGCAGGGCTACTAATAGATAGCTGCAAGATGAATGCAATCTTGCAGCTATCTTTTTTTAACATATATATTGCAGCTATCTATCTGCTATCTTGCTGCTAGTTATAATGAAGGAGTCCGTATGGAGCTGGTATGGAAAACAGACCCACGAGGGGGTTTTGTACGTAAACTTAACATGGCTGAAAGGGACGCTTTGCTGCAAGTCTGCAGCAACGGTCGTAAGCCATCACAGGCCGATTTACGTATAGCAAAAACAGTGTTTGAAGAAATGGACCGCCGTGAGTTATGGGTAAAATGTGATTGCGTCGAAAATGACACGATCACTGAAGGACCTTTTAACTGCGAGGTAAATGCTGCCAAATTACGCCACGTTAAGACGACAAGATATCATGATGAACAATGCCCTTTGTTCAGGCTAAAGAAAAGTAAGGATGCTGATAATAGCGTCACTGAAGGAAAAACCAGCCCGTTATACCCGGTAGGTGAAAATGACTGGTTACCAGACAAGAAGAAAGAAACCAGAATCACCTCTGTGGAAGGGCCGGTAGTGCCCAGAAAGCCTCGACGCAAAACTCTTAAACCCATTCCGGCTCTGGGCCGAAAATTGCTGACACTCATTCAGGCAGCCGGCCTGAATCAAATTGAACTGGTACCAGAGTTTCAAAGTCCGGGCCTTGTCGGTTCGATCAACAGAATAAAAGAAGTGCTGGATGAATATTCAATGGGCAATGGAACTCTGCTGAATATGCTGTTCAGCTGCGCGCCCTGGTTGTCCCACGAACGGATTAACGACATGTTGACCCAACTGGAAGTTTCTCTGGGAACAGATAGCAGTGATAAGGAGGCATGCGTGTATATCATGGGTATTGCGACCGATGCCAACCGAGAAGAAGTAACCTTCACCGTTCGGGGTAATACTTTTGTCCATAGGCCTGAAGCCCGCGTCAGCATCAATGGTGAAAGCACATACAACGCTGGCAGCCGGGCGCCTTACTGGGCAATACTGGAATACCGTAGAGGGAGAGATGGGAAAGTTTACTGCCATGAAGGCTATGCTCATGCCGCGTATACGCTTGATAATCCGGTGCCAGTGGATAGCAATAAAGAGCGCGACACCCTTAAGGTAATAATAAACGCCAGCAGCTATGCAGGCCGTCAGGCCAATCATCCGGAGGCGATCAGCCTCAGCAAGCCACTCTTCACGTCGAAAAGCATTATGAATGGGGTGGAAGAGGTCATTCATCCTGATTTCATACTGAATGTGGTACCGAGAAAAGAAAATACAGTTACCACTTTCATCATTGAAACAATGGGCTATGAATCTGAGGAATATATTGCGCGAAAACAACAAACACATAGCTGGATGGAGCAGGAGGGCGTGCTCTTAACAGATCCTCCGGGCTGGCCAGAACCTTCAGACAGGACATTTAACAGCTTCTTGCTCAAACACATTTTTAGTGCAGGAAAAATGCACCAGTAGTTACAGGTAGAGGCGTTGAATTCAAACAGTGACAATAAACCCTCAGTCTGAAGTGGAGTGCATTATCCGTAGTGTGACAAACTACACTCAGGGCTGAGGGGATATGTGACAAGCTGTACTGAGGTAACTGTGACAAATTGCCCTCACTAAGTGTTTTTAAATCACAAAATTGGCTTCATTTAGTACCTGAAAACCAGCGTGGGCAAATGAAGGTGGTCTGTACTGTGACAAATCACCCTCAGATCTTTAATTATGGTGTGACATACCACCCTCTGAACTGTGACAGATAACCCTCAGTGTTACACAGGTTGAATAGAGGTTATATCACTGAAAGAAAAGACTATATGTGTTGTCTGGCGGCCTTTCTTTTTCTCGATATAAGAAAGACGCATTGGCGTTCTGCTGTTGATCTCATCGACGCTCGCCTGCAGAAAGCGACGGCGGAAGTCTGGCATACGCTGATAGCTCTGGGGGAGCTGGTAGCGCTCCATGATCCATTCTATCTTGAGCGACACAACGCCAGAACCATCCGGTTTACGGTATTGACATAATGACTCGTAAAGACGCATGGCATAAGGATTAGTAATCTCTTTCGTTTCACTAAGTCGGAACTGTGTAAAACGGTTCTGAAGCCCGATGAAGAAAGGGATTAAATAAGGATTGATATGTACGCTGTATAGTCCTCTGGAGGGACTATGCGCACGTTTGATGAACCAGGGAAAGGATTCATATCCCTTCTCTTCACCCGCATCTTCTTCGGGGCGATAAAAGACCACTTCCTTACCCGCGAACCCCTTCAACGCCTGACGGATATCTTTACTGGCCTCGGCGGAGGTCAGACCGAAGGTTTCTGCATACTTGGCGACTTGAATTTCACATATCCCGTCATGTTCCTGCAGCGTACCGTCAGATTTTCTAATCTGGTCCACAAAGAGATAAAGCATACGCTTTTGATCGCGAGATAGACTGTATGCCGCCTCAGTCAGTTCGTTTGACTGGACAATTCGCGGGCTATTCTTACGTTTTTTATGGTTAATAACCGCAACTTCCGTCATGACAGGTCCGTGTAAAGTGTGACAGGATTTTAGATTGTCACACTAAATAAAAAAGAGTCAACAGGTAGGGATAACTTTGTGAGATACAACAGTTCCTGAGGGCAGTTTGTCACAGGGTTAAGGGCAATCTGTCACAGTTTAGGTGGGGATTTGAGGGTGATTTGTCACACTAAAAGGGCAAATTGTCACATTGATCCTTCTCTAACCCGCATGGATAAAGGGCTGGGAGGTATTCTAAAAAGGTAAACCTAACAACCCTTTAAAAAGATCTTATAAAAATATGCCCGTGGATAAGTGGATAACCCAGAAAGAGCTATCCATTAAACTTCGAGCGTAAGCAGAATTTGCCCATGTAGTTCCCTGGTGCTTCCTCGCTCACTCGCGGGCTTCGCCCTGTCGTTCGGCTGCGGCGAGCACTACTGGCTCACTCTGAAAGGCGAAATTTAACTGATCCTCGCAATGGGGATATCTTTCCAGCGGGTGGTGTACGCAGGGGAGAGCATATCGCGTTTCATTTGCCAGGATGGCGCAATTCCTCGTCCGGCAAACCAGATCTGTCCCAGGCCGGAATGATTAATACCGTCGAGAACCTTCATCAGCTCAGCGCTGTGAGGACGTGGCGGACGTTCGTCGAACAGCTGCAGCTGTGACACACCGGAGCCGGTGAAGTCATTCAGCATCACACCGGCCTTGGCATATCGGTGGCCATCCTTCCAGATACGCTCCAGAGCCGTTGTGGCAGCCGCAATGATGTCCCGGGTATCCTGAGTAGGGGTAAGCAGTTTCTCTGTGGCCACGTTGCCGTAATAAGGCTCTTTTACGGCGAAGGGGGACGTTTTGATGAATACGGAAATATGCCGGCAGTACTGGTGCTCTTTACGCAGCTTTTCAGAGGCCCGCTCTGCGTACTGACAGATAGCCTGGCGGAGCGAATCGTACTCCGTGATCTTCTCTCCAAAGCTGCGGCTGCAGACTATCTGCTGCTTTGTTGGTGGTGCTTCCTCAAGCGACATGCAGCTTTCCCCGTTCAGTTCCCGCACCGTTCGCTCGAGGACCACGGAGAAATTTTTGCGGATGAAAGCCGGGTTCGTCAGGGCCAGATCGAGCGCGGTCTTAATGCCCAGTACATTTAGCTTACGTGCAATACGGTTTCCCACGCCCCAGATTTCTTCGACAGGCTGCAGTGAAAGCAGTTTCCGCGTTCGCTGTGGATTCCCCCGGGTCAGGGCGAGCACGCCACGAAACTGTTTCCACTCCTTTGAGGCCCATTGTGCTGATTTTGCCAGCGTTTTAGTAGGGCCGGCGCCCACGCCGATGGTCAGACGGGTACAGTCATACACATGCTGGCGCAGCTGTCGGCCAAAATCCTCCAGATCCATGCAGTGCTCCACGCCGGTCAGGTCGAGGAACATCTCGTCAATCGAATACTGTTCCACCCTGGGGGCCAGCTCCTCCAGACAACTCATCACGCGCGCTGACATTGAGGCATAAAGTTCATAGTTGCTTGAGAACGCGTATATTTTTTCCGGGTACTTTTCGTTTTTCATCTGAAACCACGGTGTGCCCATTTTGATCCAGGCCTTTGCCTCGGCACTTCTTGCGATTACGCAACCATCGTTATTACTGAGCACCACAACCGGCTTTCCTTTCAAATCCGGACGGAAAACACGTTCGCAGCTGGCATAAAAGCTGTTCACATCGGCCAGGGCAAACATCAGTACATCTCCCTGGGACGGTGGATAATGTGCGTGACGACGCCAAAGATATCCAGATCGTCCGGGTCAGGATAAATCGGCGACCAGTTGGCATTCATCGGCTGCAGTGTCAGTCGTGGCGTCAGCAGAAGCCGTTTGACCGTAAACTCCCCTTGCACGCTGGCCACAACAATATCGCCGTGCCGGGGCTTCTCTGCACTGTCCACAACCAGCAGATCGCCATTGTATAGGCTGCCGTCGGACATACTGTCGCCGCTGGCACGCAGGTAGTAAGTCGCGCTCGGATGCCGTATGCAGTAATCATGGAGATCCAGGTCAGACTCGACATAGTCTGCAGCAGGGCTGGGAAAACCGCAGCTGGCCAGGTCTGCAAACAACGGAAGGGCCTGTGGCGGGAGTTCTTTCCCGGTGCTGAAAAGCTGCAGTTTCATCTTTCCTCCTGATGTCTAAAAATACTGGTTATGCATACAGTATATTTAGCAGCGTGAGGATAATCCAGATCACATGCTCCATGAACAGGGTGAGTAACCTAAGCTACTCAAATGTTCATTAATATCATTTTGAATCATTTGTATTTCTCATAATGAGAAATAAGGCTTTTATTTTCCCATTTTGCTCTTATAATGTTTATCAAATTGAGTTTAATTGACGGAGCATAATGATGAATATTTACTGCGATGATGGTTCAACTAATGTTAAGCTGGCATGGTTTGAAGGAAACGAGCTGCAGACCCGGGTCTCTGCTAACTCCTTCCGGCATGGCTGGAAAGTGGCTGAATTCAGTGCTGCAACGTTTAACTATCAGGTAGGCACGCTGAAATACACCTGGGACAGCGTCAGCCGGGATGCCATCCCGACAACAAACGTGGAATATCAGTACGGTGATCTCAACCTGCTGGCCGTGCATCATGCGCTGCTGAACAGCGGACTTGAGCCGCAGCCGGTGAGCCTGACCGTGACGCTGCCCCTGAGCGAGTATTACGACGGGGACTGCCAGCGGAACGAGGAAAATATCCGACGCAAACGTGAAAACCTGATGCGTGAGCTGGTTCTGAACAAGGGCAGGGTATTTACCGTAAAGGACGTGAAGGTGATGCCGGAGTCACTGCCGGCAGCGTTCTCCCGTCTCGCTGAGCTGAAGGCCGGACCCGCGGAAACCACCCTGATTATCGATCTCGGCGGGACCACGCTCGATGCCGGTGTGATTGTCGGACAGTTTGATGATATCAGTGCGGTGCATGGTAATCCGTCTGTTGGCGTGTCACAGGTCACCCGGGCAGCTGCAGGCGCGCTGCGTGCTGCAGACAGTGAAACCAGCGCGCTCATTGCTGACACGGTCATCCGCAACCGCAATGATCGTCAGTATCTGCAGCGTGTTATCAACGATGCCGGTAAAATTGATGATGTCCTGAGCAAAATTACAGAGGCCATCACCTCCCTAGGCGCGCGCGTCACCAGTGAGCTGACGGCCTTCAGGAACGTTAACCGGGTATTCCTGGTCGGGGGAGGGGCATCCCTCATTGAAGAGGCTGTCCGTCAGGCCTGGCCTCTGGCTCCTGACCGTATCGAGGTTATAGGCGATCCGCAGCTGGCGCTGGCCAGAGAGATTGCCCTTTACAATAAAGAGGACTAAACGTGCCGGACGGCCTGTATTCTTTCTATCTGCACAGCGACGATCGCACCGACATCGCAGCGATGGCGACCATCAGCACCATCTCACAGCCCCTGCGCGGAGACTTCATCCGGACCGCAGCCACCGCCGGGGCGGTGATGTATCAGACGGATGCTCGTTTACCGGTACTGATCCCGGTGTTCTTTGACGGGCAGCTGAGCGCCATCCGGCTTTGTGCCGTGATGGCCCTGGCCTCCGGCACCTGGTCTTCACTTTCCGGACTTCCTGATGAGCCAGATGGCGGCGTGGCCGCGCTGGCAATGCCACCTGAGACGAAATATCAGCGCCGGCGTTACACCCTGACGCTTCAGGATGACCGGAGCAGTGAACGGGTGGAAAGTGTGCTGACGGGCGTGTCATCCCGCCTGCGGGGCGAGTTGCTGAGAAACCTGATTATCACCGGTCTGGCCCTGCACACGACGGCACCAGAGCTGCCGCGTCTGCTGGCCAGCATGCCGGTACCACCCGCAACGGTCAGCGAGCTGCAGGTTCTGGTTCAGCAGATGGCCGGTCCTGCTGGCGCGAGTCAGGCTGCACTAACGGGGAAACCGGCAGCCTCTGCCGGGCAGGTATCCGGTGAAACGACCAGGATAAAGAAAAATATGCGACGTGCATTCGGAGAGTAAAACATGTCAGTGATTAAACGAAAGGCAGAGCAGTTCATTCACAACTTTCTGCGCGCCCGGAACGTCCCTGAATCTCAGTGGCCGGATCTGGTCAAAAAGACCGGCAGGGGAATGATACTGGCAGGCGTGGCCGTCGTGGTTCCCGGTGTTCTGATTGATAACATTTCCCTGCCGGTGACAATCGCGATGCAGGTCTGCTATGCCTCACTGATCGGCCTCGGGGTTCTTCTGGCTTTTGACGAGAAAAAACCAAAGGGGCGGGGACGAATATGAACATTAACCTGAAGGAAACAGTATGCAGCTTGAAGAACTGACAGGAGACGAACGCACGCTGGTAGTAGTGGCACTGCAGGCGTTGTACCGGGAGAGATTAACCGCATCAGATGCGGTCTTTACAGTCTGTAGCCTGGCCGGAAAGGAACAGCCACCGAAAGAAATTTTTGGACTGCAGGAAGTTCAGGATGCGCTGAGACGTATTGGCGCGGCTCCTGCGCGATAAAGCAAGGTACCGTGCGCAACAGGCTTAAAAAAAACGGCAGGGTGACATCGTACTCCTGCCGTCAAAACTAAACGCTTAATTTTTCGGCGATTATAAAGCGTTGTTTTGTGATGTAAATCACATTTGTATTTAATGTGAAATTTTTCCCTCCGTTTCACATCTTCTCATAAAGATTACCCGCCGTGCCTTTACGCTAACCCGGCCGCTTCGGCCGCCAGGGAGGCTGTCGCCTCCGTCCTTGTATGATCAGTGTGACAATGAGAAACCTATAGCGAACCTTGCGGCTCCTATGTCGGTCCGCTTTGTGCCAATAGCGGACATTGCCAATAGTTCGATACAATGAATCGCGGGATGCAGCGCAGTCACTATCGCTGTTAATAAAAACATGTTTTAAAAAACAGTATTGACCGCAAATCTCAAATAAGTAAATTAGTACACAGCAGCACAATGAAAGTGGTTAGTCAGTTAGTGAATAGAAAGAAGTTTTGGATTAAGCCATTTTGCTTTACAGGCCCCGAAGTTTGTTGTTTGGGATGAAGTTAGCTTTCAGGCCTCGTAGTGATTGTGCTGATTCGCAAAATGGTAGTGTTAGCGCGAAGATGTAAGGCCTTGTTTTTTTAGTTGATGCTGACGGTTTCGTTTTTTTGATGGTAACCGTATCAGCAAAGGGCAACGCATCAAAGAGTATATGTCGCGATGGGAGATGTGCTTGTTTAAGTTTCCACGCTTAGGTTTCGAAAGCGTTGGAGGTGTAAAACGAGATAAATAGAGGGAGGCTTTTTAGTATTAATGCCCAATATTATCTGTAGTGAACGGGTACATTTGAAAGCAGTATAAATAGCAGTATCACTTTATTAAGTCCATTAATGTTAAATATGAAGTCTGTAGTACCTTAAAAGCCCTTGCTGCAATGGTCAGGGCTTTTAAGATTACTGCTCCCTTTGAATTGTAAGTTTTCCCAACTGATTACTGACAAAAATAATCTTGCTTATCAACTTATATCAGTCCACGATGCGTCATCGGTTTGGCATACAGACCTTATGAAAGCAGTTTTAGTAAAGCAGTCCTCATTTCAAGCGTTATCCTTAGATACTCTTCTGCATGAGCCTCCTCCTAAGTGCCCAATAAGTCCTCATCTGCAAGCAGGCCATGTTTGCCACAACGTGTGGCTCAAGAAAATTAAAGGAAGTATCTATGTCGAATAAAATGACTGGTTTAGTAAAATGGTTTAACTCTGATAAAGGTTTTGGCTTCATTACGCCAGCTGACGGCAGCAAAGATGTTTTTGTTCATTTCTCTGCCATTCAGAGCAACGATTACAAAACGCTCGACGAAGGCCAGAAGGTTGAGTTCTCGATTGAGAATGGTGCCAAAGGTCCGGCTGCCGGAAATGTTGTCGCGCTTTAATTGCCGATAACGACACAGACGCTTACGACAGCGATGACGGCTCTGGCCTGAGCAGATAAGTGAACGTGATAAAAAACCCGCCTTGAGCGGGTTTTTGTGTTTCATGGATGGCATGCAACAAGGATGACGATCATTTTACTACAGTTGCTGGAGTGAAAAAATGAAACCAAATAGTGCAAACCCAATGATGGTGACAAAAAGAAAGCCGATTAGTAATTTCCAGCCCAACACCAGTTCTCCCTAAGTCTGTTTAACAAGCCTAAGAGATAATAAGATTCATGATTCACAGGTCAAGGATGTCTGCTCTTCGCTCATAACAGACATTCATCGCCTGCAACCACTACGCGTCTTTTAAACATGGTTCCTGTTTGACATCAAACACAACTGCTCACCCGTTCGCGCCCTGCACGGTGCATTCAGCCCGTGACGGGCTTGCGCTGCGGCTTCGGCTTCGGCGTCGCCCGGGCGTCCTCTGCTTTCCGCCGGGTTTTTGTGGCGGCAAGGCGCAAGAGGGTGCCGGATGCTGAGGACACAACCATGTTCAGACTGACCTGTATTGAACTCGATAGCGGCGAGTTTGCCGTGTATATCAACCACCATTACTTGGGGAGCGAGGATGCCCGCAGTGAACGACTCTGCCTGAGCGAAATTCGGGAGCTGCTTTCCCTGATTCCGGGCGTGGAATTACAGACCCTGCATGAATCCGTGCCGGAGGACGAGGACTGGTGGTGGAACGACATCGCCGATCGCGTACTGCCGTCGCGTCCTGCCTGCCGTGATGATGTGACGGTGGCAGGACTCATCGCCAGGCTGAAGCTGCACTGTGTCTGGGGGCGTTCTGGCTGGCAGACGATTTCCTGTCACTCGATGACAGTCTGTCTGAAGCGCAAATTGCTGAAGCCATGCGTATCTGCGATCACAGCCACGATGCCGGAACCGGATTTAACTGGGACACTCTGCAGCTTGCCATGGACGGGGTGAAGGGGGCACTGACGAAAAAGAAGGACACCTTCCGGGGGCGGGGTGTCCTGAAATCATGCAATTCGTGTTAATTGAAAACCTTTCAGATAGTTTCGGCGCTGGGGATCACACAATGACAGCCCACTTTTTCCTGCTATATACCTGCTTCAAAAAAAAGTCGCCTCCGGCCGGAGGCGTCCCAAAACATACCAGGCTAATAACAATCAAAGTGGTATCGTGATACACACTCGTCACTATTCTGCCACATCCCCGTAACAGCATCAGCTACCAGAAACGGTAATCAATGATGTCGGTTACCTCCGCCTTATGGCCGCCAGACGGCGGCGTGTTCAACGCCGTGCCTTCACGCTAACCCGGCCGCTGTGGTCGCAAGGGAAGCTGTCGCCTCCGTCCTCACCCGTTCGCACCTTTCACGGCGCATCAGCCCGTGAAAGGCTTGCGCTGCGGCTTGCGGCGTCGCCCCTGCGCCCGCCGCTTTTCGCCGGGTTTTTGTGGCGGCACGGCGCAACAGGGTGCCGCATATCAGAGAGGAGTGTGTCTATGTCCCGTTTTATTCTGGGTGACTGCGTGCAGGTGATGTCCCGTTTCCCGGCGCGTGCCGTCGATTTTATTCTTACCGATCCGCCGTATCTGGTTGGCTATAAGGACCGTACCGGTCGTACCCTGGCCGGGGACAACTCAGCCGAATGGCTCCAGCCTGCCTGTCATGAAATGTACCGCGTGCTGAAAAACGACAGTCTCATGGTGAGCTTCTACGCCTGGAACCGCGCGGATCTGTTTCTGAATGCGTGGAAAACGGCCGGCTTCCGGGTGGTTGGCCATATCGTCTTTGCCAAGAGCTATGCCTCAAAATCGACGTTCGTGGGTTACACCCATGAGAGCGCCTACCTGCTGGCGAAGGGGAGGCCGCAGACCCCGGACCGCCCCGTCGCGGACGTGATCCCCTGGCAATACACGGGCAACCGACACCATCCGACGGAGAAGCCGGTGCAGAGCCTGCGGCCGCTAATCGAATCGCTCACGCGTCCGGGGGCCATTGTCCTTGATCCGTTCGCCGGCAGCGGCTCCACCTGCGTGGCCGCCGCCGAAGCCAGCCGCCGCTATATCGGGATCGAGATGCTTGAGCAGTACCACGCCGCCGGCGTTCGCCGTCTGGCACAGGTTGAACGGGCGAGAAGGATGCCGGCGGCCAATGACGGCGCGTTTTACCCTGACTGGCCGGAGGCAGCATGAACTACCCGGGCCTTGAACCCCTGCGCGCGGACGTGGCTGCACTCAGCAATGCCATGTGTGACGTGCGGATGCTGCTGAACCGCCTCGAATCGCAGCACCGGCACGACGCGGCGACGCTTACCGAACGTATGGCTGCGCAGACTCTGCGCCGGATCAACACCCTGCTTCTGGAAGCCTACCGCGAAGCCCTGGTGCTGGACGAAACCTTTCAGGACTGACTGACCCTGCCGGGCTGAGGCCCGGCCTGTAACCCCTTACTGGAGAGAAAAAACGATGTACGGAACCCGCGAAGAACTTTGTGTACAGCTTGAAAACATGTTCACGGCTGACGAACCCCTGGTCCTGCTGGTCTGGACGGAAGAGGGGATTAGCGTGGCCTGCCGTGAAACCCGGCCAGAACCGGACGGGACTGAAATCCGCGCCGTGATGAAGGCGCTCGGCGAAATGAAAATGACGCAATACCGCCAGGAAGGGGTAAATCATCAGACAATCAGTGACCTCCTGACCCGTCAGCGGGAAGCGGCAAACCGTCAGGTGAGTGTTCCGGCGGTACTTCTTTCCCGCGTCCTGCGTAACTATGAATGCGAGCTGGAAAACCGGATCGGTATGGCCTGGGAAGCCGGGCGGCGGGAGCCCAAATCCGTCAGGAATGAGCTGAATTACGTGCGCACGCTACAGGAGGCGCTGGCTGCCTGAGAGAACGCCGGGGTAACGCCCCGGCAACCGGTGGCCATCCACAGCGAATAAGGATGTCAGTGCCTTCCGCTTTTATCCGCCGCCGCCCTCCGGGCCACGTCGGGACAATGAAACTCCCCTGAAGCTCCGTGCGGTGACGGCATACGCCGTGACTTCACTGTAGCCCGGCCGCATCGGCCACAAGGGTTCGCTGGCGCCTCCGTCCTCACCCGTTCGCACCCTTCACGGTGCATTCAGCCCGTGAAGGCTTTGCGCTGCGGCTTGCGGCGTCGCCCCTGTGTCCTCCGCTTTTCGCCGGTCTGTCGTGTCGTCACGGCGATGCCGGAACCGAGAATATGTTAACCGTGGAGGATCTATGAACCAGACCGTGACCTGTGATGCTGTTCGTCTTGAGGGGGCGCAGCGCCTGACTTTCCTGCCTGATTTGTTTGGCGGCGATTTTATGACGTCCGAGGCATCCGTGTACGCCTACGCCCGGCGCTATTGCCCCGAGTATCAGGGGGGATTCTGGCAGTTTTACCGGCTGCCGGAAGGCGGCGGATATATGGTGCCCGACGTGGAGAGCCTGACCCTGTGCAATCCGGACAACTGGTTTGAGCAGACAGTCAGCGGGGAAGTGGCGGGGATCATCCTCACGGCGCTGGTACTGAATCACCGGAGCTGGCACCACAGTAACCATGACCATGAGGAACTGTGCCGCCACTTCTGCCGCCGTTATGAGCAGCTTATGGCATTTGCTGATACCCATCCGGAAAGCGCCACCATCTGGCGCGCCCTTGACTGACTGACCACGGGCGGCGATGCCGCCCGATAAAAGGAGAAAAACATGATCGGTACAGCAAGAGAAATTGCGCTTGAAATGTTCAGATGTTCCGACCTCGATGGCGAGAAGTACGTTTTCGCCAGCTGGGACAGCAATGATATCCGAAGCATTTGTGTGGACTGGGATCTGAGCAGTGACGAGATCGAAACGATTATGGACAGGCTGAGTACCACGCTGGATTGCGGCGGCTGTGTGTCTCTCATTCATGGCATCGTGGAGAAAATGATTGAGGAGAAACGGGCACACCGCACCGTGACCATTCCCGCAGCCTCGCTTGCAATGGTCATGCAACTTGCAGGAAGGGAAATGCAGCGTATCGCCGTATGTGCGGAGGATGGCGGCGGATCCGCAGAAGAAACCCTGAAAGAAGAAAATGACGTCATGATGAGCCTGCGCGCTGCGCTCGAGGCCTGACAGAGAAACCGGAGGCGTTGCCTCCGGAAACTAAAAACGGAGCACACCATGCAACTGTCACCGGAAACCCGCAGTATCCTGCGCCAGTATAAAACGCGCATCAACGAGCGACGGCGCGGATCCGGACTCAGCCCCGTAACCACAGCGAAAGTGCCGGATGAGATCTGCGAATCTGCTACCCGGCAGTGTGCCGTCTGTTTTTGCGGCCACTTCATTCTCCAGGGCGGTCAGGGCGACGGACAGTAAATAATCCGTGCGGGGCATATGCGCCGCCTGTCCGCGTGCGAAAACCCTGTCACCCCTTCGGGCTGACGGGGCGTGAAGGCCAGCGCCTGCGGCGCTGCCCCCCTCCCGCCCTGATGTTAGCCCGTGGCGATGCAGATGAAAGGCATTGTGAGGGCAAATTGTCACAGGTACGGTCCTGCGTGGCGTGGCGTGGCGTGGCGTGGCGTGGCGTGGCGTGGCGTGGCGTGGCGTGGCGTGGCGTGGCGTGGCGTTGACTCTGAAACCCGATCAGCAAAACCTCTCAGAACACCTCAATCTCTCTTCTGGCCCCCTTCGGCTCCCGGCCCGCGTGGCGGTCCGGTCGTCGAGCCCCACTCCGCCAGGGCAGCTGCTGACGCACCCGCCAGGCTCCGCCGAACCCCTCCGGGTTTCGGGCTGACGCTAGGGTCTGATGGCTGAGGTCAACCCCCGGCTTGCACCGGCCGGGGCCGGGCCGCCCTGACCGCGCCGGCGAAGCCGACGCTTTAAGGCCGCCACGCCGTTCCGCCGTGTCGGGTGCGTGCATCCTGTTCGCCCGGTGAGGCCATCCCCCGTGCGTCCTCACGCGGAGGGCTGGTCGTAGCACCGTCGTGCCGTCATCCGAAGGGTGAAATGTACTCCGCCAAAACTTTTTGCGTGCCGCAAAAACTTTTGTCTGCGCCCTTCTCCTGTCGCCCCGCCGTTGCTTCTTTGCCCTCTGCCGCGAGAGAACTCACCAGGGAGATGGACAACCATCACCACAGGAGAAAACCAGGATGCACACACGAAACGTCAACGTCAAAACCGCCGCTCAGGAATCTTCCAGGAAGATGGGGGAAGAACAAAACCCTGTTTCTGTCGCGAAGGAGTGGGTGGCTCAGGCCACTGCGCTGAAAGCCGGTGTTACCGTCACGGTGTCCGGTGTGAGCCGTTACGGCGATGTTCAGGTGGAGATCCGCACTCACGGATTACTTAACTGGCACGCCTGGTCGTTTGAGCCGGATTTTCTCGCTGAACTTAAACGTAACCTGCGCGACGTGCAGCTTTAATCCGCGACCGGATGTCCGGTCTTAACCCAGAGAAGGAGGAAACATGCAGAACCTTAATTCCCGTCCGGCGACCCGTAAGGTCGGGCAGAGCAACGAAATCGTGAAGCTGCTGCGCATTCAGGCCAGCGACACCCACGTGGTCGAGTTTGACAACGTGGACACCCGTTTTAATGACTGCAACAACTGGCAGGTGATGGCAGGGGGCGAACGCGTCCTGTTCAGCAACCGCATGTACGAACGCTTTTCTGATGTGAAATCGGGGATCGTGGCAACGATTGCCGTATGTGAGAACTGCGCAACGGTATCTGATACCGCGATGCTGGAAGGCGCGAAAGCAATGATGCAGGTACTCGACGGCTATCCGTCCTTTGCGGCACTGGCAGCACACCCGAAACGCATTACTGAATAACCGGATGCCGTGACCGGAGGGGAATCCGGCCACGGCGGACCATCACTTAAACACAGGAGTAAAAATCATGGCCACCACCAATACTACGGCAAAAAACCCCGCAAAATCCACCCGCGCGAAAAAGGCAACGGAAAAAATCGCGCAGTCCACGGAGCAGAAGCTCGTCCAGTTGCTTGCGGACACGCCCGTGCAAATCTTCCCGTACTCCCGTCTGTCACACACCAGACTGAACACGCGCATCATTCCGCATACCGATACGGAAGTGGAAGAGATGGCAGACAGCATTCAGGCAATGGGCATTCTGCAGAACCTGATCGGCGCAGAACTGCCGGACGGTACGATCGGCATTGTGGGCGGGGAGGGGCGCCGCAGGGGGACTGGCATTCTGGTGATGCGCGGTGTGCTCGACGCAGACACGCCCTTTGTTCCGGTGAAGGTCCTGCCTGTGGAGATGGCGGTGGCGGCCTCGATGATCGAGAACGGCAGACGTAAAAACATGCACCCTGCCGAGCAGATTATCGGTTTTCGCACTCTTGAGCAGGAAGGTAAAACGGCCTCGCAGATCGGCGCACTGATGGGCTACCACCCGCGCCACGTTCAGCGCTGCCTGAAGCTGGCGAACCTTGCCCCCTCCCTGCTGGATGCGCTGGCGCGGGATGAAATCACCCTTGAGCATTGTGAGGTGATGACCCTTGCCGAAACGCATGAACGACAATTGCAGATCTGGGAGGAAGCGAAGGCGCAGTGGTACGGTCGTGTACCTGCTCCCCAGACGCTTCGCAAAATGGTGACGGACGACAAGATGGCCATCAGTCATCCGATGTTTGAGTTTGTGGGGGAGGAAGCCTACACCGCCGCTGGCGGTGCCCTGACCGCCGATCTGTTCAGCGACAGGGACAGCACCTTTGCCGATGCGGCACTGGTCAAATCACTGCTGGGTGGCAAGCTCACCGTGCTCGCCGCGCGTCTTAAGCAGGAGCAGGGCTGGGGCTGGGCTGAGTACCGTATGACGGAACTACGCTTCAGCGGTGAGGACACTGAACTGTACCGTTTTGCCATGCCGAAAGCTGTCCTGACGGAAGAAGAACAGAAGCGCGTCAGTGAGCTGGAAGAACAAATGGACGCTACTGAAACCTACGATGACGAATACGAGCTTCAGCAGCAGATCGATGACATTTACTGCAAGGCGGAATACCGCGAAGCCACGCCAGAATTTCGCGCCGCGCACGGTATCTGGGTGTCATGGGATGGTGACAATTTTCGGGTTCAGCCGGGTATCCGCAGGCTGACCGACGAGGACAGGGCCGCAGAAGCACAGGCGCGTCAGGAACGTGAAAACAATGTGATCAGACACACCACGCCTGACATTCCCGCTGACGCCTATCCGGCAACGCTGGTTAAAGCCATGTCTGCCGAGCGTACTCTCGCCGTTCAGGCGGAACTGGCGGGTCGGCCCGACGTATCGGTGGCACTCCTGACGTGGACGCTGTGTCTTGCGCTTTTTGATCGCACCTACGGCAAGCGCAATGAACCGCTGAAAGCTTCCGTGTCCTCGAATCAGTATCACCTTGCATCACTGGCTCCCTCCGGTGAGGAAGGTAAGGCGCTCACGGCGCTCAGGGCACAGAAAGAGGCGTTACAGGCAACGCTGCCTGAAGACTGGCATCTCGATTTTACCTGGCTGCTGTCATGGTCAGCAGAGCAGGTGAACACCCTGCTGGGATTCTGTGCGGCGCACGGTATCAACGGCATTCAGGAGCGTATGTATAACCATACGGCGAAAAGCGAACTGGACGGGCTGGAAGCGGCGCTGGACTTTGACCTGCGTAAATGGTGGCAGCCTGATGCAGAGAGCTACTTCGGCAAGCTCACGATTGCCCAGATTGGCAAAGCCTATGAAGAAGCCGGACTCAGCGCCCGTGCGGGTGAAGTCGTGAAGCTCAAGCGCCGCGATGCAGCGAAGGCCGCCGAACAGGATCTGAATGCTCAGGGCTGGCTGCCTGACTGGATGGTGCGCACTGCGCCAGCCGCTGAGGCTGAAGACGCCACTGAAACCGACGCTGACACCACTGACCACGCTGCTTAATACCGGAGGCCGCCGCCTTCGGGCGGCGGGAACAGACATGACCATGCAATATGACCTGAACCGAATCAACACCCTGACTGCCTCCGATCTGGAGTTTATCCGTCAACAGGGTGAGGACGCGCGCCGCGCCCTCAGCGATGCCGTGACCGGCCTCCTGTCGACACCAGAAGGATGGCGCGTCTGCGCCGAATTCCGCAGCGAGTTTGGTGGCTTCTTCCCCGTCCAGTGCCGCTTCAGTGCTGACGGCAGTGATGACTGGCATCTGTGCGTGTGCAGCCCCGGCGAAGTCTCGCCCTACTGGCTTCTGGTGCTGCTCTCATCCGGCGGTGAAGTGGTGCGTACCCTTTACCAGAGCGACACGCTCCAGCCTGAACGGATAAGTCAGCTGATCGCTCAGCTGGCAGGTATGCGCCGCTTTAACTGCACTGCCAGTACCGTGGCGAACCTGATGAGCGGGGAGGTGACAGCATGATCCCGTCCTCACACGCGCTCGTTTCCCTGAAGCCTGCCCGTCAGGCGGCAATACAGGCTATCAGCCATGTTGAGTCTGTCCGCGAACGCGGCGCACGACTGCCCGCCATGCCGTATGTGCGTACCTTTCTGCGCCTTCTCACGGGTAGCGGACGCCTCAACGCCACGGTGGCCAGTAAAATACCTGGCCTGCACTGGGTACCAAACAACCGCCATTCGAACCTGAAACAGGTCGAGGAGGCGCTTAACACGATGATCGCTACCGGTGGCGAAGCCTGCCCGCTGCCCCTCACGATTGATGTACAGGCCGAACTGTTTCCTGAAGTCATGCACACCCGCACAGGCAGACGGCTGCACAGGTCCGGCATTAAGACCATCCGCCAGCTACGCCGCCAGTCCCGCGAGTTTGAACAGCGCTGGAAACTGCGCCAGAACCTGCTGGAGCAGGCAAAAATAGACCTGGATTTTCAGTCGCCGGAAACCGTCTGCACCTGGTACACCCGTTGGAGCGACGAGTTTGACGCGACAGAGCTTGCCGGACCGTTCTGGCGCTGGCAGTCGCGGTTCGCGTCGCTGAAGGAACTTGACTGGCTTCGCATCAGCGGCGAGCCGCTGTATGCAGTGATGTACGAAATCCCGTTTATCGTCCGGGAAACTCCGGAGAATATCCGTACTGCTGAACGCTGGCAGGTCCCGAACAAGCTGCGGTATCAGCAGGGGGCAGAATGAGAAACAATCCCTGCAAGACTGAGCTGAAGGTTGCCCGCAGCCAGCGTAATAAGCTCCGTACCATGTCAGCAAAGCTGAAAGAGATGTGCTGCGAGTGGGACGGGCTGAGTGGCTGGCTGGAAACCGAAAGTGAGCAGCTGGCTGAGAGCATAGACAGGCACCTTGAGGCGCTCGAAGATCAGATCCGGGAGTGGTCAGAAGGTACGGATAACCGGGAGGGATATTGAGCATAATCAGCCGCAGGTTCGATAAAAAAGAGACAGGAACCGTGTTCCGGCATGCCGAAAGCGGGAAGATCCTGTACCGTCTCGATGCCCGGCTGGAGCGTGATGACTGGGAAATGGTGCAGGCGATGATCAGCCTTGTCTATAACGCTGGCGTGGCCGCCGGAAGCGAACAGCGAGCCGCTGATATCCGTAAGTCTCTGGGGATTTCAGGGAGTGAATGACACGGAAAAATGATGAGGATTTATACAGTTTTCAGACTGTTATTCCTGGGCAGATGATCAACAACGGGATATAATGGCGATGGCGCTTGAGGCTTTTTGCCTCATGACGTGAAGGTGGTTTGTTACCGGTTGTGTGGCAAAAAGAAGAAAGCCCCGTAGGAAGTTAATTTTCATTAACCAACCACACGAGGCCATCTGCTTGACTAGACACCAACAGAATAGCCTCTTAGCTGCCGCAAGGCAAGGAGAAGACGGCTATGAAACTGCCACGAAGTACCCTGATCTGGTGTGTATTAATTGTGTGTCTCACACTGCTGATATTCACTTACCTGACACGGAAATCGCTCTGCGAAATTCGTTACAGGGACACGAACAGGGAGGTGGCGGCTTTCATGGCCTACGAATCCGCTAAGTAGCCAACCCCGGCGGGGGGAAACCCCCGCCATTAAGGGGCTGAGGCTGTCTGGACATGCCTGAAGCGCCTTTATGAAGGGGTTACCGGTTCACCGGTAGCCCCTTTTTCCTTCCCGACGCGACCGCACGCCTGAACCTCCGGGAAGGGCTGTTCCCCTCCGGGGAACGGGGGAAGGGGGACGCGCCTCCGGCGCTGCCCCTCTGCTCCCTCCCGCTACTCTTCGCAATATCCTTTTCTGCCAGATGTCGCTGAATGAATGTCGTCGTGATCAACCTGCGCATACCGGGCTTCAGCCTGCCTTTCCCCAAGCTATTCATTCCGACTGTGTGAAACGGTGTCCTGCCGGTTAACTTTCTCAGCTGCAAATCAATGATGACCAGAACCAGAAGAACGGGCAGGGCGATGGCCCCCTTCGGCTCCCGGCCCGCGTGGCGGTCCGGTCGTCGAGCCCCACTCCGCCAGGGCGGCCGCTGCGCACCCGCCAGGCTCCGCCGAACCCCTCCGGGTTTCGGGCTGACGCTAGGGTCTGATGGCTGAGGTCAACCCCCGGCTTGCACCGGCCGGGGGCCGGGCCGCCCTGACCGCGCCGGCGAAGCCGTCGCTTTAAGGCCGCCACGCCGTTCCGCCGTGTCGGGTGCGTGCATCCTGTTCGCCCGGTGAGGCCATCCCCCGTGTGTCCTCACGCGGAGGGCTGGTCGTAGCACCGTCGGGTCGTCATCCAAGGGGTGAAATGCACGCTGCCAAAACTTTTAGCGAAAGGCCGCAAAAACTTTTGTCATCGCCCCTTTCCTTCCTCCCTTCGCCGTTGCTCCTTTGCCCTTTGCCGCGAGAGAACTCACCAGGGAGATGGACAACCATCACCACAGGAGAAAACCAGGATGCACACACGAAACGTCAACGTCAAAACCGCCGCTCAAGAATCTTCCAGGAAGATAGGGGGAAAAACCGTGTCGTACACGATCCTCGTCGCTGAGCAGAAAAAAAATTCAGCGGAGGAACCCGACGTTCTGGAGTTCAGCAGCCTTGCGGAGCTGAAGAAACTGCGCAGACGCTGCCCGGAAACGATGCGCTGCACCTATTTCTACGCCCTCAGCAGCGGCGTCGATAAACAGTTTCGCCACATCCACGTGGCTGAAGCTGACCACTTCAGACAGTTTGTGCGCCTGATCGCGCACACAGGTATCGATATTTAATTCCGGTTTACCCGTGCGGCAGCCGCCGCACGGAACCTAATCAGACAGGAGCCAGGAAAATGAACGTTAACACCCTGACCGCTGCACCAATGGCCTTTTTCGTTCCGTCACATAACGCCGTTTATGACCGCGCAACACAGCTGGATGGCCAGTGGGTCACGCAGCGTGACGCGAAAACGCTGGAATCCCTGCGCCGTCTCTATCCGGATGCGAAGCTGATCCCCGCGACTCAGGTACAGGAAAAGCAGAATGACGGCTATCGCCGTCCGTGGGCAGAAATTACCGAAGCCCGGTATATCAACCAGCTGGAAACGCTGCCGCTGACGGACTGGTGCAGAGGGTACGGCGGGGAGTCGTTCAAATCGATGGAGTTTACGGGCGGGGATGTGACCGCAATTTTTGTCCGGTACGGAGAGCGCTTCTTTGAGTGCCATGACCTGCACACCCGTCATCACCGGGAGCTGATTGGCGACGTGATCGCCCGTTTCTGTCTCGATGCGCCACTGAATTCAGCGCATTAAAAAAGCAGGGTTGCCCCTGCTTTCTCAACGCCGGGTAGCCGCTGTAACGGTGAACCGGCAATCACAACCAATGTAAGGAGATTAATCGTGAATCTTGACCCGCAAACTGTCGCACAGGCGAAGGCATTTGTAAATGCCCTCCGTGCCGGAAAACGCGCGCGCGTACCCGCGCTGCGCTTCTCACAGTGGCAGCCGTTCCTGTCCGTGGTAAATGCCGAAACGGGCTACGCCGTCGATGCTGACTGTGGTCTGGCTGTCAGCGTCTATCCGGCGCTTGGACTGGCTTAACAGGAGACGGCCGCCCCCGGCGGCCGGTAAGGAGAAACTATGTCACAACTGAGTTTTGAATCCCTGTTCCAGGCAGACCAGATTGACCCGCAGCCGCGGGCTTCCACGCCTGCCCGGACGATGTCACCCGCTGAGGCGCGTAAGCAGTTCGCCAGCGTGTTCCGTAGTACCGCGCCATCTATGCGTCGCTCTGAAGTGTTCCGGGACTTCATACAGCTTGCTGCCAGCCAGCTGGATTTGGCTCGGGTGCGAACGCCAGAGGGCATGGAAAGCAGCTATCTGATCTGTAAACGTTATGAGCCGTCCGATTTAGACGCCATGAAACAGCTGTTCTGCCTGTTGGTGGAGGGGCTGGCGGGTGACATTCATGATTTTCTCGGCGCCCTGTATATGGAGCAGGAGCTGGGCGCGGATGAAATGGGGCAGTATTTTTCACCGTCCTGTATCTCCAGCCTGATGGCCGGAATACTCATGCCCGGCGCTCAGGAGACGATAAAGCGTGAGGGATGGTTGACGCTCGATGAGCCAGCCTGCGGCAGCGCCGGAATGGTCATCGCCTTTGCATTCTGGATGGCTGAAGCGGGATATAACCCGTCAGAACAGCTGTACGCCACCTGTACCGATATCGATCCAATGGTGGCTGATATGGCCTTTATCCAGCTGGCACTGCTGGGTATTCCCGCGAAAGTTGTGACCGGCAATACGCTGACCCTGAAAGCCAGCCGCGTGCGTTATACCCCCGTGTATTACTTCAATGACTGGCAGGGACGTCTGGCATTTCGCAGTCGTCTGGATGCAATGAAAAAATTTCTGGCCACCGTGGCCGCCTGACTGACAGAGCGGCAGAGCAGACCTGCTGCAGGGAGAGAGAAAATGACAAGCAACACACTGAACGGCATTCCGGCGACCGTGCTGGAGACAATGGCAGAACGCCTGAACGGACAGCCTGAACCGGTAAAAATCCGCAACAACGATGATCACGCCGCGCTGGCTGCAGATGTGCTGTGGAAATTTGCCCGTAAAACAGGGCTGAACAGGGAAAGCGAAAGCGTGCAAACCGTTATCACGGATTTTCTGGCCAATCTGTTGCACCTGTGCGAACAGTGCGATCCGGACGGGGCGGGCATCGAGGGGTTTAATGCCCTGCTGAGTATGGCCATGATGCATTATGAGCAGGAAAACGGAGGTGAAAGCGAAGAACCGATTTGAACGGAAATCTGTGCCCCGGTGCATGTCATCGGGGCAACCGCACAAACCTCTTTCCCCCTTCGGGGAAGCGGGGAGGGCGAAAGCGCCTCCGGCGCTCCTGCCTTTCCCCGCTACAGTGCTTCTCTGTTTCCCTGTAATCAGAACCGGCGTCCTGCTGGTTAACTTTCTCAGCTGCAAATCAATGATGACCAGAACCAGAAGAACGGGGAGGGCGATGGCCCCCTTCGGCTCCCGGCCCGCGTGGCGGTCCGGTCGTCGAGCCCCACTCCGCCAGGGCGGCCGCTGACGCACCCGCCAGGCTCCGCCGAACCCCTTCGGGTTTCGGGCTGACGCTAGGGTCTGATGGCTGAGGTCAACCCCCGGCTTGCACCGGCCGGGGGCCGGGCCGGCCTGACCGCGCCGGCGGAGCCGTCGCTTTAAGGCCGCCACGCCGTTCCGCCGTGTCGGGTGCGTGCATCCTGTTCGCCCGGTGAGGCCATCCCCCGTGTGTCCTCACGCGGAGGGCTGGTCGTAGCACCGTCGTGCCGTCATCCGAAGGGTGAAATGTACTCCGCCAAAACTTTTTGCGTGCCGCAAAAACTTTTGTCTGCGCCCTTCTCCTGCCGCCCCGCCGTTGCTCCTTTGCCCTTTGCCGCGAGAGAACTCACCAGGGAGATGGAAAACCATCACCACAGGAGAAAACCAGGATGCACACACGAAACGTCAACGTCAAAACCGCCGCTCAAGAATCTACCGGAAGATGTGATTCAGACCTGACAACGTCCCAGTTCATGGATCTATTTTGCTGGGTACTGGCAGCGTCGGAAGGGGAGCCACAACCGGCAATTTTTACCCCGCCAGAGAATGCCACTGAGCTGACGTTAATTAATGACGAATGCCCGGATTATATCTCTGTCTGGGTTGTAGAAGGTCACCCGGTAGCAGCAGCAATGCCGCTGGATAATTTTCATCGCGTTATTTCATCATCTGTAATTAAATAATCAGGAGTAAACAAAAATGGTCAGTTTCGCAAGCCGCTATCGTATGCCAACCTCTATCCGTAAAGACCGCCCGCTGACGAATGACGAATTACAGCGCATCGTGCCGAGCGCGTTCTCCGGGGATAAACACGATTCACGCTCTGAACGTTATACCTATATTCCGACCATTAATATTCTTGATCGTTTACGCGAAGAAGGTTTTCAGCCTTATTATGCAACGCAGTCACGTACACGTGACCTGGATAAACGCGATTTTACAAAGCATATGCTTCGCTTGCGTCGTCATGACCAGATCAATGGAAAAGAAGTACCGGAAATTATTCTGCTGAATAGCCATGATGGTTCAAGCAGCTATAAAATGATCCCTGGCATGTTCCGTCAGGTTTGCAGTAATGGTCTGGTTGCATGGAAGGATTTTGGCGAAATCCGCGTGCCCCACAAAGGTGATATTGTCGGGCAGGTTATCGAAGGCGCTTACACGGTGCTGAAAACTTTTGACGCGGTTGATGAAAATATTGATCTGATGAAAAGCATTCAGCTCACACTGCCTGAGCAGCGCCTTTTTGGTGCTACCGCTCTGGAACTTAAGTACGACGGAAAACCCGCGCCGATTACGCCGGAGCAAATTATTAACCCTCGCCGCGTCCTCGACAAAGGTCAGGATTTATGGACCACGTTTAATGTCGTGCAGGAAAATGTGATCCGTGGGGGGATTCGTGGCAGAACGGAAAAGGGAAAGATGACCAGAACGCGGGAAGTCACCGGAATAGATGGCGACATCAAATTAAATCAGGTGCTCTGGAAAATGGCGGAGGAGTTCGCAAAACTGAAGTCCTGAAAATTAAGCCGCCCGACAGAGCGGCTTTTTAGTGCCCGCTGTTTAGCGAGGCCGTTTCTGCAATTTTACCCTCATACTCCTTTCTCACAGCTGGCACGTGACGTTCAGAAAGTAACATTTTTCTGGCCAGCAATACACGGTATATATTTTTGATATCCTGTGCATAGGCCTTGCGCTGTACAACGAGTTTTTTGCTCGGCCCCGTATTATACATCCCCACGCTGTCCCAGTTTTTTCCGTATGACCGGAAGTTGTGCGCCAGCACCCATGCTCCCGTATAGACACAGATACAAGGATCATTTAACAGGCGCTCACGGGTGATATTAAAGTTTTTAAGTTTACCGTAATGGGAACTGTTTACCTGCATCCCGCAGACATCTTCTGTTCCATTCCTGTTTGATCCATTTATCGCCCCCGCTTTCAGCCTGCTCTCTTTAATCGAAATTGACATAAGCAGCAGCGGATCAATTTGATAATCTTTCCCGGCCTGATCAAAGCACATCTGCGGAGCTGCGCCAGCAGAAAGTGAAAGGGTCAGCATTGCCGCAGGCAGTAACGTTATTTTCATGTTTTGACCTTTTAACGAAATACGAGGCCCCAGGAGAGGCGCTTTAAAAAATACCCCGCCCGATCGTCGTAATCAAGTTAATTCACTACAAACGCGCGTGAGCGCTCTGAGGCATGCAATCAGCCCTGGTGTGAAATAACAAAAACAAACCAGATGGAGGTATTAACATGCCGCTCTTTACTAACCCCTTAAAACATCACACCCCACGCAAGACTTCGTCTTGCAGATTTTTCGTTTAATATCAGCGATATGCCTTAAGCAATTTTGCGCGAATATGGAGTATAGCCGGTAATTGTCGTACATACCGACACTACACTATCGTATAAACCTGCTACCTGTTAGTGTCGCTATGTCACACACGTATCGTACAATTGTAGATACGCTGCAAATACATTGAATTATATATCGCACAGTGTCACACTATCGCACAACATAGTGCTGGATTGTACTACTGTACAGAACAGAAATTTACAGCAATATCAAACCATTATATCCTCGCGCAGCAATCGGGAAATCCACCTACAGGCCATACATAGTGTCGGTTCCGACACTAACTTAAAACAGGTAAGAAATATGGGAAGAGTCGGCATCTACCTTAAAGATAAAATTGAACGCGAAGTTCGCGATATTGTACAGCAAGACCTGCAAAACGGCGCAACCGCAGGAGAAGCAAACATGTCAGCCACCTGCAACGAGTTAATTCGCCTCGGGCTTCTTGTTTATAAACGAGACGGTGATGACGGCAATCAATTTGATATTGAAGGATATCGAAGGGACCTGATACGAAAAGCAGCCGGCTCACGAGAAGGCACAGTTCTCATAGCAACACTTCTTGCTGAGATGTATTTAAAAATGACAGGAAAAGACGGAGAGGGAAGCCTGGAAGATACTCTCGATATGATTATCAGTGGTATCAATACCGCAGAAGACGAAGCGGAAACAAGACACTTTATCAATGAAAAGAATTAAATCAGTGAGCCGGAATCTCCGGCCCACATCGATCACTGAGAAGAACTTTCATCCCAGGGAAGGTCGCTTCCCTCAACCTCTTTTATTCTCTTTTTAAGATAGATTTCAAACTCCATACAAAGCGCTTTAAGCGCCTGCGCATCCTCGTTCTGTTCAAGTAAGCGCTCCGTAAAATAGCCCAGAGTATCCATCAGACGGGTGAGCATTTCATCATTCAGGCTACGGTTATGCACCTTTGCCATCGCCCTGATTTCATCAGCAAGATTCTCAGGAATTCGCATGCTATAGCCTGTAGTTTTTCCTGGCAGTAATATTCGCTCACCTTTACGCCAGACCCACAACTGCTCCTGATGGGGTGGAATTTTATTTCCCTCAACGTGATTACCTGACCCGCCATCCAGTAAATTTTCCAGCCACTCATCAAACCTGACCGCCAGTGCAATGAGCTTTTCACCTTCCGCCGTTTTAATGACTGGCTTCCCCGGCTGATAATTAAGGGACAATAATAACCGCGCAATAATCTCCTCGTTAATACTCCTGTTACCAGCTCGCGCACATATTCTCAGCTCCATAAGCAAATTATCGGGCGCACGCAGCCTCCACTCCACAGCCTCCCCCGGCTGGAACTTCCTTGGACGGCCGCGACCATCCCACATTTTCTCTTTAACTTTCATAGCTATAGATCCTGTAGGCCATTTCTCAACTTTCTGGCCTACAAAGCCTACTCACTTACATATTCAGATAAATCCGAATACCTTCTAAAAATGTGACATGCGTCACAGTTTTTTTTTTTTAGGGTCATGGGACAATTGCGCCCGCGTAAACAAGCACTTACGCGAACCACTTTTGTTTACTTCGGAGAAAACAAGCATGTTAACCAAAGGCAGTGCCCTTAACGTCGGTAAGGGATGGGCGGTAGCGTCTTTATTCCGCAAAGCAATTGAATATCGCCAGACTAAATTTTACTTAAAGACAGTCGGCGCATTTGTTTTTGCACTTCTGGTCACTCACCCGGCATTTGCATCCGGTACTGACCTTCTCGCCTCCCAGAACACTACAGTTAATTCGACTTTCGGTTCTGGCTCATCAATCGTTAAATGGTTTTACCTCGGGGAAATTCTTTTCGGTGTCTTCATTTATATGAAAACACGCTCCCCACTCACATTCCTGGGTGTGCCACTGGTAATCATCGCAACACGCATTGGTTTTGCGATTGCGAGCTAACCATGAGCGGGGAAGAGGATAAATACTACTTCCCGGAAACTCTGAACCAGCAGGACCGCTATTTCGGACTGCCATTAGATGAAATTATTATTGTTGCCCCTCTCGCCATACTGGGCATCCTCAATAATATGTCTATTGAACTCTCCATCATAGCGGGCCTGCTCTGGTTCCTTGTCAGGTATCTGAAGAAAGGGCAGGGGTCATACTGGTTACTTAATTTCTGTTACTGGCACCTGCCCTCACTTTTGTTCAAAGTAACTTTTCGCCAGATACCTGATTCAAGTTTCCGGCACTGGAGGGCATAAATTTTATGAAAATGAAAATTAAAGGAGAGCGCGATAAAAACCTTGCTTATGGTTTTATTGGTCTTTCAGCATTAACCATACTTTTGGCTGCTGGAAATGTATTAACCGGTTCACTGGCCTGGTATTTTGCAACCACCCAGAAAACCATCACCACCCCGTTAACGTTTAACCGCCCTTTCGCATCAGATTCTAAAAGTGTCGATGCCACCGGCCTGACACAGTTCGCCGCTTCCTTTATTTACTGGCGGCTGAATGTCAGCCCGGAAAACATCGACATTAACCAGAAAATCATTCTTGGATTTGTCCCTTCCGCCGAGCGGGACGCACTCAAGAAAGCCCTGGACATTGAAACTGACCGAATCAAAAACGCGGGCATTACCACGCAGTTCATCACGAAAGAGATACGTGTTACGGACGATGATACCGTGCAGTACAGCGGGATTCTGAAATCCTCCACCACCAACGGCGCAATCATCACGCCACTGAAAGACCAGGAAAAAACCTACCAGCTGAAACTGAGTTATGACAATGGTGTGATTAACCTCCACAGCTTTGAAGAACTCAAGCCGGTATCCCCCACTAACTGACAGGACTGCCCATGAAATTTCGCATTTCACCGGCAGCTGCTGCTGTGTTTATGGCAGCGGGATTATTCACAAGCGGCCTCCGGGCCGCTTCCGCACCCGCAGCCATTCCGTTTGAGAACGACGCCGCCTTTAACGTCACACTCAGCAACACCAACCCGAGCAAGGTTGTTGTCGACGGAGAACTCATTACCAGCATCAGCGGACCAACCGGTGCCTATGACCAGAGCACAACCGACGACGGAGCGCTCATTCTGTCTCCGCTCGTTGGCCAGAACTTCACGTTATTCATCCAGACTGACCGCGGTTCATCCCTGAGCCTGAACGTCAGGCCGCAACCGGGTAACGGCAAAACATTGCGCTTCACCCCAATGTCACCACCACTTCGTAAGAACGACGACGCGAAGGCATGGGAAGAAGGGCAGACCTACGAAAAAACCCTGGTCGCACTGTCCCGCGCCGTAGTCAACGGACAGGTGCCGGATGACTACCAGGAATATCCGGTAAGTCGCATGCCAGCGTACACACCCGCCAGTGATGTTCGTCTGACACCGGAACGCCAGTTCGTCGGCAACCATTTGCGCATTGTACGCTTCCGCATGAGCAACCCGGGCAGCATCACCCGCAGCCTGCGCGAGCGCGATTTCTGGCGTAAGGGTGTCAGGGCCGTGATGCTGTCGCAGAACCAGCTCTATGCCGGTGGCGAAGGTTATGCCTGGATTGTGTTTTCAGATGACGGAGTCACCCGCCCATGAACCTGAATGAAAACCTGAAAACCCGCCGCAAGCAACTGGCCATCCTGGCTGCCGTTATAACGGGCGGCGCGGCCGCAACGGGCGGTGTTATCTGGTACGGACAACACCAGCAGGAGCAGAAGCAGCCCGCACCGGTCGCTACGCCAAACATGACCGGCGTCGTCACCGCAGCATTTAACCAGCAGGTTAACGATGCCGCACTGGCACAGCAGCAGGCCAAAACCTCCGCACTTGAGGATAAGCTCACCACGCTTACCCAGCAGTTTGCACAGAACAAGCTCATGACCGAACAACAGCTGGCCAAAAAGGATGAAGAGATTCAGCGCCTGAATGACCAGCTTACGAAAGCCCCCGGCAGCAACCAGACCACTGGCCAGCAGACACCACCTGCAGGTCAGAACGGAACACCACTCCCCGGTCCGGTTGCTGCCGGCCAGGCCCGACCTCCCGAATACACTGTGACCCCCGCAGGCACACCGGCCGCCACCGGTGTGAATATGGGGCAGGGCGCAGCATTCTATCCGGGCGGCTCCGGCCAGCGCATGACAGGCGGCCTGAACACCACAAAGTTCAGTTACGAAAGCCTGAAGAAAAAGCCAACTAAACTACCCTGGATTCCGTCTGGCTCCTTTTCTGACGCCATCATGATTGAAGGTGCCGATGCCAATGCCAGCGTCACCGGCCAGCAGAACACCCAGCCCGTAACCATCCGACTGTTGGGTAATATCCAGATGCCCAACAACAAAGAGTACAGCGCAGACGGCTGCTTCGTAGTGGGGGAAATCTGGGGCGATATCTCCAGCGAGCGCGGCATTGTCCGGACAAAATCAATCAGCTGCGTACTGAAAAACGGCAAGCACGTCGATATGGAGTTCGACGGCCATGTCAGCTACCAGGGGAAAGGCGGTGTTCGCGGCAAGCCGGTCATGCGAAACGGCATGATTGTGGGCTACGCTGGCGCGGCAGGCCTTCTGTCCGGTTTTGGTGAAGGGATCAAGTCTGCCGCCACACCATCAGTGGGACTTGGTGCCACAGCTGACGTCGGTGCCGGCGACGTGTTTAAACAGGGCTTAGGTGGGGGAGCGAGCAAGGCGGCCGAAACGATGAGCCAGTACTGGATTAAACGCGCTGAGCAGTATCACCCGGTGATTGATATTGGTGCCGGTAACCGTATTACGGTTGTGTTCCAGAAAGGCTTCCGCCTCGAAACCCTGGAAGACGCTGAAGACGAAAAGGCAAAGGAAGAACTGCAGAAAGCCGGCAACGCCGCGCAGAATGCCGTGACGCCGCAACCTGCAAGCCAGACCACTGCATCCAGCACCACCTCCGTAGGCAACATCAATCCTGATGACGTTCTCCGGCAGGCCAGCCAGCTGCGTCTGGGCGACACTATCAACTGATGCAAGACTCTTACAGCCCGGATAAAACAAAATCCAGCTCAAAAGGGGAAGGCGGAGGCCAACATGAAGCGTGATATCGGAATTGTTATTCTTTTACTGTCGCTGAGTTTACCAGCAGGGATGCTGCTGAATTTTATGACTTCACCTGAATATGACATTCCGTCACGGGCCGTTAAAGATTCAAACACTCAGAAAGAGGCTAAGGACACTGCTCAATTTGAGAGTATGGAACGAGAATCTACAGCCCAGCCAAATGCATGGAAAGCATATCAGCAGGTGTCTGACGCAGTCCCTGATGACGCACCCACAGAGCTGCAACACCGTTATCGCAGCCTCGCGGTTTCACTGGCACTTAAGGCTGCAATGGCCTGCACGCCAGAAGCCCTCAGGCTCATCGAGCGTAACGACGTGATTGAGTTTAGCGTACTTCGATCATCGTTAGTCTCCTCCTGCAGAACCGCTAAATAAGGTAGCTGGAATGCGTGAAGAAAAGCGTAGTAACGGCAAAACATTGCGCTTCACCCCAATGTCACCACCACTTCGTAAGAACGACGACGCGAAGGCATGGGAAGAAGGGCAGACCTACGAAAAAACCTTGGTCGCACTGTCCCGCGCCGTAGTCAACGGACAGGTGCCGGATGTGGGTGAAATCTGGGGTGACATCTCCAGCGAACGCGGCATTGTCCGGTCAAAATCAATCAGCTGCGTACTGAAAAACGGCAAGCACGTCGATATGGAGTTCGACGGCCATGTCAGCTACCAGGGGAAAGGCGGTGTTCGCGGCGACACCATCAACTAATGAGGTACAAAAGATGAAATCATTCATCCGTGAGACCAGGCGTAAAGACAAAGCTCTGACAAGAATCCGGGAGGACCTTGATGACTGGAGCGCCGGCCGATCAACGCCGGTACAGCGGTTTTTCGTAACTGCATGGGTATTCATGATTCTCACAGGAGGCGGTCTCTTCTTGCATTACTGGCCAGCATGGGGATGGATATTTCTGGCAGCCTGGTCTGCCCTGAGTAACCTGCTGCTAAGAAAACTCATACCACGCAAGACCGAATCGTGGGAGGCCGTGTTTGATGAAACGCTGTCATCCTACAAACCGGTTAATCAGGCAGCCTGGGAAAGACTGAAACTGCAGGTTGAGAGAGAGGGACTGACGTTGGCCGCAGTCAGAAGCTGGTTTCAGGAAGAAGCGATATCCGTCTGGCCAGAAGAGAGAGCAAGCAGGAATGCGTGATGAAAAGCGTAATAACAATCTGCTCAGGAACATGCGGATGCATATTGCTGAATGGGAGGCCGGACGGCCCACCCCGGCAGGAAGCCTGTTCATGTTTATCTGGTTTGTCTCCTTCACCGGTACCGTAGTCGTCACGGTTTCGGAGTTCCGCCCGTCACTTTTGACGATGAGCCTCCTGGTTGTCTGGTTTTTTCTGAGTCAGATGATATGCAGGCGAATTGTCCCACGCCACAACGAAAGCTGGGCGGAGGTATTCGACAGGGTGCTTTCTGTTTATGAGCCCCTGAACCTCCCCGCCTGGGAGCACCTGAAGCACCAGGCTGAACAAGAGGGGCTGACGCTCAGCATTGTCAGCAGCTGGTATCAGGAAGAAACGAGGTCCGTCTGGCCAGAAAAGAAGCCTGACCTGAAGTTCCTCCATAAAACTTCTGACCGCAGCGTGAAAACAGGAGATGAGTGAAGTGTAATTCGGCAGTACCCCTAATTGTCCCGTCAACCCTGTAATTCATTACACTGGAGTGTCTATGTCTGCAATCAGGACACGTTCTTCATTGCTCAAAATCCTGTATGACTACCGCCACGTCGTCTTTTTAGTGCTTATTTATGCGACTGAAATGACGGTATGGGCGGTTTTGAATCTGAAGGGACTCGGCGACAAGGACTTTTCCACATGGCGAATCTTTCTGATCGTCAGTGTGTTTATCATCATGGGCAGCGCGAGAGTTTATTATGGTTCCGATGAGCCATGGATGATGTTTGTAGGAGCCCTGGCACCTTGGATTATCTCGCCAGTTGTGATCATCGTAGCTGGCTTCATACAAATGAATCTGGATTTTCTGACGATCGACTGGTTTTATTTCTGCGTGTTAACCAGCTTTGCCATGCAATTCATTGTCATATCTACAAGCCGTCTTTACCGATACGGATAAATCTGCGTCACCTCTTTACACATAAATCTGAATTACCAACCGGAGTTATCCCATGAAAAACCTATTGGGTGCTGCACTGCTGTGCAGCGCACTGACCGGCTGCGCCGGTCTCAATTCTGATTTCGACTGCAACAAGACCGCGACTGACCAGTGTCTGACCACCGGTGAGGCCAACAAGCTGGCCGCTCAGGGTAAAAGCCTGGATGACCTGACGGCCGATAAAACCGCAAAAAAGCCTGCGGGTGAAACCCTGCCGGCACTGCGCAATTCGGCACCGGTCGTGAACCCATTCCGTCCTGTCTCCGTCGCAGCAACCGGAACGACTGCCGCTAAGCCAGTTTCAGCCCGCCCGCTGACTACTTCCCCTGCCGGGAGCACAAGCTCACTGGTCACGCCGCTGGCCACGACCAGTCGTGCGACACCTGTGCCGGTTAACACTGCAGGCCGCGTTCCGGTTCAGCGTATTCCTGATGCCACGCAGCGCCTGTGGATTGCGCCCTGGGTCGACACGGACGACAACTTCCATCAACCAGCCGTGGTCGAGTTCGTGAAAAACAAATCCCACTGGGATGAGAGTTACCGCGTTATCGGAGAGGGGGGTGAATGATGACACGCCAGGTGGTGACTTACCCGGTAAATGTAAACGACTTTTCTTCCCTCCCCGCTGACTGGTTCAGCAGATCGAGAAAGTTCTCTCCGGGCCTGGTGCCCGTAGTGGAACCTGGAGCGCCGCAGCTGGAGGATGAGACGCTCGCCGCCCTGAGAGTGAGCCATGACTGGCAGACTGATACTGCTGGTGACGGACAGCGCAGCGGTCAGATGAACGAAGAGAAACTGCGTCGCCTGGAGTTAATCCGGGCAGCAGCGGAGGGTCGAAAATGAGTTTTGTCGACAACCTGATGGACATGCTGAAGAACGGGAAGCAGGAAGACGGTGCCGCGACGGCCCGAAACAACCTTTCCCAGACCTGGGACTATCCGTCCCTGGTCGCGGCGCTCCCGTACCGGTATTACGACGATACTAATGAGATTTTCGTCAACTCCGGCTCTGCGGGCTTCATTATGGAAGCCGCCCCGCTTCCCGGCGCGAACGAGCAGGTGATGGCCGCCCTCGATGACATGCTGCGTAAAAAACTGCCACGCCAGACGCCCGTCACCGTCATTATGCTTGCCAGTAAATGCGTCGGGGAACGTATCGATCGCGGCGTGAGTAATGACATGTGGAAAGGTGGGATGGCCGATCACCTTAATAAAATCACCCGCGCGTTCTGGCAGCGCTCCGCGCTGCACGGTCTGGCCAACGAGCGCGAATATCCTCTCTATCTTCGCAACTACCGTATCTTTCTGGTGTACGGGAAAGAAGTCAAACGTGCCTCCCAGACGCAGAGGGTGATTGATGACCTGATTCAGATACGTAACACCATCCGCGTCTCCCTGGGCGCTGCGCGCATCGAAAGCATGAATATCGATGTGCACGGCTTCCTGTCTGCAGTGCGTGAGCAAATGAACTACCGTCAGGAGCAGGTGCTGACGTCCTCCGGGGACTACAACGAGGATGAGAAGCTCAACCGCCAGGTGGTTGATCCCGGGATTGATGTGCGGGTACATCCGGGACATATCCGGATGGAACTGCCGGAGACCATCGACACTCGCGGGACACGCATGCCGGCATCAGCATGCCGCATCATCAACATGCAACTCAGCAAAAATCCGCGACGCTTTGCGCTCTGGCAGGGCGCAGACAACCTGCAGAACCTGCGCTTTCCCGATCTCGGTATTCCCTGTCCGTTTATGCTGACCTGGACCACCGAGCTGGAAGAACAGACCAAAAGCCAGAGCGAGGCGTTCCGTAAGGATACGGACCTGTCTAAAAAGGCCAACTCAGCCTACGCGGCACTTTTCCCGGGTACCAAAAAAGCGGCAGAAGAATGGCGACGGGCACGTGAGCAACTGAACAGCAATGAAATCGCACACTGCCGAACCTATTTCAACCTGACCCTGTTCGCCCCGGACAACAATACGGAGGCGCAGAAGTGTGAACTGGCAGCCGTCAACGTGTTCCGTAAGAACGAGTTGGAGATGGTCACGATACAGTACCAGCAGATGCGTAACTGGCTGGCCAGCTTCCCGTTCGTTATGCAGGAAGGAATGTGGGAAGATCTGAAAATGACGGGGGCAACGCTGCGCGCCAAGTCATGGAATGCGGTGAGCCTGATGCCGGTTGTGGCCGAGCGCCAGCTGTCAAACGTGGGCATGCCGTTACCGACCTACCGCAATCAGGTGGCGTTCTACGACATGTTTGGTGAGGAGAACGGCAGCACCAACTTTAATATCGCCGTTACCGGCACATCCGGGGCAGGGAAATCCTTCCTGACACAGGGTATTCTGCGAGATGTGTTAAACGCCGGGGGGTATGCCTGGGTTATCGACATGGGGGACAGCTACAAGAACTACTGTCACCAGGCCGGCGGGGTCTACCTCGATGGCTCTAAACTGCGCTTTAACCCGTTCGCCAACGTTAAGGACATTAACCATTCTGCGGAAGGGATTGTGCGCCTGCTGACGGTACTCGCCAGTCCGACGCAGCCGCTGGACGGCGTCTGCGAAGCGATCCTGCAGAAAGCGGTAATGGATGCATGGGAGAAGAAGGCAAACAAAGCCCGTATTGATGACGTTCATAATTACCTGACCAACGAGGACATCAATAAGGCGTTTGCGGACAAGCCGACCATCATCGCGCGCCTTGCCGAACTGGCCATGCTGCTCGATACCTACTGCACATGGGGGCCGGACGGCGAATACTTCAATGCTGATAACCCGACGCTCGATGGCGAAACCCGCTTCGCGGTGCTGGAACTGCTGAGCCTGGAAGACAAACCAAAGCTGCTCTCGTCCATCCTGTTCTCGCTTATCCTGGCGATTCAGGAAAAGATGTACCACAGCCCCCGCGACCTCAAAAAAGTCTGCATTATCGACGAAGCCTGGCGTCTGCTGGGTGGTTCCAACCCGCACGCGGCACGGTTTATCGAAACCGGATACCGCACCGTGCGCCGTCACCGTGGCGCGTTTATCACTATCACCCAGGGCATCAAGGACTTCAGCGCCAGTAAGGAAGCCGAAGCCGCCTGGAACAACAGCTCCACCAAAATCACCCTGTTGCAGGATGCGAAGGCCTTTAAACAGTACCTTGCCGATAACCCGGATCAGTTCTCGGACATGGAAAAAGAAGTTATCCGTGGCTTCCAGCCAGCCCTGCAGACAGGCTACAGCTCCCTGCTGATAAACGCCGGTGAATACAGCTCCTTCCATCGCCTGTTCGTCGACCCCGTCACGCGCGCCATGTTCAGCTCCCGTGGTGAGGATTTTGCGTTCATGCAGAACGCGCAGAAAGCCGGGGCGACTTCGGAAGAAGCGGCATATCTGCTGGCGGAGAAGAAATACGGCAGTGAACTTCGTGAACTTGAAGAATGGGTGAACGCAGCATGAGTGAACAAAACGACAAGCCATATGACGGTGACACCGTTCGTGATGGCGCAACGATGGCAGGATGGTTGACCTCCCGAAGTGTGAAGCTGGCCGCCTGGGTGTTTTTCTTGCAGTTGATCATGACCGCAGCAGGATGGGGTTACTTGAAATCCACAGCACCGGAAGTGGTGGTCTTTGACATGAAAGGGACGGTTGACCTTTTCATTCAGCAATCCGCGCAACTGCAGCTCGATGAAGACAAAGCCCGGGCAATGACGGCCCGCTTCAACTCGGCGCTGACCGACAGCTTGGGTGAGTGGCAAGCCTCACATAACGCCATCATTCTGGTGAAACCGGCGGTCATGAGTCCGCAACGGGATATCACGAATGAGATCAGGGCTGATATAGCACGACGCACCCAGGGGGGCCAGTGAAAAGACGACTGCATCTGATGGCCATGCTGCTGATGCTCTCAGCCGGCAGCGGCGCGAAGGATCTGGGTACCTGGGGCAACGTCTTTGAGCCTGCCGAGCAGGACATGCTGGCGTTTATCCAGAACCGTCTGAAGGGGATGGAGCAGTCGGGCGAACTGGACCGGCTGCGCAGGGAGGCGACGGACAGGGTGAAAGAGCATGCGGTACGCCCGACACCGGTGGCGGGACTCACGAAAGCAGAGGAATACCGCAGCTTTGCGTGGGACCCAACCTTCACCGTAAAGGAAACGATCACTGACATGCAGGGAAACATTATCGCCCGTAAGGGCGACACGGTGAATCCCCTGGATAAGGTGCCCTTCAGTCAGGTGCTGTATTTCATCGACGGTGATGATAAAGGGCAGATGAACTGGATCCGTCAGCAGATCGCCGGCCAGACAAACGTGAAGGTAATCCTGGTGAAAGGCAACATTAAGGAAACCAGCGATGCACTGAACGAACGCATCTTCTTCGATCAGTCTGGTGTACTGACCCGTAAGTTTGGTTTTGAACATATCCCCGCGCGCATCTCACGCGATGGCCGCGTGATGAAGGTGGAAGAAATTCCGGTATCAGGAGCAAAAAAATGAGCGCAACCACGTTAGGTGATCTGTTTCCGCACATGCACGAGGCCGTCACAACGCATCGCCGCTACGCTAAACAACCCCGCAAAGCATCAGCAGTCACATCCCGCATGGGTACGGCAGAGCGGCTAAAGACGCTGTATCCGGAGCTGGATTCCTGGCATCCGGTACTGGTGACCAAAGCCTGGCTTCACTGGTGTGGCCAAAACCGGCAGGAAACCCGCGAGCCGGAAAAACGCGATGAGCGTTTCCCGGATTACATCGTTCACCTCCTGCTGGAGACCATGCGGGCCGAGGACAACGCGAAACGTAAAAAGGGCCAGACGCTGTCACTTTCCGAGCGTCTCGACAGACTGTTTTCGGGAGATGAGCAGGAGAATGTTGAATGTCACTGATACTCAGCACCCCTTTGCCGGACACGCCGCACTTCATGGCGTGTCGTGACGCAGAGTCGAATGCAATGCCGACTCTCAGCGAGGAAGACGTAAAACAACTCTGCCGTCTTTATCCAGAAATCGCATCCTGGCAACCGGCGCTGATCGCTGGAGCCTGGCAACAGTGGTGCGAGAAAAACCAGCTTCTGCCGACGGTGCCGGAAAAACGCGACGAGGCGTTTCCGCTGTTCCTCGTCAGTCTTATCCGTAACAGAATGGAGGAGATGAACGCATGGCGCTAATCAGCTGTTTAAACGGACAGGAGGGGCTGCAGGGGATGCTCACCTGTTTGCGCGACACCGAGGGTATGACCGGTCTTCTTGTCGTGGTTGCACTGCTCGCTGGCTGGATTGGTGTTCAGCATTTTGCAGATGTACGGCGTGAACGCCGGGTGTGGAAGAGTAGACCGGGAATACCCGTTCCGCCGGTACAATTTGGCAGCGCCAGACATGCTGAGGCGGTACACGCCTTTGCTAACCGGGAGTATTACCAGGTGATGCTCGCCGAGCTGGAACTAGGTCTGACCGAAGCGGGGTATGCACTGACGCGTGATGAATCACTGCGCGTAACGATGCCGACAGCAGACCTGCTGGCCGTAAGTCGCAGGATTATTCGGGCGCGTATGCATTATGTCACACCGAGAGTCTCTGAACAGGCGATAAAAGACAGCGAGGATGTGGCGGTGAACGATGGGTATGCCGGCACGTGGCTCAGTGTGCTTATACGTGGTAGTGAGCGCGCTGGCTGGTATATCACCAGACCCGAAAACAGCCATTGATTCAACCGCGCTGCCATTCAGGATGTTCGGTGCTCACTGCGTTGCGCTCCGCCTCAGCCTGAATGTCATCCCGGTTTCCGATAAACCCGACCAGGTAACGCCATGAAAAAAGACCCTGATACTGAAAAGGGCAGGAATGTCACCATCTCGTCAGTGCGCCACGATGAGGGTTCAGCCCGACAGCTGGATGAAATCCTTAACGATAATCCATTGTACAAACCCTCGCATGTTCTGCGCGGAGCCATTCTTGCCCTGTACGAAATGAGCCAGGAAGAACGTCTGGCCATCATCATGAAAGCGGCCGGTAAAGCCAAAAACCTCTGATCTTTCTTTAAGCCCTCCCGCCGTCCGGTGGCTGCGGCATGCCCGGAGATACCCCATGACTCACCCTGAAAAAATCAGGCCGGTGACGGTTACCCGTGACCGCAACGGCTTCTGGACGCACCCACACTACTTTACACCTGCCAGTGATGAAGCCACGCAGACTGAGTTTGGCGACTGGATGCGCCTGAACAAACTGACCTGTGCCACCCGCTGGATGGAAAACGATGCTCCTCCCCAGGTGATTACCGCCTGGGAAAACGGGGCGTCGGACATCAGTGACTGGCAGCCGTCAGCGCCAGCCGGAGAGGGCTGGTTTATCGGCTCCATTCATGACACTGAAGATGGTCCGGTCTGTGTCTGGCTGCGGGAGGTGAAATGAAGCATGTGTCATGGTTTGCCGGCATGTTTCTGCTTCTGCTGTCATCGTTGCCTTTACAGGCAACGGCCGCCGCAAGTAACGCCGGTGACGGCCGCTGGGTTAACCCCATAAGTGATGTCTGCTGGAAGTGCCTGTTCCCGATGACGCTTGGCAATATTCAGCTGGCCGCCGGGCCGCAAAAGGACACCAATAACCCCTCCATGCCGATCCAGATTTGTCCATACGGTGTGTTTTATCGCATCGGGCTGGCCATCGGGTTCTGGGAGCCAATGGCGATGGTGGACGTAACCCGGGAGCCGGGCGTCATGGTCAACATGGGAGGGTTTAAAATCGATCTCGGACGAACGGGTACGGGAACCGCAGGACAGAGCGACAGACCCGCTGCCGGTACGTTCTACCATGTTCACTGGTACAAATACCCGCTGATTTTCTGGCTTAACATCATCACCAGCCTGGGTTGTCTGCAGACCGGTGATATGGATATCGCCTATCTGTCTGAAGTCGACCCCCTGTGGAACGACAGTACGCTCTCGATGCTGATTAACCCCGAAGCGGCCCTGTTCGGCAATTTAATTGCCCAGGGGGCCTGTGCTGCCGACGCGGCTGCATCCTCAGCGGGTTTGCCGCTTTCACCGCTGTTCTGGTGCGCGGGCAGTCAGGGTTCGATATATCCGCTGACCGGCTACACCAGTGGTGAATTTTCCCCTCTGGAGGCTTCCCTGCTGGTCGGAGAACGAATGGCCTTCAAAATGCATCGCGAGGGGCTGGTCTGGAACTCTGTGGGCGCGGACGTCGCCGTTTGTAACCAGTATCCATCCCCGATCATACCGAAAGAGCGATGGCGGTATCAGATGGTGAACATGTACCCCGAACCGGGCAACTGCCACCCCTTCGGGGCCAGCACGCAGCTGTGGGGCACAAGGCACAACTCACCTTCATCCAAAAAGAATTTCGGCTATCTCTTCTGGCGCAAACGTAACTGCGTCTTCCTCTGAGGACATGACAATGAAAAACGCTTATCTCCGGGCGCTGATGGTCAGCGTCATGGTGGGTTTCACGCCACTGGCCCTGGCGAGCACCCAGACAGATATCTCCGTCTCCGACCATAACTGGATCAAAGGCCAGCAGGACGCGCTGGCGGCCATGAAGGAAGACCTGCAGAGTCAGCCAGCCGGTGTATCCGTGTTGCCGCAGCCGCAGCAGGATCTGATTAACCGCCTGCAGGGTAATATTGCGGCACAAACCTCCACGATGGGGGACAAAGACACGTTCCCGGCTATTTACTTTGTGAGCCTCGGCATACCGCGTGAAGGCCTGCTGCCCATGCTGAAAGACGCGCGTCGCTACAACATCCCGCCCACGCTGCGGGGCCTGGTGAACAATGATATGCGTCAGACCGCGGCGGCGATGTTTGAGCTAAGTAAGGAGGACAAAGATGCTGGCGTGCAAATCGATCCGACACTGTTCACGCAGTACAACATCACGACAGTGCCGGCACTGGTGGTGACCTGCCCGGGACATCATGATGTTATCCGGGGAAGTCTGCCGCTGCAGCAGGCGCTGGAGAAAGTCGCTGAAAGCGGTGATTGTGCGGCAACGGCACGCCATCTTCTGGAGGCTGCCAAATGAAAAAAATATTTCCAGCGGTACTGATGCTTTTCCCTCTCTTGGTGGGCGCAGCCGATCCTGCCTTTGAGGCGGGAGCGAGTTTTGGTAAAGGAAATGCCTCTGCCGGTACCGGAGCGCTGAAGAACCCCGGCGCGGTGACAGGCGCTATTCCTGGCTATACCGCAAACCCGCCTGAGAAAGGGTATTACGGTGGGGTGGATGGCGGAGACGGCGGGCTGGCCAGCAAAGGCCAGGCGGCGCTGCAGGGCAATGACGCAGCGCAGTCGGTTATCAACTCCGGCAAAACGAATCCGGTTCCCGCCATCGATCCGCAGGCACCTTTCATCACGATCGGTAAAAATGCGGAAGCCGGCGCAGACGGGGTGCTTAACGGAACCGCGAACCAGTGTAAGGAGGTGACGGTATCGAAAACCACCTTTGAAAACTACAGCTGCGACAAGGATGTGGCCTCAGTTGAAGCCTGCTCCCGGACCGCAACCCCTGGCGGACGTTCATCAACCACCACGGTTCAGAAAACCTTCACCCTGACCGCTGCGGATGTCGTATTCAGTATTAACGGCACATCCTTTAACTTTAGTTTTAATGCACCTGCATCAGGCCCGGTGATCAGCGCCCATTTTTACTGGGCAGACCGGGAAGTGAATGCCGGGAAAATCTCCTGGTGGGGCGTCAGTCAGACAATGGTCGGGAAGAATTTTGACTGGGAAATGCCGGGCGCGCCAGGTACGCCGCTGTCAAAAGGGGGCTCCTTACCTGCGGGTACCTACATCAGTACAGGGTGTACCAGCGGAAATAAGGACCGTTGTGAAAAGCACATACGGGAACAGATCGCGGATTTTCAGTCCGGTGCTTCAGGCTTCAAGCTGCTTCTGGTCATGAATGCGGTCGAAACCACCTTTACCCCCGAAGTGACCTGGTCCTCATCCTGTGGTCTGGATATGGCGAAGGCGCAAAAAACAACGTCAACCTGCACCTCTCCGGGGGGAAACAAGACCATTGTCAATGATGGTCAGAGCTATGACGTCTACAGCGACTGCTGGGAGTACACCGATAACTATGTCGTTCCGTCAGACTCAAAGGGAACCTGCGGGACGCTGATGACGAACCCATCCTGTACTGTTTCACGCACAACCTGTACCGAGTCGACTGACGGACAGTGTACTCATATGAGCTACACGTACCAGTGTCAGACCACGCACCAGTCGGGTGGCCTGGTCTGCGGGGGCGATTATATCTGTAAGTCCGGAGAGTGTGACGACACCAATGGTGCAGGGAGTAGCGGTTTTGATACGGCGGTAGCGAAACTGGCCGGTCTGGCGTCAGCTGCAGAAGATGCAAAAGATGCCAGCAGTACCATTGAAGTGAAAGCCTTTACGGGTAAGGCCATGCGATGCCGTAAGGCGTTTGCGGGTTTCTCCAACTGCTGTAAGGACTCCGGATGGGGACAGGATACCGGACTGGCCTCCTGCGATGACGAGGAAATGGCCATCGGTAAAGCCAAAGCCAAGAAGATTACCGTCAGTGTGGGTGAGCGTTGTGACCGCAAGGTTCTGGGAGCCTGTATCCAGAAAAGCCAGGTGTACTGTGTGTTTGACGGCAAGCTGGCCCGCATCATTCAGGAGCAGGGACGTCGTGACCAGCTGGGTGTGAAGTTCGGCAGCGGTGACAGTCCGAACTGCCGGGGGATCACGGTCCCTGAACTGCAGAATATCGACTTCGATAAAATCAACTTCTCCGACTTCTACGAGGACTTGATGAAGAACCAGAAAATCCCCGATACCAGTGCGCAGGTCCAGCAGATTAAGGAGCGTATTGCCGCCCAGGTGAACCAGCAGGGAGGCGGCAAATGAAGCGTGTCCTCTGTGGTCTGCTGATGGCGCTGGCGAGCCATACGGCGCTGTCCGAGGAGATTGTGACGCCGGCAGAGCCGTTCACCGGATGGTCCTGGTACAACGAACCGAAAAAGCCCCCTAAACAGCCAGAGAAACCGCCGCAGCCTGCGCAAAAGGCGATCCCGGATCTCAGCAAAATGTCCCCTGTGGAGCAGGCCAGGGTGCTGAAAGGGTACACACAGGAGGCGCTTAACCGCGCCATCCTGTATCCCTCGCGGGAAAACACGGCGACGTTCCTGCGCTGGCAGAAGTTCTGGACAGACCGGGCATCAATGTTCAGCCAGTCCTTTGCGGCGGCGCAGCTGAGCCATCCGGACCTCGACTACAACCTGGAATACCCGCACTACAACAGCATGGCCCCGTTTATGCAGACGCGTGACCAGCAGACGCGGCAGAGCGCTGTTGAACAGCTGGCGCAGCAGTACGGTCTGTTCTACTTCTACCGGGGAAGCGACCCGATTGATGTGCAGATGGCGGGTGTAGTGGCGGATTTTGCGAAAACCAACGGTATTTCGCTCATTCCGGTGTCAGTTGACGGACAGGTTGCGGCTTCACTACCTCAGAGCCGTCCGGATACGGGGCAGTCCCGGTCAATGAATATTAACCACTTCCCGGCGCTCTACCTGGTTGATCCGGCCAGTAAAAACTACCGTGCCCTTTCTTACGGCTTCATGACGCAGGATGATCTGTCGAAGCGATTCCTGAACGTGGCCACCGGTTTTAAACCCAATTCCTGAGAGTCTCTCATGCTAAATACACTTTTCACCCTCATCCGTGATGCAGGGCGGTTCGCCCTGTACTCCCTTGTCTTTGGCCCGGCACTGGCGATGTATGTCTTTGTCATGCTGGCTGCGTCTGACGGCTCACTTTCGCGGCAGTTCCTGACGACGTTTCATGACCTGACTGACGGTGTGCCTGCCGGCAAGGTGTTGAGTTGCGTTAATGACATGGCGCCGGTCATTCGGCAGACACCGCAGGAACCTGGAGTAAATACTCAGCCCCAGTTGCCGGTAAGCCCGACGGAAGTATTGTGTCAAAAGGGTCCCGTGGACAGCGAAATATGGGCGCGCTCAGCGGATGCCAGTTTGTGGAACTTCTGGAGCATAGGGGTGATGTTTGGCTGCGGGGTATGGTTTGTTTCCCGTCGTCGGGCGTTTGCCGCCCAAAAGCGTATTTCACCAGACACACATTCGGTTTTAGTGCTGCAAAATAAGGAAAAACACGAATGAGAGCATCTCTTCTCGCAGGGCTGATTTTCTGGGGCACGATGGCGCGCGTACTGAGCGAGCTGATGACCCTGTCAGTGGAGCATACCCAGCAGGGGCTGCTGTGGCTGTGCAATGGCATGTGGGCCGGCGCGGGGGGCATGGTGATTTTTGCCTTATGCCGCTGTCTGCGCCAGGACAGAACGCAGAAGCATAATGAGGCTGACCATGAACATTAAAACTGGCCTCATGACTCTGTTGATGTGTCTGCCCCTGCTGTCGCATGCCGGGGCGCGGGAAGAACTGCTGGCGCTTGAAGCGGCAAAGGTGACCTCACCGCCTGACGCTTCGGCCATCACCTCGTCCCCTCCTGCGGTCCCGGCTCCCGGCAGTCTGATGCTGCTGCCGGACGGACGTCGCGCGAATATGAAAGACTATGCCGTGGTGCTCTTTATGCAGGCTCACTGCCAGTACAGCGCAAAATTCGATCCGCTGCTGAAGGGCTGGGCTGATGAGCATACCATCAGAGTGTACCCGTACACCCTGGACGGCGGTGGCGACGTGTCCTACCCCACGCCGATGATCCCGCGTAAGACGAACCCGAACTCACCGATTGCGGATGAGATTGTCACCTTCTTCGGAAACGGCCTGCCGATTGCGACACCGACGGCCTTTATGGTCAACGTCAACACCCTGAAGGCATACCCGCTGACCCAGGGCGTGATGGACATTCCCGCGCTGGAAAGCAGGATGGCCAGCCTGATCCAGGCTGACATGGATAACATCGATCCGAGAACGCTGCCGCCCCTGCCGGCAAGTGCGCAGGTCACCCCTCAGTAATACAAACGGACTACAAAATGACGACAAATTCGTATGCGTTATCGCGTACCGAGCGCGTGTGGCTGTTATTCAGCGTGACGCTGCTTGTGTCCGCAGCCTTCTATGGCGTACTGGCCCACCGGGTGGTCAGCGTCCTGGACCGCCCTGAACTGACCGCCTGTCTGCAGGACTTTCCGGTACTTCTGCTTATCTCACTGAGTGTCGGTTTTTTTTCAACCACCACCGGGCTGTACGTCTTGCGTCAGACCCTGATCCGTCAACCCCGGGAGGAGATTGCATGATCAAGGCACTTATAACAGCAGGCGCAGTATTTTTCGCAGGCCTGGCTGCGCTGTCGGCACAGGCGGACGTGAACGGTGACCTGAACGGCTTCTTCAATAATCTCGGCTACAGCGGCAACGTTTCCCAGGCACAGGCCTGGCAGGGGCAGGCGGCCGGGTACTTCTCCGGTGGCTCCGTCTACCTTCGCAACCCCGTCAAAAACGTCCAGCTTATCTCGATGCAGCTGCCGTCGCTGAACGCGGGCTGCGGTGGTATCGACGCGTATCTCGGGTCGTTCAGTATGATCAGCGGGGAGGAAATTCAGCGGTTCGTGAAGCAAATCATGAGTAACGCTATGGGCTATGCCTTCGACCTGGCCCTGCAGACGATGGTGCCTGAGCTGAAGCAGGCTAAAGACTTCCTGCAGAAGCTGGCCACCGATGTTAACTCCATGAACATGAGTTCGTGCCAGGCCGCTCAGGGGATTATCGGTGGGCTGTGGCCCGTGACGCAGGTCTCCCAGCAGAAAATCTGCCAGGACATTGCCGGCGAAACCAACATGTTTGCTGACTGGGCGGCATCCCGCCAGGGCTGCACCGTCGGCGGGCAGGGCGACAAGGTCACGGCCAAAGCGGGTGAAGGCGAAAAAGACCAGGTCCTGAAAAACAAAAACCTTATCTGGGACACGCTCAGTAAGAACGGGCTGCTTGGTAACGATCGCGCGCTGAAAGAACTGGTCATGAGTACCGTCGGCTCCATCATCTTCAATAAAAACGGGGATGTCACCATTCTGACGCCGCTGGTCGATAACCGCGACCTGATTAAGGTGCTGATGCGCGGGGGTACGGCGAAGGTCTACGGGTGTGATGAGGCAACTCTCTGCCTTAGCCCTGTCGTCACTAACCTGACCGTTTCTGAATCAAACGCCCTGGTCACGCTGGTCAAAAACCTGATGCTCTCGATGCAGAACAAGCTGGTTGAGGACAAGGCGCTGACCGATCAGGAAAAAGGGTTCGTGAACACCACGTCCGTACCGGTGCTGAAATACCTGACCAACGCCCAGAGCATGGGCATGAGTGCAACCTATCTACTGCAGGTCTCTGATTTTATCGCCCAGGACCTGATGATTCAGTACCTCCAGGAACTGGTGAAACAGGCAAGTCTGTCGCTTGCCGGCAAGAACTTTCCGGAAGAGGCCGCCGCGAAGCTGCGTGACAACGTCATTCATGCGCAGGGACTGCTGGCCGACATGAAGCTGCAGTCAGCCGCTGACCAGAATGCGCTGGACGGCATTGACCGCAATATGCAGTACCTGCAGCAGCAGGTGTCCACCATCGTTTCAGGCTCCTATCAGAGCAACTATCACTGGGGTGATCGCTGATGCTTGAGATATACACCATTTATGGCGGGGGGATGTGGAAAACGGCGCTGGACGCCGTTGTCACCCTCCTCGGACAGAATACCTTCCACACCCTGATGCGAATTACCGGCACCTTCGGGGTGCTGGCCGTGTTGTTCACCTTCATCAAACAACGTAACCCGATGGTCTTCGTCCAGTGGCTGGCGGTCTTCATGATCCTGACATCCATTCTGGTGGTTCCGAAACGCACTGTGCAGATCATTGACCTCTCAGATCCGGCTGCCGTATGGAAAACCGATAACGTGCCGGTGGGACTGGCGGCGATTGCATCACTGACGACCAGTATCGGATACAAGATGTCATCAGTGTACGACATGCTGATGGCCAGACCCGACTCAGTCACCTACAGCAAGACCGGGATGTTGTTCGGCTCCCAGATTGTGGCGGAAACCAGCGACTTCTCCACGCAAAACCCGGAGCTGGCACAGATGCTGCCAGACTACGTGGAAAACTGTGTCATCGGTGACATTCTGCTGAACGGCAAATACACGATTAACCAGCTGCTGAACTCCACTGACCCACTGACGTTGATAACCAGCGATCCCAGCCCGCTGCGGGGCATCTTTAAAATGACCTCTACCACACGGCAGTTTCTGACATGCCAGCAGGCCGCCACGGAAATTAAAGCGCTGGCCAATACCGACGTGAATCCGGGCAGTGCGACTTTTACCTGGCTGACGCGTAAGGTCTTTGGCAACAAGATGAATGGGGCAGCGCTTCTGTCGAATGCGATGGGTGAGAGTTACGGTTACTTCTATTCCGGCGGCATGACGGCTGCGCAGATCATGAAGAACAACATTACCAACAGCGCAGTCCGGCAGGGGATTAAGGGCTTTGCGGCGCGTTCTTCCGATACCGCCAACCTGCTTAATCTGGCCACCGCGAACGCGGCGACCAAACAGCGTCTCAGTTGGGCGGCCGGTAGCGAGCTGGCAACCCGCACACTGCCATTCGCGCAGTCATTGCTGATGCTCATCCTGGTGTGCCTGTTCCCGCTGATGATTGCGCTGGCAGCATCCAACCATTCCATTTTCGGTCTGAACACGCTGAAGATTTACATCTGCGGCTTCATTTACTTCCAGATGTGGCCGGTGATGTTCGCCATCCTGAACTACGCCGCCAACTACTGGCTGCAGAGCCAGTCCGGGGGCACCCCCCTGGTGCTGGCCAACAAGGATATTGTTGCGCTGCAGCACTCTGACGTGGCCAACCTTGCGGGTTATCTGTCGTTGTCCATTCCGGTGCTGTCGTTCTATCTGACCAAAGGGGCGGCTGCAATTGGCTCTCAGGTGGCAGGCAGTGTGCTCAGTTCGGGGGCATTTACATCTGCAGGTGTGGCAGCGACCACGGCAGACGGCAACTGGTCGTTTAACAATATGTCTATGGATAACGTCAGCCAGAACAAGATGGACACGAACCTGGTGCAGCGTCAGGGTCAGCAGACCTGGCAGGCTGACAACGGTTCAACGCAGACCCAGACTGCCGGTGGACATACGGTAATCGACGGCTCAGGTGCGATGTCGAACCTGCCGGTGAACATGAAGCTCAGCCAGCTGGCCAGCAGTGGATTCCAGGAATCTGCCCGTCAGTCACAGGTTCAGGCCCAGACGGCACTCGATGGCTACAACCACAGCGTTACCAGTGGCTGGTCGCAGCTTTCCCAGCTGTCTAAGCAGACCGGTACCAGTGACAGCCTGACTCAGGGCAGTGAAAACAGCCAGGCGACGAATGCGACCCGCGGTGCCAGCATGATGTTGTCGGCAGCAGAAAGCTATGCGAAAGCAAACAATATCTCCACGCAGGAAGCTTATAATGAGTTGATGTCAAAATCTGTCGAAGGCAGTGTTAGTGCCGGCGCAAGCGGGAAATTCAACACCGGTGATCAGGCATTTGGCAAAGTCGGCAAGTGGGCAACCGGCGTTAGTTTTGAAGCGCATGCGGGCGCAGAAGTTAAAGGTTCAAGTGGAAGTTCGCATGGCACTCAGGAAACGCATTCCAGCAATCAGGATATGCGACATGACCAGAACAGCCAGGCGGTTAATGATTTCCGTCAGGGGATGGACATGGTCAAAACCAGCCGTGTCACTGATGGGGCGAATCATACTGAGAATGCGGCAAGCAGCAATGTACAGCAGCTGGCCGCAACACTTAATGATGCTGAAAGCCAGTACCATCAATACACCACCAGTTCTACGCAGAGTAATGAATTCAGCCGTATGGCAACGGTTGCACAGAACCAGAGTGCAAGCCTCGACACGAACTATACGCAGGAGTTTGTGGACTGGGCGGCGAATAAATATGGTGACAAGGCTCAGTCCATGCTGACAAGCGCCCCGTCGGCGCGTGAGGCCGCGATGGAGTTCGTGAATGAACGTCTCAAGCCTGAAATTATGGGCGACTACCAGCAAGGACGTTCGGACCTGGCCAGCGGTAGTGAACATGCAGCATTCAGCGGAGAGCACATTGTCCAGCCTGCCAGCAGTAATCAACAAACACAGACTTCTGGTGCATCAGGTAATGACAGCAGGGTGAATTACAGCTCTTCAGATAACAGCTCTTCCAGCCCGACTGTAGCAGGTACTCATCATGCCGCTGGAATATCACAGGTCACGGAGTACGGAAGCAAGCCCGGTGATCAGGTTTCAGCAGGAAGTGAAAATGTATCGGTGAGAACAGCCAGTTCTGCGTTGGGTAATGATGGATCGTCATTGCAAGCGCATAGACAAACTGAAAGTCACTTTTCGGTTGGAGGACATAACGTAAATCCTTCTGACTATGGAAGGCATGAACAAAGCACTGACATGCACACAGGCGATCCTGTCAGAGCAGGAGGGCAGAGAAGCGAGCAAAGTGGCATCTCAATGTCAGCCAGCGAACATGATACCGGTCGACATTCCACTGAACGGCAACGGGCTGGCTCTACTGGTGAAATTCATCAGGAATTAAACCAGAACGGAACCATTCGAGAGCAGGCTGTAGCGGCGAGCCAGGGTAATGAAATGACGCATGGTCGTTCAGCCGTGAATGTAGCAGGGCAACGGGTACCTGATAACGTTATGCAGGATGCTTTCAAACAAAACCAGGCAAAACTGCAAGAGCAGTCAGGTCAGGGTTTTGGTCCACAAAATGACTTACAGCGTCGTGTAGCGGAACAAAGATCTGAAAATGAGCATAAAATCAACGAATCTTCTGGGGAAATCAATAAAAAAGAATCCACTGTTCAGGCATCCAGTGATATATTAAAAGGAGAACAGCATAACTCACAAAGTTCATTCTCTAAGGGTTTAAATACAGAGAAAATAAAGCAGGGGGAATCATCTCCCTCTGGGCATGATGACGAAATGAAACGTAGATTAGCTGAGCTAAGATCAAGGAAGGCAGGCTGATTAGGAGGGTATATGGTATATACAAATGGTGATGCTAAAAAAGAAATCGCGGATATTATTGCAGGCATAAGCAGTGATGCACGTCCAGTGTCATCGCCAAAAGAAGCTTTCAAAATTGTAGCCATATACCCTTCTCTGATGCTACTAACTGTCATTCTGATGTGGTTTGTTTTCTATGCAATTATTGTTCTGAAGGGAGATAATTCAGGTCAGGCATTAAAATTTTATTTTGAAGCAGCTGAACTAATTATGGGTTATGGAGGATGGCTATCTATCGGTGTAACAACCGGGATCGCAATTTTCTTTATAATCATAAATTATTCAACGGCATTGATGTATCTCTCCATACCTGAAGAGATGCGGTGTCGCTCTAAAATTATCACTTCTATGAAATCTGCTGTTAAAAAGACTGCACTAATACTATGGGTTACTGCCATTTTGTTGTCGCTCGTGGGAGTGTTCTCTGATTGGATGATTCTACTAGTGGGCAGTATTCCTGCTGTTTTGTTTATATCAGTCTTTATAATTAATGGATATCTAGGACTTCAATGCACTCGTTACGGTCTTGGTTCATTAATGTCTGCGGCTAACAAGGTTCTTAGTCGATAGTGATTTAAATATTTGCCTTAAGTAAAATCCAATCCTTCCCAAAATATAACCCCCCACACCCACTATGGGTTAGGGGGGTTTATTATCACCATTAATATAAATTCTCCATCAAATCTGCCGATAACATCTCTGTTAGCTCTGTCTCGCTAACGGGGATGTTTTACTATGCACAGGACGAATACATGAAATTAAAACAATTAGCCGTTGTTGGTCTGGTGGCTTCTGCTCTGGCGCTTTCTGGATGTGGTGCCATGTCCACAGCGGTGAAGAAACGTAATCTCGATGTCAAAACCCAGATGAGTGAAACCATCTGGCTTGAGCCATCATCAGAGAAGACTGTCTATCTGCAGATCCGCAATACTTCCGACAAGGATATGTCTGGCCTGCAGGCACAAATTACGAATGAACTGGCCGCAAAAGGTTACCGTGTCTCCAGTTCTCCGGATACGGCCTACTACTGGATTCAGGCGAACGTACTGAAAGCCGAAAAAATGGATCTGCGTGACGCGCAGGGCTTCCTGAAAACCGGTTATGAAGGTGGTGCAATGGGCGCAGCACTGGGGGCCGGCATCACGGCTTATAACTCCAGTTCAGCGGGCGCGACCCTGGGGGTAGGACTGGCCACTGGCCTGATTGGTATGGCTGCAGATGCAATGGTCGAGGACGTTAACTATACGATGGTGACGGACCTGCAGATCTCCGAGCGCAGCAAAGCGACCGTCACGACAGACAACATCGCAGCGCTGAAGCAGGGGACGTCTGGCGTTAAACTGCAGACCAGCACCGAGCAGGGCAACCGTGCCAAATACCAGACCCGCGTGGTCTCCAACGCCAACAAGGTGAACCTCAAGTTCGAAGAGGCGAAGCCTGTTCTGGAAGCCCAGCTGGCCAAATCCATCGCCGGTATCATGTAAGACCCTGCGGCTGTGGCGACCGTCACAGCCGTTACTCCTCCCACACTGATTTATCACCGTGCTCATTCCGGGCAGGGTGCGTCAGTGCTGTCTGTCAGTTCCCGGAAATGACGCTTCCTCGCATGACTGCGCCAGGCGCAGCCCTGTCTGCGGCGAGCGTTGCGTCCTTAATTTCAAAGGAATTCACACATCATGATGCCTCAGAGAAATGAACGTGCAGATTACTCAGCTGAATTCTGGTCGCTTATTCATCTTGAAAGTGAGCTGATGACGGCAGTCGCCTGGCTGAATGTATTCGGCTCACTTCCGGAAGGTCAGGGCATGACCGTTATTGCCGGCTGGGCCGGCTATGAATTCACCCTTTATGGTCTGGAACCCCGGGAGTGGCATTCTGCTGCTTATGCTGATGTGGCATCGTCAGTCCGTGCTTTGGCTGCGTACATCAGTCAACAAGACTGGGAGGACGGATGCGAGCAGGCCAGATATGAGCTGAGCCTGCTTGAATAGCCTGTAAGTTTTACCACGCGTGGCCCTCACGTTTCACAACACCTTTTTCATCTTTCCCTGATACACACATCACCGCACAGGTGATGCGATAACGTCCGGACAACACTCTATGAGCTTCGCAGGAAAAAATCTCACCCAGGGCGGGCAGATGACCGCCTACCGCTGGCGCATGTTCATACAGGTGAACAACTGGATAGGATTCTGGATCCTCATCCTGTTTGCCGTGCTGACTACCGCCATTTTTCTCTGGCGTATCCCCCGGGAAGCCCTGGATAACGGCTCCCTGTGGTGGTTTGCCAGCCTTAACAGCAGTTTTATCGAACTTATGCCGGCAACGGGTTCGCCAAAAATCTATGACGTTCACTACTGGTATGCGCCGACGGCGACGGCAATGGTGCTCAAAATGACCCTGCCGCAGATTTACGCCGACCCGTATATGCAGGCAATGGGCGATCTGTGTCTGAGTGAGCTGCAGTGGGCGGCCGGTGCCAGCGGCATCTTCTGCCTGGTGGTCTTCCTGGCGGTCACCTGGTTTATCGCGGATATCGGCCGTAAGGAGAGCGAGGACGAGTACATTTCCGGTATGGAGCTGACGGACAAGCCCGCGGAAGTGAACAGGCTGCTGCGTAAAAACGATGAATTGTCCGACCTGCGCGTGGGCGACCTGCACATGGTCAGGATGGCGGAGGTGCTCAACTTCCTGATGCACGGCACCATCGGGGTGGGTAAATCGACCCTCATCCGCTGGCTTCTGGACTACATCCGCAAACGCGGTGACCGGGCCATTATTTACGACTCCGGCTGTACCTTCACCGAAACCCACTATAACCCTGACACTGATTTTATTCTCTGCGCCCATGACGAACGCTGTGCCAACTGGCAGATGTGGGGGGAATGCGTCGACGCGGTCGATTACGACAACCTGGCCGCCAGCCTTATCCCGGTTGAAGGGGAATCTGATCCGTTCTGGGTATCCAGCTCGCGCACCATTTTTGCGGATCTCGCAATACGCATGTCGGTCGACCCGGACAGGAGTATCGAGAAGTTCCTTAAAACCCTGCTGTCCCTCAGCATGAAAAGCCTGCGTGGCTATCTGGCCAACACGCCCTCAGCCAACCTGGTGGAAGAGAAAATCGAGAAAACGGCCATCTCCATTCGCTCGGTGGTGACCAACTACGCCAAAGCCCTTCGCTATCTGCAGGGGCTGGATGACGGGACGAAGCCTCCGTTCACCATCCGTGAGTGGATGACGCAGGAGCGCTATGACAACAGCTGGTTGTTTATCTCAACCCAGGCCCGTCACCGCAAGAGCGTGCGACCGCTGATCTCACTCTGGGTGTCGCTGGCCACGCTGATGCTGCAGAGCATGGGAGAAAACAGCGACCGGCGCGTGTGGTTCATTATCGATGAAGCCCCCAGCCTGCAGCGCATCCCGGAGCTGGCCGAAACGCTGGCCGAGGCGCGTAAGTTTGGCGGCTGTTTCGTGCTGGGCATGCAGAACATGGCGCAGCTGGTTCACGTCTACGGCCGCGAGCTGGCCAAAAGTATCTTTGACCTGATGAACACCCGTATGTACGGCCGTTCGCCGAGTGCCGAGATGGCCAAAGTGGTGGAAGAGGAGCTGGGCAACCAGCGTAAGCGCAAAATCCGTGAGCAGAACAGCTACGGTCTGGACCAGGTGCGTGACGGTGTGTCCCTCGGTAAGGACGAGGTGAATAACCCGGTCGTTGACTATGAGCAGATCATGCGCCTGCCAAACCTCAACTTCTACGTGCGTCTGCCGGGCGAGTATCCGGTGGTCCGTCTGAAGCTGAAATACCGCGCCCTGAAGAAACGCCATGCCGGCCTGATAGAGCGCAATATCCGTGATGCCCTCAGCCCGGAACTGGAGAAGGTCATTCAGGAGAACGAACGGGCAGCAACGGCAGCAGGACTGACGTTCCCGACCGGAGATGAAGTGCTGGAGAAGGGAGATGAAACCATCCCATCATCGGTCGGCGCAGCCGTGGTATCCGCAGCCGCCAGAGCAGCAACGCCTGAAACCATAATAACGCCCGTGGACAAACCGATGGCTGCACCTGCCGCAGATCAGAAACCAGCCCGGGTGGCGGTGCCTGAACGGAAACAGGTACTGGCCATGGAGCCAGTCAAATCCGGTTTAGCGACAGTCGTGCCGGAAACGGCGACTGAAAATCACAGCCCGGTGACACCTCCTGTCACTGCAGAGAAAAAAGATAACGTTTTCTCTCTGCGACCATCTTCTCCTTCAGTTAATCGTCCTGCAGATAGTGCTCCCCTTAATCCGGATATTCCTGCTGCGCTTCAAAAAATCAGGGCCAGAATCCAACAGGATGAAGCACCTGAAACATCGCCAGCTGGCGCGCTGGGGATGCTGAAACGGCGGCTCAATAACGGAGCCACCTCAGGGGGGGAGGAAGATCAGCCCAGCGACAGTGCAGGCGAATCAATGAGCCTGGACATGAAGGTGACGGCACTGCCTGACGGCGGCCTGAGTCTGACGACGGCCGGTAACGCCGTCACGCCGGAAAAACCGGAAGATGCGCACCGGACGAACCGGCAGCTGGCGCAGGAAGAAGAGAACATTTTACTTCACCGTGACGCGGATGACCCGGGTTACGACGAAAACGATCATCACTATTACGACAGAGAGCATGACCTATGATGTCAGTCGCCCCAGTAGCGTCAGCCGGCGAGGCTGCAGGCTACTACAGCAATTCCGATAACTACTATTTTCTGGGCAGCCTGCAGAGCCTGTGGATGGGGGAAGGTGCAAAAGAGCTGGGTCTTGAGGGCAATGTCCGTGGCGATGATCTGACGGCCGTGCTCGAGGGGCGTCTTCCGGACGGATCACGGCTTGGCAAGGTGGTTAACGGACAGCACGTCCATCGCCCCGGCCACGACCTGACCTTTTCCGCGCCCAAGAGCGTGTCCATTCTTGCACTCATCGGTAACGATAAAGAAATGGTGGAAGCACATAACCATGCCGTCCGCGTGGCGGCCGGCTATGTGGAGAAGCTTATCTCGGCCCGCGACACGAAAGACGGCGTCACGTCCATCGTACACACAGGCAAGATGGTGGCCGCCGCCTATACGCATGATACCTCGCGCAATCTTGACCCGCAGCTGCACACCCATCTGCTCATTGCCAACATGACGGAGTATGCGGGCAAATGGAAAGCCCTGGCCACGGACTATATCCATAACGCCGGCTTTATCGAGACCGTTATGAAGCACCAGGTCACGCTCGGGAAAATCTATCGCAGCGCGCTGCGCGAGCGGGTTGAAGCGCTCGGCCATGAAGTGGAAGAAGTTGGTAAGCATGGCATGTGGGAGATCAAGGGCGTTCCTGAAGAGGTCAGGGAGGAGTATTCCTCCCGGGGCCGGGAAATTCAGGGGGCCGTGGGGGCTGAAGCCACGCTGCGCAGCCGGGATGTGGCCGCGAAAGACACCCGAAGGGCGAAAGTCGACCCGTCACGTATGCGCCTGATGGAGCGCTGGCTGGGTCAGATGAAGGAAAAGGGATTTGATCTGAAAGCGTATCAGGAGAGCGTCGTTCCGCGTGATGCAGCTATTCGTGAGGCACCGCCTCAGCCGGAGCGAGATCATCAGGCGATGCCTGTTCGTACCGGGCCTGAACAGGATTATCCCCGGACGTCGTCCAGTGCAGAAAAGAGTGCCGACTCACCAGCTCAACCCGGAGAGCGGGAGAGCCTGTCCCGTCAGCCAGTACCACAACAGACTGACAGCCTGAGTCAGCCGGTACTGTCCGGCCCCGGAAAAATGCCGGCAGCCGGCACCTTTTCCCGGGCACCGCAGTTGCATACAGATACTCCCCTGCCGGATCTGGCTGAAGCTGTACGGCTGGCCATCTCACAGTTAAGTGACAGTAAGACACGTTTCACCTTTGGCGAGCTGATGCTGACCACGGCTGAACTGAGTGACCGGCTGCCGGAGATCAAGGATATCCGTGTGGCCATCGATGCAGCGCTGAAGGACGGCATGATTGTGCCGCTGGACAGTGAAAAAGGCGTGTTCACCTCCCGCATTCACCTGCTGGATGAGCTCTCCATTCAGGCACTGAGCCAGGAGCACCTTAAATCCACGAAAGTCGTCAGTTTCACCCGCCCGGCGCAGTACGCACCGGCGGCGCTGGAAGTCGTGGAGAAAGACGCCCTGGTCCTGATGAATGCGCCTTCTGGCGTGGCGGGCATCCGTGACCTGACCGCGCAGCTGGCCGGTATTTCCGGCGCGAACGGTCGTGACGTGCAGGTGCTGGCCAGCTCTGCCGAGCGCGCCATTTCGCTGGCGAAATCCGACGATTTGCGGGAGCGGATCATCAGCCGGCAGCACGTTCTGAGCGGTGATTTTCACCTTAAACCCCAGAGCACCCTGATTATCGAAGGGGCAGAGCGCCTGGGACTAAAGGAGACGCTGGTTCTGCTGGGCGAAGCGCGCGCGCAGGATGCACAGCTGGTCTTTCTCGACAGCGCCGGCCGTCAGGCAAACGGTAATGCCATGTCCGTGCTGGAATCCGCGGGCGTTGCCCGCTCACGGCGCACGGAGCCGGCTCCCGGGCTTGAGGCCGAAGTGGTCAGCATCGCGAATAAACGCGACCGCTACGAGGCGCTGGCCAACCGGTTTGCGGAGCTGAGCGGCGGCAGTGAAAACGTCACGGCCGTCGTGGTCGGCAGGCGCGAGCAGGCACAGCTGACGGGCCTGGTGCGTGAGGCGCTGCAGAACGCAGGGCAGCTGGGACGCGACGGCGTGGCGATAGAAGCCCGCCAGCCGGTCTGGCTCGACAGTAAAACGCGCCGGATGCCCGGTTCATACCGTCCCGGTATGGTGCTTGAAGATCGCACGGATGCAAAAGAGCGTAAGTCATATGTGATTGACCGGGTGCATGAGGACACACGAGTCCTCTCGCTCATCGACGGTGACGGCGTGCTGACCAGGATGAAAATCGGGGATATCAGCGCCGACTGGCGTCTCTTCAGCCGTGAAACCCTCAGCGTGGCCACCGGTGAAAAACTGCTGGCCGTGGCGGGTGACCGCGAACACAGCCTGAAGGCCAAAGATCGTCTGGAGGTGACCGGGATAAGTGAAAAAGGGATTGAGGTGAAGCGGGGGGAAGACACCCTGACGCTGCCAAAAGACCAGCCGCTCTATCTGTCACATGCTTACGTGACCGCGCCGGGCGGGCGGGATAACGACACCGGCGTGGTGCTGGCCGCACTGAACAGCCGCGACATTTCGACCCAGACCATGAACTCGCTGGCACAGAGTGGCCACCGGGCGGAAGTGTTTACCGCCGAAGTGCAGGACCGGGCTGAAGCCAGACTGCAGCGTATGAAGACCAATGTCTCCCCCGTGCAGCTGGTCAGAAAACTGAGTGGCCAGGACGATGTCAGTCAGGCGGTTGATTCACTGCATGACCGCGTCAGGACGGACGCCGGGCTGGCCGTCTGGCGTGCCATCAACGATCAGCGCACCGTGGTGTTCAGCGAGCTGAAACTGGCCAGTGAAGCTGAGAAATATCATCCGGACCTGGAAGCGATCGGGGCTGAAATCGGGGCAATGGTGAAAAACGGCGAGCTGATGACGGTATCGGCAGGCGGTGAACCGTTGCTGGTTTCCCGTGCCACCTGGGAGATGGAGAAAGCCATTCTGCGCGTGGTGGAGGAAGGAAAAGGGACGCAGCAGCCGTTGCTGGAACAGGTACCGGAGGCCGTGCTGAATGGCCTTACCGATGGTCAGAAAAAATCGACCGCCCTGGTGCTGGGTACCACGGACCAGTTTATCGGGATTCAGGGCTATGCAGGCGTGGGGAAAACCACGCAGCTGAAGGCGGTGACAGCTGCACTGGAGACCTTACCGGCGGACGTTCGCCCGGTGATGACGGGGCTTGCACCAACGCACCAGGCGGTGAAGGAGATGAGCGACGTCGGTATCCGGGCGCAGACCATCAAGTCCTTTATCGTTGAGCATGACCAGGCCACGGCAGCCGGCGGGAAGCCCGATTATAAAGGGCAGGTGTTTCTTATCGATGAGTCCTCGATGGCGGGCAACCAGGACACGGCAGCCCTCTTCCAGGCCATTGCCAGCGGCGGCGGCCGCGCGGTCTCGATGGGGGATATCGACCAGTTTGAAGCGGTTGATGTAGGCGCACCCTTTAAGCTGATGCAGGAGCGCAGCCCGATGGATGTGGCCATCATGAAGGAAATCGTCCGCCAGAAGGACGTGCAGCTGCGCGGCGCGGTTCACGACATCATCGATAACCGGATCGATGCGGCCCTGCAGCGTCTTGAAACCCAGCCGGCGGACCGTGTGGCGCGTAGCGCGTCAGCCACGCTCCCCGTGAGTGCCATTCAGGAAACGGAGACGCCCGTTACCGACATCGTGGCCGACTGGACAGACCGCACACCGGAGGCCCGGTCCCGCACGCTAATCATTGCGCAGCTGAACGCCGACCGTAAGGCGATAAATGCCGGCATTCATGCTGCGCTGGCCGCGCGGGGAGAACTGGGGGAGAAAGCCATTACAGTGCCTGTGCTGGATAAAATCACCCATACCCGCCATGAGTTTAACAAAACAGAGGCCTGGCAGCCGGGCATGGTGGTGAAACGTGGTGACCGCTACCAGGATGTGCTGGCCGTAGACCGCAACGGCAGCACGGTGACGGTACGTGATGAAGAGGGGAAGATTGGCCTCTATTCCCCGAAACAATTGATCACCGGCGACGTGCAGCTGTTTCGCCGCAGCGAAATGGAAGTCCGCAGCGGCGATCTGCTCAAGTTCACGGCGACTGACAAGGAACAGGGCCAGATGGCCAACCAGCGATATACGGTGGAGTCGGTCAGCGAGGCGGGTACTATCCGGCTCAAGGGTGAGAACGGTCGCGTCACCATCAATCCGCAGCAAGTCCGGTCGCAGCAGCATATTGACTACGGCTGGGCCGTCACCGGGTACGGTGCACAGGGAGCCAGTACCGATTACGTCATTGCGCTTGAGGGCACGGAAGGCGGGCGTAAGGCGCTGGCCACACGTCGTGCCTTCTACATTTCCGCCTCGCGCGTGAAGGAGCATGTCCAGATTTACACCGACGGGAAGGCGGAGTGGGTTAAGGCGATAAAAACGCCGGAGCGTGATATCAAAACCGCACACGATGCGCTGGCACCTGAAACGCAGCGCAAACAGGCGAAAGCCATCTGGGCAATGGGGCAGCCGGTGAATAAAACGGCCATTGGCCGTGCCTGGGTGCGCCATCAGGGCATGCAGGATGCGTCACTGACGGCAAAAATCATCCCAGCCACCCGGCGCTTTCCCGAACCGGCGCTGGCGCTTCCGGTGTATGACAACAATGGCAGGAGCGCGGGGCTGGCGCTTGTTTCCCTGGTCGCCAGTCCGGAAGGGCGAATGACGCAGGGGGATATCCGTATGGTGAAGACAGAGCGAGCCCGGGGCGCGGTGCTGCAGCGAAGCCAGTCCGGTAACACGATTGTGGTCAGTGACCTGACAGCAGCGCTCGATGCCGTGCGCAGCAACCCAAAGGATGGCGTGGTCTGGCAGACCGGTGATGAACCCCCTTCAGCATGGCTGCTTAAGGTTAGCAGTGGGACAAAACAGGATGTGTCACCGGGTATTGTCTCCACGCTGACGGACGGGCTGAGCGTTCAGCAACTGCGCGAGCTGAAGCTGGCGGACCTGGTTCGCAATGAAGAAGCCGGGCGGAGCAGAGACCCGGAACCGTTGCCGGCAGACGTTCCGCAGGAAGAGGTGATCAGACTGAAACCGGAAGACATTAACCCGCGTAAGCCGGAACCACTCATTCCGGATGCTGAAGTGATCGCCAGAGTGAGAAATGAAGAAAACACCGGTGGACAGGAAATGAAGGCCGCTGCAGAGGTCATGAAGGAAATGTCAGGCACTGATAAGACTGCCGCTGAACTGTCACGCGCTTCGCGTGTTATTGCAGACCTGGCAAACGCTGAGCGCGACATGCTCAGGGCTGCAGAAAATACTGAGCGCGGTCGCATGCCGGAGCGCGAAGAGCAGACCCTCACCCGTACCATTCAGAAAGAACGTTAATCCCCCATTTGACAACGAGAATCAGGCAATGAAAGCAAACAAATTAGCAGCATTAATAGTTACAACATACATTGGCTTTTTTTCAACTGCACACGCTTCAACTCCTCAGCCATTATTCAGCCCGGAGCAGGAGGCTCGTATCGGCGAAATCGCTGGCGACTATCTGGTGTCCCACCCGGAGATTCTGGTGACGGTCAGTAATAAACTGCAGGAACAGCAGCAACTGCGTAAGCAGAAGATATTTGCGCTCAGTGTAATGGAGAATCAGGCAGCGCTTCTGCATGATCCGGATACTCCGGCCTTCGGGCCGGAAAAGGCGAAAGTTGCGGTGATTGAATTCTTTGATTACCAGTGTGTGTTCTGCAGCCGCTTCGCGCCAGAGCTGGAAAAGGTGATGAAAGCGCAGCCGGACATCCGCTACGTATTCAAGGAGTGGCCAATCTTTGGCGGCCGCTGGGAGGCCTCACTCCAGGCGGCGCAGCAGGGGCTGGCCGTCTGGAAACAAAAAGGGCCGCAGGCCTATGTCACGTACCACAATGCTGTCTACGCAACCGGCCACAATGAGGGCAAACTCACGGCTGGAGACATCCGGGTGGCAGCGTCAAAAGCCGGACTGACTATTCCAGCGCAGGGCGATAATACGGCGTTCCTTGAGAAAAACAGCAATCTGGCGGAGGCGCTGGGACTCACCGGAACACCTGGGATAATCGTGATGCCCGTTAACGGAGCGACACCCGAAACCATCACAGTGTTCCCGGAGGCGGTGACCGCTGAAAAACTGCAGGCTGCGATCCAGAAAGCCACGTTGGCTTAGCGATGAGCTTATTCGATGCGCTCTCGAACCTGGGGCTAAATCACACACGTTAATGAGGATCCCAACTCGCTTCAGGTCTTCTACAGGGCTGACGCCCTGTACGCTTTCATGATGTATTTTTAAAAACGAACGCGAAGGGCCATAAATGTGCTAAACCAGCTTTAACTGCCCCTAGTCTGTACTGAGGCGGAGTTGATGCTGAATTTTACAAAGTGACGGTCCCGGGATCTGAACTTAATTAACTGGAGATTAAAATGACTGAGTCCATTCAAGAAACCAGTATCGAAAAACGCCTCCGTGTTATTGAGGATAAGCTTGCCATCTACGAGTTGATTGCATCACATCCACCAAGTGCTGATACTGGCCTTGCCGAATATACGGCTTCGGTTTATCTCGAAAATGGTGTCTTTGATCGTGGCCCCGTTCTCGATGGCGCCCATGGAGTGAAAGCAATTGCTGAATTTATCCAGAGGCCACAACATGAAGAAGCCATCCGAGGAGGGCTTGCTCATTTTACGGGGTTACCTCTTATAGACCTACGGGGGGATCATGCGATTGTGACAACTTATCTCATGATCATTCATCTGGATCACGAAGGCGCACCGCGGGAACTGGCTAACCATGGTACTTCTAACGGGTACCGGATTCATCGTGTAGTCGCCAACCGATGGATGCTGGAACGGCAAAATGGACGCTGGAAAGTGGCCAAACGCACACTGTTGCCTATAGATGGGTCTGACGGTCCGCGTGAGCTCCTTAAACAGGGGCTAAGTGATGTCCTCGCCCGCTTAGCTCATTGTGACCAGGCTGGACCTGGTTATCAGTAAACCGACTAACACCTGACAGTATTACAGTCTTTCCGCAGGCTGTTAGCTCTGAGGTACTAACGGCCGGTATCTAATTTGTCTTACCAGATGCGTTTTTCTTCCAGTATCAGCAGCCTGACAGACAAGTTTTTTGCCTGGCGTATGCTCGTTGTTTATAACGAGCGTCTGGCTGACATTGTGCTCACCCCGACAGAAGGCCATCAGCCACCACCCGCTCAGGAATATGGCAGCCCATTAACCATGCAATCGGCTTTTCGAGACAGTGCCACCGAAAATTCAGCCCACCCGCTGTCACTAACGCATATCATTTTTAGCCATAAAGGCAGTAATAAGCCATTGCTCCACGGGATATCGCTGACGCTTCATCCTGGCGAAGTCGTCGCCATCACTGGCAAATCCGGATGCGGTAAATCGACGCTGGTAAAGCTTATTCTGGGGATTTATATTCCAGATGAAGGAACGATCAGAACATTTGGCATTCCACATTCACACCCGGATTACTACCGGATGCGCCGGCGCATTGGTACCGTCTTGCAGGATGATCATCTTTTCCGTGGTTCCATTGCCGATAACATCATCTTTTTCAGTGATGACCGAAACACTGAACGAATGATTCAGTGTGCCCGCCTTGCCCAGATTGACAGTGCTGTCATGGCAATGCCAATGGGATATCAGACATTAATAGGTGAAACCGGCGGAGGACTTTCCGGAGGCCAGAAACAGCGTATTCTGCTGGCAAGAGCACTGTACAAGAAACCGGGATTTTTGTTACTGGATGAAGCGACGAGTCATCTTGATGTTGAGTGTGAAATACAGATAAGTCAGACGCTACGCAAGCTGGGTCTGCCTGTTCTTCTTATTGCCCATCGTCCGGAAACCATAGCATCTGCAGACAGGGTTCTTTATCTGTCTGAAGGGGCCTTAACGGAACTGCGGCACCCGTGAATAATCGAAGAGGGGGATGAGATCTATTCATCTTAATGACGGAGTGGGACAAAAATTACCTCAATGTAAAATGCCGGTACCCCGCTAAACTCCAAACCACCCCCCTGATTCAGAAGGGGGTAACCAGCTGGTTCACTTTAGAGGAATTTTGACTGAGTAACCATATCCTGCTATGTGCGCGGTCAGAACCAACATGGTTATTATCTTGTTAACTTAATTACTTAATAGGATGCTGAATTCAGGTCAGGTTCAGACGGTCGCGGGCCGTGCGCAGGCGTGTTTCGCCGCGGCGATCGTACTGCTGGGTGGTGGTGACGCTGGCGTGGCCCATGGCATCCCTGACCGTAATCAGATCCTCGCCATTATCCAGCATGGCCGTGGCAAAGGTTCTCCTTAAATCGTGTGGCGCGCATTTTGGAATCCCGGCCTGGCACTGACGTACCTGCAGGATATGGTATACCGCCTGGTCGGTCAGCCTGTCATTCGTCAGGGTATCGAAACGACGGATTCGGCTAAACAGCGGCCCGTCATTTTCACCCCGTACCTGATCAATCCACATCTGCAGGCGTTGCCAGGTCCCGGCCGGCATATAAGCCAGCCGCTCCTTGTTGCCCTTGCCCAGCACCCGTAGCGCCCGATACTGCGTGACAACGTCACTAAAATCCAGCCCCACGGCCTCCGAACGACGCAGGCCGCAGCCGAGAATGACCGCCAGCATCGCTGCATCGCGGGGACCCAGGCTGCTTCTGTCGGCTTCACAGGTTACAAACAGCGCCCGGATCTCTTCCGGCGGCAGGGCCCGACCGCGCGGGAGACGGCTGCCGCGCAGGTTGCGCACCGCCCTGATGTGCTGAAAACTCTCGACGTCCATCAGCTTCAGCATCCAGGCTTCCTTCGCCACTCCCTTCAGCGCCGAAAGATAGGTGTTAACGGTTGCCGTGGCCCGGCCGGTATCCCGGAGTAATTCGGTAATGGCCATCACGTGATGGCGCCGCAGGCTGCCCCAGCTGCAGGTATCCAGCGAGGCGGCACCCAGCATACCGGCGACAATGTTCAGGAACGAGGCCATGGTCTGCCGGCTGCGGACGGAATTCAGGGACAGCAGGTAGGCCCGGGCGGGACTGACCTGCGCATGATTCCCGGCCAGGGCCGGCAGAAAATCCTCATCCGGCGGAATGACGCCTGCAGACAGACTCCGTTCCGGTTCATCGTCGGGTATCAGGATCATGTCGGGCTCCGGTCCGGCCGGAAAGCGTCCGGCGCGCTGCGTGAAAAATCGGGGTGAAGGATACCGCCACAGCGTAGCGCAGAGAGTCTACTTTTTCAAACGTAC
>NZ_JANUFI010000004.1:0-81966 GCF_024807915.1 Enterobacter sp. SLBN-59
GACCGTTTCGATGACTTTAAAGGCGGTGTTGATGATCTCCAGTTGCTCAGAGATGGTTTCGCCCATCACCTTCAGCTCTCCACCACAGGACGGGCAGACGCTGTCCGCTGGCTGGAGAGTCTGTGTTTCCCGTGGCAGGTCGGCTGGCAGCGGTTTTCGGGAGGTGTTGCGGGCGGGGTTTTCTGGCGTCGTTTGTGGCGCAACCTCAGCATCTGTTGGCGCATCCTGGACCGGTTTGTCGTCGTTCAGGCCGTTTTTTGCCGCCTCCAGACGGTTTTCCAGCTCTGCCAGCCGTTTCTCTGCCTGGCGGATTTTGTTTTCCAGCTTATTACGGCTCTTTTCCGAACTCTGACCGAACAACATTCTCCGCAGTTTATCCAGTTGCGCTTTCAGACGGTTGATTTCCTGCTCATAACCCGCCAGCTGGCCTGCATACTGACGCAACCGCGTCTGCTGGTCGTTCAGCATCGTCCGCTGTTTACGCAGCAGGGCTTTTAACTGGTCGATATCGTCAGGGAGTTCATTTTTCATACACCCGACATTACAACAAGTTACACCCGCAGGCCAGGACGTTGTGATGACTGCGGATGTTTCCAGTTGAGGCCTTCCAGCAGCATAGCCAGTTGCGCCGGGGTCAGGTGGATCTTCCCGTCGCTGGCAGCGGGCCAGACGAAGTGTCCACGCTCAAGACGTTTGATGAACAGGCACAGACCATCCTCATCGGACCACAACAGCTTTACCATATCACCACGGCGCCCCCGGAAGATGAACAGGTGGCCGCTGAACGGATCATCGTTGAGGACATTCTGCACGCGGGAGGCCAGGCCGTTGAAGCCGTTTCTCATGTCCGTAACGCCCGTCACCAGCCAGATGCGTATTCCGGTGAAAGTGAACGCTGATTCCGGACGAACGTGAACGCTTTTTTTTCTTAACGCGCCTACTGTGTTTTTATTAACTCTTCTGTTCACTTTGGTCAACCTGAGACCGCCGTTTTCTCATCGACTCGCCCTTCATGTCCAGACGGTGCGCGTTGTGCATCAGACGATCCAAGATCGCATCTGCCAGCGTGTTATCACCCACGCTTCCATACCATTCATCCGTTGGCAGCTGGCTGATCACCACCGTTGAGGTTTTGCCGTAGCGATCGTCCATCAGCTCCAGCAGGTCATTTCTTTGAGCCCCAACCAGCGGCTCCAGGCCCCAGTCGTCCAGGATCAGCAGTTGCGTCTTCGCCAGCATCGACAGCTGCTTCTGGTAACTCCCGTCCGCACGGCTCTGCATCAGCTCCGGTAACAGACGGCTCAGTCGCCAATACTGGACGCTGTACCCCTGCTGGCAGGCGTTGTGCCCCAGGGCGCATCCCATGTAGGTTTTCCCGCAGCCGCAGGGGCCCGTTATCAACAGGTTCTGGCCTTTCGCTATCCACTCGTTTTGGCTGAGCTGGGCGATACGCGCCCGGTCCAGGTTGCGCGAGGGCTGGTAGTCGATATCGTGCACCGACGCTTCCAGTCTTAGCCGGGCTTTTTGCAGTAACCGGTTCTGTTTGCGCTGTTCACGCTCCATTTTTTCCTGCGAGACCAGCAGCGCCAGCCTCTCGTTGAACGACAGTTCTTCGTAGGTACCCGGCTGTTCTGCCTGCATCGACAGCGCAGACGCCATTCCGGACAGTTTTAACTCAACCAGTTGATTCATAATTCTGTTTGACATAACAACTCCTTCAGTTAGTGGAAGTGGTGTGGACCGCGGATATTTTCATGCTCTTGCGGTAGCTCCGGCGCCGCATGCGCATCGCTATCCCGCGGCAGCTGGTCCCGGTTGCTGTTCAGGATTGATTTGATCTGCTTCAGACGCGTCAGACCTTCATCATTGGCCAGTCGGCAACTGTTGTTGAGGCGCTCACTCGGGTAGCTCCGCGTCAGATTCAACAACCCCAGACAGACCCGGTAAGCCTGCTCAGGATGCTGTTTTTCGCTCAGCCGATCGGAGACCCATTGCAACGTATCTACGCCCACGCCGGCGGCCCAGCTTTTCAAGCGACCCGGCGTCCATTTCTGCTGGTGACTGTGACGCTCCGGCATGTGCTCCGCTATCGTGCTGGTTCCGGGGAGCTCACGCCGCGGATGAGCCGTTATCTGCTGCTGTCCGCTGTAGATCTCCACCAGGTTTTCAAAAACGTGAAGCTCAACCTGCTTACCCACCCACGCGTGAGGAACCGAGTAAAAATGTTTTTCATATTTAACGTGATAATCGATATTCACCTTGACGGTTTTGATATGGCGGTAACGCCAGGCATGAACCGGCAGCGCCCGAAGGCAGGGTTTATCCAGCCGCTCGAAGGCTTCACGACGATTGCCCGGTAATTTCCTGAACAGCCTCTCATTGAGCTCCTTGACTAGAGCCCTGATGCAGTGATTCAGCTCGGCAAGCGAGAAGAAGACCAGTTTTCTCAGGCGAGCCAGTATCCAGCGTTCCACGACCTGAACGCCCACCTCGGCTTTGGCCTTGTCCTTTGGCTTGCGGGGTCTGGCCGGCAGTACCGCAACCTGGTAGTGCTCTGCCAGCTTCTGATAGCTGGGATTGAGTTCAGGATCGTACCGGCAGGCTTTGCTGACAGCGCTTTTCAGGTTGTCAGGCACCAGCATCTCCGGAACGCCGCCGAAGAACTCGAACGCCCGGACATGGCTCATCAGCCAGTCATGAAGCGACTGGCTCCAGGTTGCTTCGGCAAAGGTGTAGTTTGATGCCCCCAAGACGGCCACGAAGATCTGCGCCTGCCGGCATTCGCCGGTTGTGGCGTTGATGATCGGCACTGTGGGGCCGCAGTAGTCGATAAAGCATTTCTCGCCAGCCTTGTGTTGCTGACGCATGGAGCGCTTTTGCGCCTGGTACCAGGTCTGATAGCGGAAGCAGAACTGCGAGTAGCTGTAAGCCCTTACCGGCAGGCGTTGGCAGTATTCCTCCCACAGCAGGTGGCGTGTTACACCCTTGCGGCGGAGCTCCATATGGATGGTTGCCCAGTCAGGATCTTCGAGGTCGCCGGGGTGCGTATCTGCGGCAGGATAGAGCCGGCTGGCGAGGTGAGCTTCGGTGATCTCTGGCGGCAGTGGCCAGCCGATGCCCGAGGCTTCGAAGCGCTTTAGCATCTTCTGGAGGGCGCCGGCGCTGACATCAGCGCACTGACTAATCTGGCGAAAAGTCAGCCCGGCATCAAAGCGAAGACGCAGGATTTCACGAATTTTACGCATTTTGATTCTCTTGTTTGGCATACCACACCCTCCTGAAAATGAGCGGGAAGGTATAGCACGAAAAATCAAAGCGTTAAGAAGTATTCCGGAAAGTGAACGCTGATTCTGGCAATGTGAACGCCGATTCCGGCGGAGGGGTAAAAAGCGTTCACTTTGTGCCGGAATGTGCGTTCACGTTCAACCGGAATACGCGTTCACTTTCAACCAGAATAGGTGTTCACGTTGCGCCGGAATACGCACCAGATGCGGGAACCTGTAGGAAGGGATATCATCAGCCACCTCTCTTCAGTTCGCGAACCAGTGCCGACAGCATGGCCGGGGTGAGATTGCCGGACAGCTTCAGGCGTGCACGGCCGATGCTGACCTCACAGCGTTGCCCGGTATCCGGTGGCAGGCTCTGTGCTGATGATGCCGGGACAGCGGGCAGCACGGGTTGAGAGTATTCGGCGGTCACAACAGGAACGATATCGTCACGGATAATGGCTGGTGCCGGATGCTCATCAGATGGCGCATCAACCAGATGACGATAGCGCTGACGCCAGGTGAACAGCAGGTTGTCATTAATCCCGTTCTGGCGGGCGAGTTGTGCCACACAGGCACCGGGTTGCAGTGATCGCTGAACCAGGTCGAGTTTGAACGGCATGGAGTAGGTTGCCCGCTGGCGTGGGGCTGTCGGTTCTGTCATTTGTGATAGAGTCCATTAAAAATTAAGTGGACTCTATCATCGCCGGATTAAAGGTTCGTCGACAGACGTCGCTGACGGGGCGCTTACGATTCAATAACATCCTCAATGCGATTAATGAGCTCCTTTCACTGTTTCCGCAGGGTAATAAATTTAAAGGGCAGGATAAACGCAAAAGAGCAGCACAGGAGCTGCTTGAACTGCTGAAAGAAGATGTTGTTTTATCTGATGACCGTTTTGAAAGCATACCCAATCAGCTTAAAGATATGCTGGATATTAAAAACGCCTGGTCGGATAAAGAACGTAGCCCGGTGGAAAAACACCATGGACTGATGGAGAGTTTATTCACTCAGTTAAAAATGACCCTGGAAGCGCATTATTTACCGGCAAGTCTGGAGCGCCTGGAGGCTGAAATCAGCAAGGGGGAATTCCCGTCTGACAGTGATTATGCCTGTATAACGTCGCTCTGTAATAACATTATGAGTTTTCTTCTTACCCTGGGAATGCCGCTGACGGAATGCTCATTGCTGTATTCACGTATCCTGATGAATGACAGACAAACCTTTGACGTCCGTTTCAGGTCCTGGGCAGAAAAGGTGAATGTCAGATCGCAACGATATATTGTCAGCATTATCATGGAAAATGAAAAATTCCATGACATGTTACAACAGGCCGGAGAGCATATCTTATTCAACGGATGCCGGTATTTTCATTTTACCAGCGATAAAGGTGTGCCCTCTGTCAGAACAGAAATTGAGGTTCAGGCTGTCTCTGTTCTCGCGGCGAAAGTTAAGGCCGATTTTGTTCTCAAGGATTCTCTTGATGTCGTCGCATATATGCTCGGGCGTGGACAAATCAACACACGCAGCGCCTTTCAGGTCAGGGATGAAGCCGGGAATGAGACAACCATACCGGGATTCAGTAATGAGATCCTGACGAACAGCGACCGACTGACGATGAGCGAATTTGGCCATTTTATGTCGGCTATCACAGGTCTGTTCACCAGGGCATCACCTGAATCTGCGAGAAAAGTCAGTTCTGCCTTTCATTTTTTGCGTAATGGTCTAATTAACAAGACGACACAGGAAAACCAGTTTACTTCATTCTGGTCAGCCCTGGAGGCGCTGACACTGGATGTTTCCTCCCGTCAGCTTGATCACGATGAGCATGTTGTTTTTACCACCCCACCCTGTATGGGACTCGACTATGTAGTGAAGCAGTTGATTTCATTGAGAGGTATAGCCAGACAATTGAGACTGGAGTTGCACCTTCATGATGGACGCCGGGTTATTCCTGGCGAGTCTGATTTAGATGATATCTACACTTACCTGAAGGACAGCGAATTTACTCGGCAGTTTGGGGATGAGTTAAGTGATTATCCCTATGCGTCGTACATGCTGAGGAAGTTTACGGGGCTTTGTGTCCAGCCACGTGAGCTGGGGAAGAAGATTATCCGCCACGCAGAAAAAGTGGAGCGTCACATTTATCGACTTTATATTTTGCGAAATACGATTGTCCATAATGCAGAGTCAAATCCTTACATTCAGTTTTTGACCGTCAATCTTGAACACTATCTTCGTGGCACGATCAATGCCATGTTTTATACCGCATCAATGCTTCCTGTTATTCGCTCACCGGAGGAGGCTTTCCAGAGATACCTTCACATGTACGAAATTTTGGTAAATGAGCTGGAGCCTACATTTGGCATTCCCCCCGGAGAACACCGTAGCGTTGAGTCATTGATAGGTCAGAACAAAATAACCCCTGCAGATTCAAAACTTAAGGCCTGGTTGAAATTACACAAGTAATGCTTATGTAATACATGGTGGTTCTGATTTTGCTGCTATCTATCAATTTGTACGCCTGGTTTCAGTGAGGGGTATACACTATGCCGTATACCCAGTGTGATGCGGTCCTTCTTTGGGTGAAGGTAGTTGAATTCTCTGGTGGCGTTCGGTAGTACATATATTGCGTAGCATTACCAAAATATTTTTTTTAGGTAAATGAGTGAAGTAATAGAAAGCTTGACCTGTAATGTATAGGGTGTAAGGATGATTATGAACTGGTTTAACCGATTGATGCAACGTAGAAAAGATATCGAATCATCATCACTGATGAACAAAACTAATGTGGAAATTATAACTGAATTAACCGGTGGACGATTTCTTATCAATGGTAAACCTGTATATGAACTAGCTCTTGAATATAAAAATGACATTGAAATAATGCTGTTGTGTTGTGAGTCTGAATTAGAAAAAATGAATGCAATCGGGCAGGTTGCTGCACCATTTTATTTTGAAAGAGTCGCTATTCTAGCCAGAAAAAATAAAAATTACAAACTCGAAGTTGATATTATTGAGCGCTACATTACAGAGTTGGAAGGGTTTTATAGGTTAAATAACCTACCTGTAGGTAGCGGTGTTATGGCCGGGCCTCGTTTTAGTTCTATTGTTTCTCGCCTTGAAAAATCCAGGAAATTATTAGAAAGAAATATAAAAAGTGAGTAAGTTTAATGGTTATTTTCTGGGCTCCGGGAGGCAATAATATCTTGGTCTTTAACATTGACCGGCAAAAAGTGCTGTCTGTACAATCCAACGGGGATTTATACTGACAGCCATAATCATCACAGAACGGGGTAGAAGATGGCGACTGAGTGGATGGATGTGGCTGATAATGCAGTTAAAATTGGACTAGGATCGGTACTCACAATACTAGGCGGGTATTTGACGCTAAAGTTATCTCAACGGCATGAGTTAAGGAAAGAAGCTTTAATTCAGCGGCGTAAGGATTTTGATGTGAAAGCCGGGCGCTACATCGATTTCTTATCAAGCTCACGAATGATGATGCAGAAATATATGATATCCCCATTCAGACCTGATGGTGAAGATTATATTGAATATACAAGGCTGCATGAAACGGTATCCCTCATGATCACTAATCATGTTATGAGACAACTAGCCTTTGATGCTTACTTAGCAGTATCTCAGGCTTGCTTAATGGGAACAGCCGATCGCGATGAAAAAGCTCCTGTTCGGGCGGCGGCAGAAAAAGCAGTGAGCCAGTTTCAGGCTAATGCGAATGATGAACTACGATGTGAAAAGGAGGTAATCGAGGGGATGAATAAAAAAAACACCTGGAAATTCTGGCGACGATAATCACAAATTTTGCACAGAATACCTGTTTTGTCTAATTATCCGCTGAAGACAGTGAAATACCGGTTAAATGTAATTTAAAAGAATTACATGTGTAATGCTTGAGTATTACATTTTGATTTTTGTATGAAATGCACAGTTACGCTGCTCTCCGCGCTCAGTTGCGGTATTCTGGATCGTATATGGGCGTTATCCAGACGGAGGTGGGTTATGGCAAGCTGGTTAGATAAAGCCAGAGATAACATGCTGCGATATTCTTCGGGTCAGGCGTGGCCGGCAGTAATGAAAGAGTGGTCGGTCACCGGAGGATTTATAGACTCGCACTCCATCAACAAAACCTGCGAGCTGTGTGACAACGAAGGACTGCGCTATCAGTTTCAGATAACCAACGTGCTCACACATTATTCACTCTGGGTGGGTTCTACCTGTATTAACAAGTTCGTCCCTGTTTTTGTCGGCGGCAGAGAGCTGCTCGGAGAAGAAAAAGAAGCCGAAGTACGTAAAATTATGGCGGCCGCCAGGGCAACCTCAAGGCAGGAACGCGCAAAATCGGTTCTGGCACAGCTAAAAATCAAAGTACCTGACAGGTTCAGCGATCCGAAATGGGTGGCTAATCTTGATGTCGGGTACTCCGCCAGTCAGCTAAAGATGATTGCGGTGCTTTGTAAAAGCCACCGGATCACCTTTAATTCCGGGGATTTTAAAATCAACACCCGCAAGGCTAACGTTGTTGATCAAATACGGCTTCTGGAACCCTGGCAGTATTTCAATATGAGGGACGCTATCCCCAAAAGCCGGCATAAGCAGTTTGATGCCTGGTTTGCTGCAAAGAGAACAAAATAAGCAAGTCATGTAGTTCTTATGTAATACATAAGAACTACATGTAAACCACAGTAATCAGCGAGGACTGAAACCGGCGTCAGCGAGTGATTTCTGCAGTGCCTGGATGGCATCTTTCATCACCCATGTTTCATCATCGTCGACGGCACAGGCCCGCATTTCTGACCAGGTTAAGCGCTTAACAAATTGTGCCAGCGCCATTGCCTGGCTGTCAGTTAACTCAGTGGTCACGGTAACAGTGGGCATTAGTTGCACTCCTTTTTGTAAGCCAGAAAGATTACTTATGTAGTTCTTATGTATTACAAATATTCCTTGATCATCTCCAGCATTTTTTCCGGTCCTGCTTCCCGGGCCAGATACAGCGCTGCACGCAGCACGGTTGAGTCGGTGATGGTTTTAGTGGTGAGATCCTGAATTTCATCAACCAGTTCGCTGCACATCACTTTTTCCGCCGGTGTCATGCGGATGGTTTTGGGATTTTCGCTGGTCGTTCTGTTACGGTTGACCTTGACGTTAGAAAGGCGGGTTTTCGCCTCTCCCTGTGCGGTTTCAGGTTTGACCATTGCGGGACGCGCGAGAGGGCCTTTAGCCATTTATGCAGCCTCGTTTGATAAGAGAGTTTCAAGTTCACGCATCAGCGCACGGTAATCGTTCAGGGCGAGGGACCCTTTGTTGTAATACCAGAGCGGGACGCAGGCAACCTGCGCCTGGGAGATGTTCTCATCAGCCCGGATACGGGTTTCCAGGTAGTTATCACGGGTTCGCTCGTTGCTGGCCAGCTGGTCATGAAGATAGGTGTTCATCTTCTTCTTGGCACCATTGTACTCATTGCGGAATACACTGAACCGGGTAAAGCGGGTTTCACGGATCTCATCGAGATAGTCCAGTACGACATCCAGCCCGGTCAGTGCAAAGCTGCCGCCATCGACGGGTATAAGCACATGGTCTGCGGTATATGCCGCGTTCGTGGTGGACAGGTTCAGACCCGGAGAGCAGTCGATGAGGATATAATCGAATTTATCCATCACCGGCTGCAGATGGCGGGACAGTATTTTTTCCCGATGGTGCCGGGTCAGGCAGTTTTCCATAACACGTTCAAACGACGGATCTGATGGAATGATATAAAGGTTATCGATCACCTCTTCACCACTTACGGCCGGGATAATTGCATCAAAAATACTGAAGCGCGGGTTGTTATATAAATCGCAGATGGTGTGGCCATACTGCGCGTAGTATTTTTTTCCGTTAGCCATCACCTCTGTCGAGTTGGCCTGCTGGTCTCCGTCGATAAGCAATACCCGACGCCCGGCATGTGCGAGACTCATGGCGAGGTTGGTGATCGTGGAGGTTTTACCGGCGCCACCCTTGTTATTCATGATGGCAATGATGCGGGCCACTGTGTTAACCAGCGGTGTCAGCTGAGATTGCACTGGAATTTCAGACATGAGAACTCCTCTCTCAATGAAATACAGGTGTATTACGTTTTAGCGACATCTGAGAATCGCTGCGTGCGATTACTATAGCATTACAAATGTAATACACAAGTATTTTTATTGAATTACCTAAGTATTCCATTTCGTGCGACAGATCCTCGCTGGCTGAGGGCTGCACGGGGTAAATCATCCGCGTTGTGTTCAGTACCGGGAAATATCGCTGACGTTCTCTTCAGGCTGTGAGGCGCGACCTTGTGCATTGAACGTGATGGTGATGATCTTTCTGGCCAACCCCTCATCTGAGAGAGCATCACCCACACTGACATCGCGAATCAGTGGACTTTCTTCTTCTATATGTTGGGCAATATCCCGCAGCCACTCTGCCAGCATTTGTCTGTCCATCCTTTTTCGCTCCGGTTGTCTACAGTCAGCACCAACATACCACATCAGGAAAAGTGAAGTTTGCGCGGTGATTAAAAAACAACCACTCTATCAGGTGCGCTGTCATCCGTGCAGGTAGCGACCTGGGCGGAATACCCCCATTTTATACACAGGATTGCCCACCGAAATTGTGGACAGCGACGATGTAAATAACGATGTCGCTGCGCTCCTCATTCATGCCGCTCTGCTGTGAGCGCCGTGCCGCTACTGTAGCCGTGCCGCTGTGCAGAAAAGGGAGGCTTCGCCACCATCCTCACCCGGTCGCAGTGATTTCAAAATGCATTTTCCGCTGTCTTCCCGTCGTTCTCCGGCTCAATTTTCGCCGTCAAACCGTCCAGTCAGCGTCTGCTTTTATCTGCGCTGCGGCTTGCGGTGGTGCCCTTGTCTGCTCCGCTTTTCGCCCGGCTGTCGTATCGGCACGGCGTAACTGGCGCCGCATTTGAGTAAGGAGAAATGATTATGTCCCGTCTGATTTTAGGTGACTGCGTACAGGTCATGGCTGGCTTCCCTGAGAAGGCTGTCGATTTCATACTGACTGACCCGCCCTATCTGGTTGGTTTTCGTGACCGTCAGGGCCGCACCATTGCCGGCGATAAAACGGATGAATGGCTGCAACCCGCCTGTCATGAGATGTACCGCGTACTGAAAAAAGACGCGCTCATGGTGAGCTTCTACGGCTGGAACCGCGTCGATCGCTTTATGGCCGCCTGGAAACACGCAGGATTCAGCGTGGTCGGCCATCTGGTGTTCGCCAAAACCTACACATCTAAGTCCGCCTATGTGGGCTACCGCCATGAATGTGCCTACCTGCTGGCAAAAGGCCGCCCACGTCTGCCGCAAAACCCGCTGCCGGACGTGCTGGGCTGGAAATACAGCGGCAACCGGCACCACCCGACCGAAAAAACCGTAACCAGCCTGCAACCGCTGATCGAGAGCTTCACACACCCGAACGACATTGTTCTCGACCCCTTTGCCGGAAGCGGCTCGACCTGCGTTGCGGCATTACAGGCCGGACGCCGATACATCGGTATCGAACTGCTGGAGCAGTATCACCAGTCGGGACAGAAACGCCTTGATGCGGTACGCCGCGCCATGCAGACCCCGGCGGCAAATGACGACCGCTGGTATCCGGAGGCCGCATGACGAACTACGCCGGAAACGAAGCGCTGCGTGCCGACGTTGCCGCCCTGGCAAACAGCATGTGCGATCTGCGCGCCACGCTCAATGCGCTGGAATCCCGCTACCGCTACGACGCGGAGAACCTGACGGAGCGCCTGGCCCGCCAGACAATTTGCCGCATCAACGCACTTTATCTTGAAGCATACCGGCAGGCGCTGGAGCTGGACGCCAGCTTTAAAGACTGACACGGGCGGGCGGAAACGCCCGTCAGAAAACGAATCAGGAGAATCAAAATGTACGGAACACGCGAAGAACTCTGCACCCGGCTAGAAAACATGTTCACCCCCGACGAGCCGCTGGTACTGCTGGTATGGACCGAAGAAGCTTTTTATGTCGCCTGTGGTGAACTTGATGTAAAGCCGGAACCTGCCGAGATTCAGGGACTGATGGAAACAACCGGTAATACGGATATGGCTGTATATCGCAGGGAAGGCGTTACAAATTCAGGCGTATGCGACCTTCTGGTACGACACCGTGAGGCCGTGGCATACGAGGTAAGCGTTCCCGCGGCGCTGCTCATGCGCGTACTGCGGCGACAGGAAGGCGACCTGGAAAATCTTGTCGGGCAGGCATGGGAGGCTGGGAGACCCACGCCTGAATCCCTCAAACAGGCACTACACGATGTCAGAATGCTGATGGAACGGATCTGATGCAGCCGCAGGGCCGGGAGCAATCCTGGCCCTGCCGGTCCTGCAACGTAAAAGGATGTCGCCAGCTCCTCTGTTCCGGCGCGACCTCCACGGCGTTACGGCCGCGCGGTGAGTGACGTTTGTGCGGCCTGCGGCAAACGCCGTGCCTCTACTTTAGCCCGAACGCTGCAAATGCAAGGGTTCACTGGCGTCGATGCTTTCACCCGGTCGCCGTATGTTTAAATGCCTGTCGCGGTTCTTCCCGTCGTTATCTCGCTCAATATTCGCTCGCTAACCGTCCAGACCCTCTCCGCTGTTTACCGGCGCTGCGGCTTCATGCATCGCCCCTGCATTTTTCGCTCCCTGTCGGGCTGTCGTGTCGGCACGGCGTAAGCCGGAACTCAGACGACATCGACCACGGAGGAATTTCTATGAGCACTACGACCACCACGCCTGCTGTCTACGTTGGCACGTACCACAAGTACAACTGCGGGAGCATTTTCGGAAAATGGTTTGACCTTACGGAGTTTGACGGCAGGGAGGATTTTTACGAGGCCTGTCTGGCTCTGCACGCCGATGAATGGGACGCAGAATTTATGTTCCTGGACTGGGAGGGCATTCCGTCGCAGTTCGTCTCTGAATGCGCCATCGACTGGGATTTTATCGCCGCGTACAAACAGGCTGAAGAAGAGGGCAGGGAGGCCGCGTTTATCGCCTGGGCGGAGTATACCGGCGAGTGTGACTATGACGCGTTTGACGATGCGTATCGCGGCGAGGCGGAGAGCGAGGAGGACTATGCGCGTGAAATGGCTGAAGACAACGGCCTGCTGAATGAGGTGCCGGAGCCGCTGCGCAGCTATTTCGATTTTGAAGCCTGGGCGCGTGACCTGTTCAGCAGCGGTTATGTATTCCATGACGGCTACGTCTTCAGCAACTGATTTTCCCCGGCAGGCGGTTTAGCCGCCTGTCAGCCCGCGCGCAAAACCCTGGCAGGCGCTGCCTGCCGGCGAAGTACGCCGCGCCTGCGCCGCCGCGCATCTCCGCCAGCGTCTGATGTACCTGTGGTGTCAGGGTATGTTTACCGGTGTGCTGCAGCTGGTCGGCGTTATTTCTGTTCCGGTGATAATACCTGCGTTGCCGTTGCCGTTGCCGTTGCCGTTGCCGTTGCCGTTGCCGTTGCCGTTGCCGTTGCCGTTGCCGTTGCCGTTGCCGTTGCCGTTGCCGTTGCCGTTGCCGTTGCCGTTGCCGTTGCCGTTGCCGTTGCCAATAGTGGCCATACCGATGGCGTACTGGTTGATATCGCTGTTCTGTCGGTTTTTCTTCCTGTTGTGTCTGCCTGTGGGCGACTTCCCTGACGGGAACCGGCGCTGTCGTAAACGGAGCCGGTAAACCGTCTCCGCCCTGTCGGGCTTCCATCGCACTGTCGCAGGTTCAACATCACGCTTGCGGCATCCGTAAACGGATGCGCCGCTCTCACCAGCCCGGCGGTAATGCTGCCGGGCCTCTTCGGGGCAACGCCGTTTCGCGCCCGCGCGTTCCGTCGTTGCGGCGGGTTCCTGCTCATTCCTTGCCTGGTTTTTTCACCCTTTTGAGTCCTTTCGCCGGGGCTGAGACAAGCACAGCCGCTGTCAGCTGTCCAGGGTAAATGGCACGCGGTAAACCGCGCCCCGGACATCCGCCATCGTCCGCGCTGGTTTACGCCCCTGCGGCGAACGGCTCTCAAACGGGTGAAGGTAACAACCATCGGGGGCGTTCAGCAGGTCCCCGCAAAACGTCAAAACCGCGGCCCCGGCAACTCAACGGGTGATGGTTTTTTAAAAGCAAAACAGATTCAGGAGGAGGAACAACATGAACGAGGCGCTGACGGTTTTACCCGACGACACCTTTACCCGCGAACAGGCTGAGGCCGTTGCGGCGCAGTACACCAACGTGGCAATTGAGGACGATCAGGGTACACATTTTCGCCTGATTGTTCGTCAGAACGGTGAAATGGTCTGGCGCGCGTGGAATTTTGAAGCGGATGCCGGGAAATGGCTCAACCGTTACACCGAACGTTACGGTATTCGTAAACAGCAGTAAGGAAGAGGTGCCCTGCCGGAGCGGTAACTCCGCAGGGCCGGACAATCATCAATCTGTGAGGTATTAACTATGTCAGTAACCGATGTTAAAGCAAAAGCACCCAAAAAAGCGAGCAGCAAAAAAATCACGAAGGCGCAGGAAGATGCCCTGAAAGTCGCCCTTGAGGCCGCTGCCATCGAGTATGTTCCGCTGTCTGCTCTCGTTAAATCCCCGCTTAACGTGCGCACCATCCCGTATTCCGTGGACAGCGTTCGCGGTCTGGCCGACTCCATTGAGGCACTCGGACTCCTGCAGAACCTGATTGTTCACTCTCTTGCGGACGGAAAGCTGGGCGTAGCTGCAGGTGGCCGCCGACTGACTGCCCTGCAGTTGCTCGCACAGGAAGACCGTCTTGCGGCCGATCATACCGTCATGGTGAAACGCGTCTCAGACGACATTGCTGCCCTTGCCTCCATTGCTGAGAACGAGCAGCGCGCCGCCATGCATCCCGCCGAGCAAATCGCAGGTTTCCGTACGCTGGCAGAGCAGGGCAAAACTCCCGCACAGATTGGCGACGCCCTCGGCTTCGGCTCCCGCCACGTGCAGCGCATGCTGAAGCTGGCAAACCTCGCCCCGTCCCTGATGGAGAAGCTCGCGCAGGACGAACTGACCGTTGAACAGTGTCAGGCGCTCTGCCTCGAGGACGATCACGCCCGTCAGGCCGAAATCCTCGATACCGTAAAAGCCAGCTGGTCGAATGCCCCCGCACACCTGATTAAACGCGCCATTACCGACACCGAGATGCGCACCGACAACGCAAAATTCCGGTTTATCGGGCGCGAAGCGTACGAGGCGGCAGGGGGTTACGTCCGCGAAGATCTGTTCAGCCAGGACGAGGGCGACGGCACGGCAGACAGCGTACTGGTTGAGCGTCTGGCGCAGGAAAAACTGGAGCATATCGCCCTGGACATCAAGCAGCGTGAGGGCTGGGCATGGAGTCGCGGACGTGCAGCCCGCATCTGGTACCACGGAGAAGACGGTCAGGAGTTCGTTCAGCCTGTTGAACCCGAGCCTGTATACACCCCTGAGCAGCAGCAGCGCCTTGATGAACTCCGTGAGCAATGGGACGGATACGATTCCCGCTGTGACGAGACGGACGCGCTGGAAGTTGAGATCGAAGCCATCGAACAGGCCGCAGAAGTCAGCGCGTGGACTGACGACATGAAGTCAGGCGCAGGGGTGATGGTCAGTCTGTACGAAGGGCAGGTGTACGTGCAGCGCGGGGTGCGCCTGAAAGCCGATATGCCGGAAGAAACCGAAACCAGCAGCGTAACGGTGCCGTTCACCTCGCGTCAGGCCGATGCCGCAGAAGGGATCAGCGTCCCGCTGCTCACGAAAATGTCCTCCGAGCGTACGCTGGCGGTACAGGCGGCGCTGATGCAGCAGCCCGAAAAAGCGGTGGCGCTGATGGTCTGGCGCATGTGTACCTGCGTCTTTTCCGGCTGTCTGACCACGACGCATCCGTTCCGAATCAGCCTGACCGTGTCTCACGGCAGCCTGACGGAGAACGCCCCATCCGGTAAGGATGGCGCAGCGTTTAACATCCTGATGACCGAACGGGCAAGGCTGAAAGCCCTGCTGCCGGAAGGGTGGGAAAAGGACTTCACCACCTTTTTTGCACTCGACGGCGGGGTGCTGATGTCGCTCATGGCCTTCTGCACCGCCTGCTCCGTGGACGGTGTACAGACCCGCGATATGGGGCACACCTCGCGCAGCACCCTCGATACGGTCGAGGCGGCAATCGGGTTCCACCTGCGAGACTGGTGGCAGCCGACGAAGGACAACTACTTCGGCAGCCTGAAACATCCGCAGATTGTCGCATCCCTGAAAGAGGCGGGGCTGACGGGCGCGGCGGGTGACGCAGAGAAGATGAAGAAGGGCGATGCAGCAGGGCATGCGGAGCACTTTATGCAGCACACCCGCTGGGTTCCAGCGTGGCTCAAAGGACCGGAACCAGCGACTGAATCCGGTGCTGACGACGCTGTTTCCGATACCGACAGCACTGACAACGAGACCACCAACACGGCACACGCCGCCTGATAACGGAGAGCCGCCCTGCGGGGCGGCAGTAAGGAGATACCCATGCAGACTGTTCTGACCCCCGATGTGCTGAAGACCATGTCCCCTGACGAGATGGAGGACTGGCGCGACAGCGGCGAAGACTACCGCCGCGAACTGACCCACGCCGTGATGCGTGACCTGTCCTGCCCTGAAAACTGGGACATGAACGGCGAGTACCGCAGCGAGTTCGGCGGGTTCTTCCCCGTACAGATACGCTTTACCCCCTCGCACGGCAATTATCATATTGCCGTGTGCAGTCCTGGTGCCATCAGTCCGGCGTGGATGGTGGTGTTCGTGCCCGCCAGCGGTCGCCCGTTCTCCGTTATTCGAACCCTGAACGGCTACCAGCCGGAGCTTATCAGCCACACTCTCAGCCTGACGGCGCGGCTCGATGCGGACGGCTACAGTCAGGCCAGCATCATCAGTATCCTGGCAGCGGAGGGGGCAGCATGATACCTGCAAACCTGTCACTGGTTCCCTTCAGCCCTGAGCGACGCGCCGCGATGGAGGCCATTGCGGAGGTTGAACGCCGGCGGTCGCGCGGCGCGGTGTCCACGATGTATCCGTATGCCAGCGCCTTTTTCCGGCGGCTCACGGGCAGCACGCGCATCTCACTCAGGGAAATCCATTATTTTGCGCCGGTGCTGACGGCGCGGGAGCTGCGGGGCAGCAGGGACAGCTGGCTCAGTGCCATCGATGCGCTGATTGAAAGCCGCGGGACGTGTTGCTGGCTGCCGCTTCCTGTCGGTGCGGGTCAGCGCCTCTTTCCGGAGGTGGCCTTTCAGCAGACCGAGCGGGTTCGCTGTCAGGACGCGCTGCGGGATGAAAAATACACCCGCCAGCGGCACAAAGAACGGTGTCAGCGTGAGCGTGCGTACCAGGCGCTGGCGGGGCAGGCGGAAATTGAGCTGGCTTTTCATACGCCCGAAACGGTCAGCAGCTGGAGTGCGCGCTGGTCAGGTACGGAACTGCGCCAGTACGACCTGGAGGAGATGTTCTGGCGCTGGAGCGAGCGCTTTCCTTCCCTGTCGGCGCTGGAGCGGGATGAATTTGCCCGCGAACCGCTCTGGAGCATGGTGTTCGAGGCCGGATTGCTGACAGAAGAGGCTTCCGTTCCCGTACGACAGATGGAGCACTGGATGGTACCGAACAAGCTGACGTTCCGGGAGGGGACATGAGCAGGAGAGCAAATCCGTACGGGCAGGAACTGAAAATTGCCCGCAGTCAATGTAAACGCCTGAAGACGATGATAAACAAGCTCACCGATATGTCGGTTGAGTGGGATGGCCTGAGTGGTGGTCTGGAGTGCGACTTCAACATGCTGGCCGAAGAAGTGGAGAAGCAGCTGGACGTACTTGATACGCAGATTACCGACTGGGCTGAGGGATACGGCGACGGCAGGGAGGTGGAGTGATGGCAACAGAACGGAATACGCGGGGGAACATCGTCTGCAGGGAGTGCGGCAGGGCGTTTTCCTTCCTGGCTCCGCATCTGCGTATGACACATGAGATGTCGGTAAGCGAATATCGCGAGCGCTGGGGTATAGCCAAACATGTCCCGCTTGCCAGTGCCGAACACTCAGCCAGATGCCGGGATAACGTTATCAGACGTATCCGGAGCGGTGAGCTGGACCCTGACCTGCAGGTCAGGATGATGGCGGAAGGGTACGCCAGGATAAAAGACCGAAGCAGCCCCTCAGCACTACAGCAAAAGTCGTCCTCCAGAACGGCGACCATAAACCGGATATGGGAAACCTCCCCTGCCGTGAAAAGGGTCAGCGCAGAGATCCGGCAGGAGGCCGTGCGCAGAATGAAGGCCCGCAACGAAACGGGTGAAAAGGTGCGGAGTATTGCTGATGAACTGAACCTGTCCCTGAGCTGTCTGTATCGCTGGCAGGCTGAAGATGGCTGACGGCCTGTCGGGATTTTTTTGCACACATGCTTTTCGGATAACATCATTAAATGTCTGCGCAGAACGCCGGTGCTGGACACTTTTCTGGTTAACAGCCTGCTGCTGCGGGCTGATGTGCTGGATAAAAAGCGGTATACGCTGGCGGGTCTGGCTAATGAACTGGCTGTTTTCACCGAAACAGCAGCACACGGGCGTCGTCCCTGACGGGACACGGCTGTCGTGAACAGAGCCAGCAAGCTGTCTCTGCCCTCCGGGCGTCCATCCTGACGCAACGTCAACCCCCTGCGCTTGCTGCGTCCGTAAACGGACGCGCCGCTTCACCCTGTCGGCGGTAAAACTGCCGACAGTCCGCTGACGCCACGCCGTTCCGCCGTGTCGGGTGTGTTCATCCTCTCCCCGTACCTCTGGCGAGCCCTCTCCCGTTAAGTTCCCGGGCGGAGGGCTTGTCGTAGCACCGTCGTGTCGTCATCCGAAGGGTGAAATGAACTCCGCCAAAACTTTTTGCGAAGGACCGCAAAAACTTTTGTCTCCGCCCTTCTCCTGCCGCCCCGCCGTCGCTCCTTTGCCCTTTGCCGCCAGGGAACTCACCGAGAGATGGATTAACCACCAGACAGGAGGAAAAGCAGGATGAACACACAGAACGTCAACGTCAAAACCGCCACCAAAGAATCTTCCGAAAGATGGGGTTCAGACCCAGAAGCGCGTCTGGCCTGCGTTATTGCAGAGCAGAAGTCATTCCTGCTGGAGCTGTGTCAGGTCTGGAACCTGCAGCTGTCAGAAGGCGAAGAGGCGGAAGAAGTCTGCAACATCCTGTGTGCCATGAGCAAAAACGTCTGGAACGAGGGTGTGATGGACTGGCATACCGACAAGCCCCTTCTCTCATTCCACATTGTCCAGCCGTGGCTACAGGCTAAGGCTCAGGCGGTGTGGTTATACGGAGAAACAGGACGGGCGGCATGGGCGTATGCAGACAAGAGCCTGAAAGACTGTATGGCCTTTGAATGCGCCATGCTCTGCGAGTAAGCACCCTTAAATGTCAGCCACGGCGGCAGGGGATGCCGCCAGTCACAACGGAGAAACATCATGAACATCAGCAACGGTAACATGAACAGCACATTCAGCTTCGACGCATGGGAGAAAAGCGCGCTCAGCGAGCTTGATACCCTGCAAACCCTCGTCAGTAAAGCCCTGATGAAGTACCAGAGCAATACGGACAAAACGGCGCTGGGCGAGTCTGCAAACCGCTATATGGGCGAACTCAGAACCGCAGTAACGCGCATCCTGAAAGCCACGCCAGCAATTCAGCAGAAAGTCGATGACATTGCCGACATGCTGCTTCTGATGGCGCATTTTTCCGGCATCACGTTCGACGAATAACCACCACGGCGAAACATCAACGCCATTAACCAGAAGGAGATAAACCATGCACTTAAATCTGACTGAATCCAGTGCCGAAACGGGTGTTTACGCGACCAGTGAGGCCGAACGCGCGAACTGGCTGAGCCGCGAAAAGTCATATCTGACCGCGCCCGTCGAAATCGACGTTCACGCCTTCCATGATGCGCTGGGGCTGATGTACCCGATGAACTGGCGCAGCAGTCAGAACGGCGAGTGTGAAACCTTCATGCTGGCGGAAATGGTCTGCGGCAATGTGACCGAAATCTACGCGCGGATCGGTATCCGTTATTACCGGATGCGTGACTACAGCAACCTTGACCACGCGGAGATTCTGGCACGCGTTAAGGAGGTTGAGCAGCGCCAGAAATGAAAAAGGCAGACTTTCGTCTGCCATATCCCGCCGGATTCTCAGCGTCGAAACTACGAATCCGGCCTTCACCAAAAGGAACAAACCAATGCAATTCAGTGAAGTTTCGATTGTTACACCGACAGCCCTGTATGTCCAGATGCTTGAGGCGGAAAACGCACCCGTAAAAAAACAGGTGCGTATTAAACGCAGTGATATCGACCGTGACGAAATCAGCGCCGAAATGCGGGCGCTGGGTCGTCACATTGCGCACTGCCGGAAGAAGGGGCGCGCCGTTCGTATTCCTGCCATGCGAGTGAGCGAGTGGGGGCAGGTGTTACGCACGCTCGAACTGAAGCGGGCATTTAACTGATAACTGAGCCGCTCCTTACGGGGCGGCATTTAAGGAGGAACGATGTCTCAACTCAGTTTTGCCAGCTTCTTTGACCAGGCGAGAGAAGCCGCACCCTTAACACCCGCTAAACCCGTATTGCCCACCGTGAATGCGCAGCCGATACCGCACCGGATGATGACCATCGGGGACGCCCGCCGCCAGTTTATCAGCGTGTTCAGGGATACCGCCCGCAGCCTGCGCCGCTGGGAGGTGTTCAGCGACTTTATCACGCTGGCCGCCAGCGAGCTGGATATGGCGCGGATAAGAACGCCGGAGAATATTGAGCAGAGCCGCAAAATCTGCGCGAAGTACAGCGAGAGCGATATCAGCAACCTGCATACGCTTTTCTGCCTGATGGTCTGCGCACTGGAGGCCAAATTCCACGACTTCCTCGGCGCGATCTTCATGGAGCTTGAGCTTGGCGACGACCGCAACGGACAGTATTTCACGCCGTATCACGTCCAGTCACTGCTGGCGAGGCTGCTGATGCCGGACGTCGACGAAACGATACGCCGTGAGGGGTTTGTGACAGTCAGCGATCCGGCAAGCGGTGCGGCGGGAATGATTGTGGCGTATGCGGAATATCTACTGGAGGCGGGCTATAACCCGTCTGAACATATGTTCGGAAGCTGCATTGATATCGATCCTGTTGCGGCCGATATGGCGTTTATTCAGCTTTCCCTGCTGGGTATTCCTGCCGAGGTGGTCACGGGCAATACGCTGACGATGCAGTTAAACAGGGTGCGGTATACGCCGGTGTACTACATCAACAACTTTGGAAAGCGGCTGGACGATCAGCGCCGTATCAGTGCCATGCGCGAATTTTTGCGCGGTATAAATGAAGCTGCATAACCATCCAGAAGGGCAGGGAAGTATCCTGCCTTTGGTGGCATCAAAGGCCGCGCGCCTGCGGCGCAGAACAAGCAGGCTGCGCTGTCGCGCTGCCTGCGTTATTCCGGCGCGAGGTTGTCTGAAGTTCCTGTCTTTTGGTCAGCTGATTACTATTCTTCATTCTCCTGCTGGCGATGGTCTTTATTATTCTGCCGCTGATATGGATATTATCCTTTCTTCTCCGGGCGTCGTCCCTGAAGGGACACGGCTGTCGTGAACGGAGCCGGTAAACCGTCTCCGCCCTTCGGGCGTCCATCCTGACGCAAATTCAAATTCACGCTTGCTGCATCCAGAATGGATGCGCCGCTTTCACCGTGGCGGTAATAAATTACCTCCACTCTGAAGCCCGTAACGGTAATTCGTCTTACGCCGATTTTCCATTACGGGATGTGTGCATTCTCCTGGTGTGACTATCGCCCGATTTCATCAGTTCGCGGAGGGCTGCTTTTAGCATCAGCCAGAAAGGAAATAAAGGGGTATATAAACGCTGCGCGCCCCTTTATTTCCTTTCTGTCAGCTGCTCATTGCCCTTCGCCGCTCAGTGATGAAGTCGAATGATAATAACCCAATGAGGAGAAAACCAGAATGCACACATTAAACGTCAAAACCGTCACTCGTGAATCAGCCGAACAATTTAAAATCGATGAGCGCCAGCGCTACTCAGTTACAGATGGCGATGAGCGTCTTGATTTTATTCCTGCGCTCTTTTTTACGCCTTTTGCTGATAACATGATTGCCAGCTGGTTACGTCAGCATTCAGATTATGATGGCGGTTTCTGGAATTACTGGATTATTCCGCAGGGCACTGGCGGAAACGTGGCTCCGAACTGTGTCAGATTCACCACCGCACAAACAGGATATATCGCACCGGAAGGAGAACAGCGCTATAACATGGTTGTTCCTGGTAATTACTTTGAAGCAGAGGTCAGTGCTGATGCTGCCGGAATTATTGCCACACTGATGATTATGAACTGGTTGTCCTGGCAGGTCGCAGATATGGGGCCTGAATATGCGAAAGTCTGTAAACACCTCGTCGCTCGTCAGGATGCACTGAAAGACTACATCAGTATCATAAAACACCCTGAAGCTCATTTGATTTACCGGGCTATTGATTGACGGGTTAAAGACAGGATGGAAAAAAGACCTCAATACGAGGTCTTTTTTATTGTTTTGAGAGAGTCTGCCCTGAGTCTTTATTCTTCTTTATCGCCCGGTATGTTGCCTCAATTTTTCTGGCATAGACATATCTTCTCTGCGCCTGTTCTTCTGTTTTCCGGAAACCTGCATTATACGCTCCCACGGCCTGCCAGTTGACTCCCCACTTTTTGAATGCAATTGCAAGATAGTAGGCCCCTGTGTAGATATTCATACATGGGTCGGAAATAAGATGCTCCGGTTTTATTCCATAACGAGCCAGTTCGTTAAAATGCTGGGAGTCCACCTGCATAAGTCCTGAGCCATAGCCCGAAACAGGATTGTAGCCTTTAACATCTGTACGGAAGTTCGATTCATTCCAGGAGATTGCCCGAAGCAAATCTGGATCTATATGATAATCCCTTCCTGCCAGATCAAAACAATCAGCAGCGTTCAACATTCCAGAAAAAGCCAGCGTTAAAAACGTAAGAGCAATCCGTTTCATTTCTTCCCTCCGGGCACCATGCCGGAAATACGTTAACCCATCCCAGAACCAGACTCAACTAATATGCACTCCTCACCACCAAAAGCAGCACACCCCACGCAAAATTAAAATTTTGCTGATTGGCCTTTCAAACCATGCACTTATGTTTTTTAAATTCCATTCAGTTCCAATGTGGAACTTAATAAGATTCATCTGTGACTACTGTATGAATCATTGGATATTCATTAATGAATCATGTACGATTCACGATATATATTTCATAATGTTGTGTGATAGTGAATCGTCGGCAATCCGCCATGTGAATCGCCGACGACTCGTCATAAAACCACTGGATGAACCGCCTGCAATCCGCCGGTGAATTTGACGGTAGAAAGGCGCTGTTCGGCAGTCAAAATAATATCCTTCCACTGCAATAAAAAGGAGATGAGCTTTGGCAAAGATACAAGCATATGTAAGCGACGACGTGGTAAATAAAATAAATTCTATCGTCGAACAGCGCCGGGCAGAAGGTGCCAGGAAAGAAGATGTCAGCAGTTCAAGCGTTATATCGATGCTCGTCGAACTAGGCTTGCGTGTCTATGAGGCGCAAATGGAGCGCAAGGAGTCGCCGTTTAACCAGATGCTTTTCAATAAAACTATTCTTGAAGCCGTACTTAAAACACAGTTTATCTCCAGTAAGCTTCTCGCAATGGAGTCCATGAGCCCGCACATTGCAGGAAATGATAAATTTGAGTTCCGGGGGATGGTTCAGAATATACGAGATGATGTTAAAGAGATCGTGGAAACCTTCTTTCCAGAGTCAGGTGAAGAAACCGATAATGATTAACTATATAGATGTCTTAAAAATCACATTTAACTGTTTTTTTTAATGACAATTTCTGTAGGGAAAGGTATATTTTAGCAGTGTCCTAACTAAAATTTGATTTTCGGCAAGTTTTGTCGAATCGCTGGTACCCAGGGATTGCCCCCCTAAGTACCAGCTACCCACACAGCCTAGTAAGGAGGTTATATGAGTGCGCGCGATCTTATGCGTTCTTCTGATTCCAGTCAATCACAACAAGAAGCAACAAGATTTAAAATTTTTGATAATTCTGAAGTTCCCATCTGTATCAGAAATTCTTCTGGTGTCTTTGTATATTCAAATCACAATTTTTCGAATGTTATAAAAGGCTGTGAATATGACTCCGCCTACTGGTTTGAAAAACTTCCTCTTGAGTTGAAATGTGCACTTCTGGAAAAAGAGGTCGATGCACTAGCTAATCCTGATATGGCAATAATAAAGAGCTTTGTTATTGAAGATTATTTCTACTGGTGTGTTCTGTTTCAGGTGGTTTGTATTGATTCTGAATCGTATATATTGTGGCATTTTATAAAGGATGCTGTTTTTAGTCAGGCCAATAGCAGGGATCTTAATCATATTGTGAATGATGTTTTCGAGATAAAGAACCCTGCTTTAGTCCTTGAGCCTGGTGTTTACCAAAGCTTTTGTCTTTTCTTCAGCGGTTTTACACATGATTTTATTTCTCGATTACTAAGCGTAACATCTGGTGCTTCAAAGAAAAGAATTTCCAAAGCATATTCTATTATGGAAATAGACAATAAAGATGACATGATTCTATATCTCAAGACTCACTCGTTCTTACCAAGTATTCACAGATATGCATTCGAGTTAATCAATTCTAAGTGCAATCTACTTCGTAAGGCGAAATTATGAAATCTGGTTTGTTGTTGTTATGTTAAAAAATGGGGAACTTTTAGTATATCGCTCTGAGTGCATCTTTGGGATATTATTGCAGCATGTCTTTTTAATAAGGAGGTTGTGATGAGGAGATATAGCAGCTCTCCAGCATTGGGAAATACCGTCAGACTCAAACTCGATTCTGTGACAGAGAGTTTATTGCGTTCTGCTACTTCGAGAAGTGGCAGAAGTCGCGGATTCGAGGTTTTTTTTAGGGTCAGAGATCACCTCAATAGATTCCCTATGTTCAGGGTTATGGATAATCCAGACTTTTCTAAGAGTTATTTTGTGACCGTCAGGTTTGATGAGGAAACTAACTTAAAACTGATCAATGCAAAAAACCGAAGTGGATGGTGTAAGACTTATGAAGTACGGGAAAGGCTTCATGACCATCTGATCAAATTCCCCGACTTTTACAATGCTGAAATGGTGGAGGTGATACCTAATAATTTCGACTGAATGGCATTAACGAAATATTGGCCTTTTTTATGGCTGTTTCATTAACATTTAAAGGATTAATAAATATGACTGATGTGTCTGTAATTAACGCTGTACCCGCGACCACTGCAAAGAAAAAATTCAGCAAAGTCGCGTTACTCAAAGCGCTGAAGTTTGCCCTGCCTGTCGCAGCCATTGCTGCGTTTTTCCCTGAAACGGTTCTGGCCTCGACTGCGGGTAAAGATCTGATGTCCAGCGGCGATGCAACCGTTAAAGGAACATTTGGTAAAGATTCCAGCGTGGTTAAGTGGGTTATTCTTGCCGAAGTCCTGGTTGGGGCCGTGATGTATATGACGACCAAGAACCTCAAGTTCCTGGCGGGCTTTGCGATCCTGTCCGTATTCGTCACTGTAGGTATGTCTGTCGCAGGATACTGATATCCAGAGACCGCCTTTCAGAGCCACTTCCGACTATTAAATTCCGGTTTAATTCTGAATGCCCTTCACGAGCATTCACGGGAGGGCTTTGCCTGTAATCCGGCTGGCAGGTATTTCCATACTGCCAGCTGTACCGGAGACGGAATATATATGGCAGATGAATCTCTCAAAAAATATCGCTTTCCCGAAACCCTGACGAATCAGAGCCGCTGGTTTGGCCTTCCTGTGGATGAACTTATTCCGGCCATTGTCTGCCTGGGGTGGGGATTCTGGACCCAGCATTATATCCCCGGAATTATCGCTGCCGTACTGGCCTATCTCGGAATAAAAAAGCTCAAGAAAGGGCGGGGCAGCTCATGGCTGCGGGACCTGGTCTACTGGTATATGCCGACCTCACTGCTGAGGGGGATTTTCCATGATGTACCCGACTCATGCTACCGCCAGTGGATTAAATAGACAGGAATAATCAGATGGAACACGGAGCTCGATTAAGTACACAGCGGGTTATTGCCATCGGCTTTATTGCCATGGGGGTGGTTATTCTGGGGAGTATCACCACCAACGTTATTCAGGCCGTCAACAACTACCGCCTTCAGAATGAGCAGAAGTCTATCGTCACGCCAATGCTTTTCAACGCGCCGTTTGCCGTGTCGCAGAATCAGGCGGATGCCTCCTACCTGCAGCAGATGGCCCTGTCGCTTATCGCCCTTCGCCTGAATGTCACCCCGGAAACCGTTGATGCCTCTCATGAGCAGCTGCTGGCGTATGTCAAGCCGGCGGCGCAGAACGAGCTGAAAATCAGGCTTGCCGAGGATGCGAAGCGCATTAAGGACAACAACGTCAACTCGTCTTTCTATATGACCAGCGTGAAGGTTTATCCGGCAAGCAGCCGCGTGGACGTGCGCGGTCAGTTGAAAACCTGGATAGGCGACTCGAAACCGTATCCCGAGCTGAAACAGTACGTTCTTAAATTTGAGCGCGAGGACGGCATCAGCTGGCTCAGCCACTTCGGAGAAATCACAGATGAACAAAAATAGTCGCCGTGCGCTGCTTGCGTTGATGATGCTCGCTTCCGGTCAGACGGTCGCCGCACCCACTGCGCTTTCCGCCACGATTGTTCCGCTGACGAACGGCGGGCAGGCCAGCATCGCGGTCAGCAACACCGACCCGAACCTCTTTACGGTCGCAGGTGACCGCGTGACGGCCCTGACCAGCCTCGACGGTGAGCTGACGCGGCAGGAACAGACGGCAAGCGGCGGTGTGATTGTCAGCACCCTCAACAAAAAGCCCTTCACGTTCATTCTGGAAACCGAACGCGGCCTCAACTTCTCGGTACAGGCCGTGCCACGTGCGGGCGCGGGGCGAACCATCCGGCTGGTCAGCGAGCTGTCCGGTACGGGCGAAGCGGCGCGCACCTGGGAGGAGTCTTCTCCCTATGAGGCCACGCTGGTTTCCCTGAGCCAGCATCTGCTTGGCGGGAAGCTGCCGTCCGGCTGGCAGGCTATTCCCGTCACGCATGAAGCCCTCGTCGCGCCCGCCGGACTTTCTGCAGTCCCGGAGCGCGTCTGGGTGGGCAATCACCTTAAGGTGGTGCGCTTTCGCGTCACCAACAATACCGGGATGGCCCGTAACATCGCGGAAAGCGACTTCTGGCAGAGCGGTATTCGCGGGGTGCTGTTCGGTGAAGCCTCTCGTCAGCTGATGGCGGGCGGCGCCCTGCAGGTCTTCATTATCAGCAGCGGAGGTGCGGCTGATGGCCAGCATTAATTCAGTGGTGAAGCGCAAGCAGTTTATCTGGCTGGGTATTGTGCTGGCGACCGTGGGTGTGGTAGGCGGCGGTGGCTGGTATCTGGCGGATGCGCGTTACGAGGGGAGCAGCGATGCGGCAGCAGCCGGCGAGCCTGCGCCCGATATGACCGGTGTGGTGGACAGCACCTTTGACCAGAAGGTACAGCAGCATGCCACGACCGAGATGCAGGCTACCGCCTCCGAAATGCAGAAGCAGTATGCCGAAATGCGCCGCGAGCTTGAGCTGCTCAGTAAGGGGCAGGCAGGCTACCAGCACCAGATAGACAAGCTTAACCAGGACAACGCGGCGCTTTCCGCTCAGGTCAGCGCGCTGGGGGCAAAACCCGTCACCGCATCGGGTGAGCCGGCACCGCAGCCGCCGTCTCCTGCACCGGGGCCTGAAGGTGAGCCGCAGCCGACCGGTTTCCCGCCGCAGACGGGGGCCGTCCCACCGCCGACGGCGTTCTACCCGGGTAACGGCGTCACGCCGCCGGCGCAGGTGCAGTACCAGCCCATCCCCGTACCCAACCAGCTGCGCCGGCAGTCTTTTGCCCGCAGCGATGAAAACAAAGGTCCGTCCCTGCCGTACATCCCGTCGGGCAGCTTCGCCAAATCGATGCTGATTGAGGGGGCTGATGCCAACGCTTCCGTAACCGGTAACGAGTCCACGGTGCCGATGCAGCTGCGCATTACCGGCAGGGTGGAAATGCCCAACAGCAAAAGCTACGACCTCACCGGCTGCTTCATCGGGCTTGAAGCCTGGGGCGACGTGTCCAGCGAGCGCGCCATCGTGCGTACCCGCAACATCAGCTGCCTGAAGCACGGCGTCACCATCGACCAGCCCATTGCCGGACACGTCAGCTTCCGGGGGAAAAACGGCATCAAGGGCGAGGTGGTGATGCGAAACGGCAAAATCCTCGGCTGGGCATGGGGCGCGGGTTTTGTTGACGGCATCGGTCAGGGCGTGCAGACCGCGTCCCAGCCCTCGGTCGGACTCGGCGCCACGGCATCCCTCGGCGCGGGTGACGTGATGAAGATGGGGATTGGCGGCGGTGCCTCCAAAGCCGCCCAGACCCTCAGCGACTACTACATCAAGCGCGCAGAGCAGTACCACCCCGTCATCCCGATTGGGGCGGGTAACGAAGTGACCGTTGTCTTTCAGGACGGTTTTCAGCTGAAAACCATTGAAGAGCTGGCGCACGAGAATGACAAAAGCAAGGCGGAGGGCGACGAACGCAGTCCGGTTCCGCCACCGTCAGTCCCGCAGGGCGGCATGAACGGGTTCAGTACCGACCAGATGCTCAACCAGCTGGGCAGACTTAACCAGAGCCAGTTTATGCCGAAGGCCGACTCACAGTAACCCCACGTAAAGGAACCGCAAATGAACAAGACAGTGCCTGTTGCGCTCACGCTGGCCAGTCTCCTGACGCTGTCGGGATGTGCCGGTACAACGAGCGATTTTGAGTGTAACGCGACGACATCCGATACCTGCATGACCATCGAGCAGGCCAATGAGAAAGCCAAACGACTGGAGGAGGCCAGCGCGGTAAAGCCGGGTGCGACATCGCTGCCACGCCTGGCTGAGGGTAATTTCCGGACCCGGTCCGTGCAGCCCCTTACGCTGCCGGCTGAACCGGTGCATGCCGTCGCATCCAGAAATACACCGCTGGCGGGCACACCGACTCTCCCCCGCCCGCAGCCGCACTCGGCCTCGCGGGCGCCGCTCTCCACGGTCACACCGGTTACTGTGCCGCCGCCAGAGCGTGAGTCCATCGTGGACCCGAGGCCGCTTCGCGTCGGTGAAAAGACGGCCGGGCTGTGGATCGCGCCCTATATCGATACGCAGGACGTTTATCACCAGCCGACGCGGGTGTTTTTTGTTGTGAAACCCTCAGCGTGGGGAACCCCGCGCGTTAACTGAGTCCTGAACCGCCACCGCGTGTGGCACCCATTTTAACAATCTGTCGTTATCACGCGTGCCCTGAAACGTGAAAAGGGATGGGCGGTAGCGTGTCCGGACAGTGTGAGCAGGGAGCGTTGATGGCAGACGAACTCGATCTCCTGCAGGAGCAGGACGAATTGCTGAACCAGCTTCATATACAGGCCGCGAGGCAGCGGTCCTGTCTGCAGGGCAAAAGCCGCAACCGGTGCGAATGCTGTGGTAATCGTATCCCCCTCAGGCGGCGGCAGGTCATCCCGGGCGTACGTACCTGTACGGAATGCCAGCGGGCTCTGGAAATACGACAAAAACAGTATCTGAGGTGACCGATGGGAAGAAGAAAAACCAATGTGATGGTCGTGGGGAAAACCGGTAGCGGTAAGACAGCCATCAGCGTTGATGTTATGCGGACCTTTTTATCAGAACGACAACTCCGCGACTGGCGTGAATTACGCAAAGACATTCAGAACGATGGCAAAAAACCATGAGACGAACATCATGACAACCAACAGTAACGGCGGTCCGGGTAAGACCCTCCACCTTGATGATATTGCGGCCTTTTGCGGGCATACGGGGATGCGCGTCATCATTGTTAATTCCGCAGAGAGCGACTTCAGGCTTTCTGCGTCTCTGCCCTGTGCTACCGCACCTGACGGGAAGTTTCCGCTTTCTCAACTCATGCTGCAGCGGGAACGTGGGCATTGCCTGTTCCTGGGAAAACCGGGTTCAGGTATGAGCGTAACAACACAGCAGATGAGGGTTTTCCTGGCGAAGTCTGACGTCAGCCAGCTCCGGGAACTGTGTAAGGGTGAAGACGGGGAAAAGCTGGCGGAGGCTATCCGTCAGAACTGCAGCGTCTGGTTTCCGCTGAATCCCGGAGGTAACGGGAATGATGCTTAAGCTTCTGTCCGTCCTGCTGTATTGCCTTCGATGGCTTGCCTGGGCTTTTCACTATCTGATTGTCTGGCCTGCCGCCATGCTGATGCTGCTGGTTGCCATGCTTTTGTGGATGGAGGACACCACGCCCGGAGAGGCGATGGCGCAGGAAATTATGGCCGTCACGCACAACGTCAGCAGTGGCGAGTTCCGTATTGCCGCCTGCCTTGATGAACCTTTACAACCTGTTATACCGGCTACCCCGCCGGACAAGCCTGTGCAGATTTTTGCAGGTGGCCCTTCTGCCGTTTGCCAGGACAGAGGCAGCGACATCACCGATGCTAAAGGATATGCCGCTCATGTTGACGGGGCGCTGAGTCCGCTTAAGTTGTTGTGGATTGTGATGGCCATTGTGTTTTCAGGGGCGGCGCTGCTTATGGGATGCCGCCCGTATTTCTGCCTGTACGGTCAGATGCGCTCAGCGCGTTTTCGCTACGGTATCCCCGCCAGCCGCCCGGCCCCTGCGACGGAAGCGGTAAAAACGGCCGACAATAAAAAGGAGGATAACCGTGAGTAATCCACTGGATACCGTCACCCGCACGGTCAACTCGCTGCTGACGGCGCTGAAGATGCCCGATGCATCCTCTGAGGCGAACGATGTCCTTGGGCAGATGCGCTTCCCGCAGTTCAGCCGCGTGCTGCCGTACCGCGACTACGATGCGGAAACCGGCCTCTTCATGAACGAGAAGACGATGGGCTTTATGCTGGAGGCGCAGCCCATCAACGGCGCCAACGAAACTATCGTGTCGTCGCTGGAAAACCTGATGCGCACCAAACTGCCCCGCGAGGTGCCGGTGGCCGTTCACCTGGTGTCCAGCCATCTGGTGGGTCAGGATATCGAGTATGGCCTGCGTGAGCTTTCCTGGACGGGTGAAAAGGCCGATACGTTCAACGCCATCACCCGAGCCTACTATCTCAGAGCCGCAGAAGAAGGTTTCCCGCTGCCCGATCACCTCAACCTGCCGCTGACCCTGCGTAACTACCGGGTGTACATCTCCTGCTGCGTCCCCCGCAAGCGCGGAAGTAAGGCCAGCGTGATGGAGATGGAAAACCAGGTCAAAATCATCCGCGCCTCGCTGCAGGGGGCGCAGATAGCCACCCGCAGCGTGGACGCGGATGCCTTTATCCGCATTGCGGGTGAAATGATTAACCACAACCCGGATGCGCTGTATCCCACCGAACGGGAGCTGGACCCGCTCAAGGATCTGAACTACCAGTGCGTGGACGATACCTTTGACCTGAAGGTGAAAGCCGACTACATGACGCTGGGGCTGCGCGGTAATGGTCGCAACAGCACCGCGCGCATCATGAACTTTCAGCTGACCAAAAATCCGGAGCTGGCCTTCCTCTGGAATATGGCCGACAACTACAGCAACCTTCTCAACCCGGAACTGTCCGTTTCGTGTCCGTTTATCCTGACGCTCGTCCTCAGCGTGGAAGACCAGGTGAAGGCGCAGAACGAGGCCAACCTGAAGTTCATGGATCTTGAGAAGAAGTCCAAGACCAGCTACGCCAAGTTCTTCCCGGGCGTGGCGCAGGAGGCAAAAGAGTGGGGCGATCTGCGCCAGCGCCTGTCGTCCGGGCAGTCCTCGCTGGTGAGCTATTTTCTGAACGTGACCCTCTTCTGCCGCGATGAGCAGGAAACTGCGCTGAAGGTCGAACAGGACGTACTGAACAGCTTCCGTAAAAATGGCTTCGAGCTGATTTCCCCGCGCTTTAACCATATGCGCAATTTTCTCGTGAATCTGCCGTTTATGGCGGGCGGCGGCCTCTTTAAGCAGCTGCGCGAGTCCGGCGTGCTGCAGCGCGCCGAAAGCTTTAATGTCGCCAATCTGATGCCGGTGGTGGCGGACAGCCCGCTGGCCACTTCCGGCCTGCTGGCACCGACCTACCGCAACCAGCTGGCGTTTATCGACCTGTTCAGCCGCGGCATGGGTAACACCAACTTCAATATGGCGGTCTGCGGGACCTCCGGTGCCGGGAAAACCGGGCTTATCCAGCCCCTGATACGCAGCGTCATCGACTCCGGCGGCTTCGCCGTGGTGTTCGACATGGGCGACGGCTACAAGTCCCTGTGCGAGAACATGGGCGGGGTCTACCTCGACGGCGAGACGCTGAAGTTTAACCCGTTCGCTAACGTTACTGACGATACCATCGATGAGATGGCCGAACGCCTGCGGGACCAGCTGTCCGTGATGGCCAGCCCCAACGGCAACCTGGACGAGGTGCACGAAGGCCTGCTGCTTAAGGCGGTGAAGGCCACCTGGCTTACGAAGAAAAACCAGGCGCGCATTGACGACGTGGTGGACTACCTGATGATGGCCCGCGACAGCGAAGAATACAGCGGATCGCCGACCATCCGCAGCCGCCTCGATGAGATGGTGGTGCTGCTGACTCAGTACACCCGCGACGGGGTGTACGGCAGCTACTTCAACTCCGACGAGCCGTCCCTGAAGGACGAAGCCCGGATGGTGGTGCTTGAGCTCGGCGGACTGGAGGACAGGCCGTCCCTCCTGGTGGCGGTGATGTTCTCGCTCATTCTCTACATTGAGAACCGCATGTACCGCACGCCGCGCAGCCTGAAGAAGCTTAACGTGATAGACGAAGGCTGGCGCCTGCTGGACTTCAAGAACAACAAGGTCGGGGCGTTTATCGAGAAGGGCTACCGTACCGCCCGCCGCCATACCGGTTCGTACATCACCATTACGCAGAACATCGTCGACTTTGACTCGGAAACAGCTTCCAGCGCCGCCCGCGCGGCATGGGGTAACTCGTCCTACAAAATTATCCTCAAGCAGTCGGCTAAAGAGTTCGCCAAGTACAACCAGCTGTACCCGGACCAGTATTCGCAGCTGCAGCGCGACATGATTAAAGGTTTCGGCAGCGCGAAGGACAACTGGTTCAGCAGCTTTATGCTGTCGGTTGAGCACCTGACGTCCTGGCATCGCCTGTTCGTCGATCCGCTCAGCCGGGCAATGTACTCCTCGGACGGTCCGGACTTTGAGTTTCTGCAGCAGCGACGCCGGGAAGGGCTGAGTATTCACGAGGCCGTCTGGGAGCTGGCGTGGAAAAAGTCCGGGCCGGAAATGGCCGCGCTGGAGCGCTGGCTTCACGAGCATGAAGGGAAGACCATCTCATGAAAAAACACGTACTCATTAACGCCGCGCTGATTGCCGGCACGCTGGCTGCGGGCGCGGGCGTCAGCTGGCTGGTCTGCCAGCTTAACCGTCCTGTGGTTGTGGCCTTCAACATGAAATCCACGGTGGATGCCTTCTTTGACAGAGCCGGTCGCCGTTCGCTGGACGAGGCGCAGACAAAAGCACTCTCAGACCGCTTTAACGCGTCACTGGAGGCCAGCCTCCGGGACTGGCAGATCCGCCATCGTGCCCTCATCCTTGTCGCACCTGCCGTGGTGCAGGGGGCGCCGGATATCACGCGTGAAATCCAGACTGACGTGGCCCGCCGGATGAAGGAGGGGGCGTGATGCGCGCCCTTGCCCTGGGCCTGACGCTGCTGACCGGCAGCGTGACGGCCGCTGACCTCGGGACGTGGGGCGATCTCTGGCCGGTGGCGGAGCCGGATATGCTGACAGTTATCGAAAGCCGGCTGCAGACGCTGGCGCAGTCCGGCGAGATGGACAAAAAGATGGCGGAGTTTAAGGCGCGCGTGGTGCGCAACAGCCAGCGCCCGCCTGCTGTTGAGGGAATAACACGCGCGGTGCGCTACGAGCGGCGCTGGTTTGATCCGAGCGTGCGGGTGGACAAGGCGCTTGCCGACGACAGGGGCAACGTGTTTGCTCAGGCGGGGCAGATCTTTAATCCGCTTGATGTGGTGCCGTTTAACGAAACGCTGCTGTTTATCAACGGCGACGATGCGGATCAGCTCGCGTGGGTACAGCGACAGAAGCCTGACACCCTGATCACCCGCATTATTCTGGTTCAGGGCAACATTCCGCAGACGTCGGAGAAGCTCGACAGCCGCATTTTCTTCGACCAGAACGGGGTGCTGACCGCCCGGTTCGGCATAAGCCAGGTACCGGCGCGGGTGACGGCGGCGCCCAGCGGAAAGCGCCTGCAGGTGGAAATCATTCCGCCCGATATGGCGCAGCATGATGCAGGAGGTGTCCGGTGAAAATGCTGACCGTCTCTCTGTTCGGGCTGCTTCTGTGGGGTAACAGCTACATGGCAGCGGCGGACGCCGCCTGCGAAGGGCGTTTCGTCAATCCGATCACCGATATCTGCTGGCGCTGCATGTTCCCCCTGTCGCTCGGCAGCACACAAGTCACGGGCGGGGATTTACCGGATACGTCTAATCCCGGGAGCCCGATACAGTTTTGTCCCATGCCACCCCCGGTATTTCAGCGCGTCGGCCTGGCAATAGGGTACTGGGAGCCGATGGCCATGACCGATGTGGCGCGTTCTCCAGGCTGTATGGTAAACCTCGGCGGATTCACCGTTAATCTCGGGAAAATGGGGATGGGCACCGCCAAAAAAGATGACAAACAGGTCAATGGCGCGTTCTACCACGTGCACTGGTACAAATATCCGCTGACGTACTGGCTCAACATCATCACCTCCCTCGGGTGCCTGCAGGGCGGCGACCTGGATATCGGATACCTGTCTGAAATCGACCCGACATGGGGGGACAGCGCCCTGACCTCCATTCTGAATCCGGAGGCGGTCATTTTTGCTAACCCCATCGCGCAGGGCGCATGTGCGGCCGACGCGGTGGCCAGTGCGATAAATAAGCCTCTCGACCCGCTGTTCTGGTGCGCTGGCTCGCAGGGCTCGATGTACCCTTTCAACGGCTGGGTGAGCAATGAGTCCAGCCCCCTGCAGTCTTCCGTTCTGGTCAGCGAGCGTATGGCGTTCAAGCTTCACCGACAGGGCCAGATACTGGAGAGCGTGGGGGCGGACCGCGCGGTCTGCTTCGAATACCCGTCTCCCATTATCCCGAAAGAGCGCTGGCGCTATCAGATGGTGAACATGTTCCCGGATGCGGCGCAGTGCCATCCCTTCGGCCGAACGGTCATGCGCTGGGAAACGGGGCGTAACCCGCCGAACACGAAGAAAAACTACGGCTATCTGCTCTGGCGCAAGCGCAACTGCGTCTTCCTCTGAGAAAAAGGAAACCTCCATGAAAACTCTGTCCGGTCTGACGGCGGCGCTGCTGCTGTCAGCATATTGTTGCACTGCGCTGGCGTCAGGGGCTGATGAGGCGAACCGCGAGTTTATTCGTCAGCAGGAGTCTTTCAGCCAGCAGCTGAGGGGGCAGGACAACGCGCCGCTGCGCCAGATGCTGGAGCAGCAGGTGCGCCAGAACCCTCTTTCGGCAGACGACGCGCGCTTTATCGGGGAGCTGAAACAGCGCCAGCAGGAGGCTCAGCAGGATAAGCCCACGCACGGCGCGCTGTATTTCGTCTCCTTTGCCATCCCGCAGGCGGGGCTTAAGCGCATGCTGACCGAGGCCCGCCGATACGACATTCCCGCCACCCTGCGGGGCATGGTGAACAACGACATGAAAACGACGGCAACCGCCGTGATGGCGCTCGTTCAGGATGGTTCAGCCAGCGGCGTGGCCATCGACCCGACCCGCTTTCGCGAGTACGGGATCACCAGCGTACCGTCACTGGTGGTGTACTGCGAACGTGGCCATGACGTTATCCGTGGCAATCTTCATCTGAAGCAGGCGCTGGACAAGGTGGCCGCGACCGGAGACTGCAGGCAGGTGGCACAGGGACTGCTGGACAGTGCCGGAGATGCTCCGCAATGACCTTACCTCCCGGATATTACCGAATTGACCCGGAAATCCGTGCACTGGTGGCCGCGATGAACGTTCACGGTTTCCGTACATATGCCTCCTGTCAGGGGCATGGTTTACCTGTTACGAGGCTGCCGCCTTATATCGCCTTTGTCTGTCAGGTAAAAACAGCAGCCCTTCTGGAGGCGCGTCTGCGGCAGGATGCGGAATCCGTGATGCCCCGGCTGCTGTGGGGCTGGTCTGTCCGGGTTTCTTTTAACAGTGATTTTCAGCTCTGCTTCCGGCTTCAGCCGGATGGCTCCCACTGCTGGTATCACCGGTACTGTCGCTGCTCACTGCGTGCAGACTTCAGGACACTGGTCCGCTTACTGAATCCGTAAATCTGTTCCTGTAAGGAGGCTTTGATGGCGCTGACAAAAAAACAGCGGGAAAAACTGCGTATGAAATTCGGTGGCCGCTGTGCTTACTGCGGGTGTGAGCTGCCGGAGAAAGGGTGGCATGCCGACCATGTTCAGGCGGTGCTCCGTAAATCAGAGCAGTGTATGAAGGCTGCTGAAAAAGGCATTTTCAGGCTGAAATCCACCGGTGATGTTTTCAGGCCGGAGGTCGACTGCCCGGAAAACCTCGTTCCGGCCTGTGCGCCGTGCAACCTACTGAAAACAACATATTCGCTGGAAACATTCAGAATGCAGATCGCCCTTCAGGTTGAACGGGGGCGCAGGCACAGCGTGAATTTCAGGACCGCAGAGCGGTTCGGACTGATTCAGGTGATGAACAAACCGGTTGTGTTCTGGTTTGAGCAATTCCATGGGGAGTGTGCTGTATGAAACGTATTTTACCTCTGATACTGGCTCTGGCTGCCGGGATGGCACAGGCTGACAGCAACAGCGATTACCGGGCCGGCTCGGACTTTGCTAAGCAGGTCAAGGGGAAGGGAGACAGCAGCCTGACGAACTTCAATCCGTCGGCCACGCTGCCGGGCTACACCGCCACACCGCCGCAGCAGAAATACTACGGTGGCGTAACGGCGACCGGTGACGGCGCGCTGAAAGCGGACGGTACCACGGGCTGGACCACAAATGAGGCCACAAAGGCCGTCACCGACTCGTTTGTTAACAACCCGAAGGAGCCCATTTCACCCGACGCGCCGTTTATTAAGGCCAGCCAGGATGTTCAGTCCCGCGCCGATACCATCATCGGCAAAACGGGGCAGACGCAGTGCGAAGCGCAGAACATCAGCCGCAGCGAGTTCACCAACTATACCTGTGAGCGCGACCTGCTGGTTGAGCAGGCCTGTACGCGCACGGCCAGCATTACCGGCCACTACGAAAACACCACGGTGACGCGCACCTGGACGGTGCCCAACAGCGAATTCAGCTACACGTATGACGGTAACAAAACGGTGAACTTCAGCTTCCGGGCGCCTGCAACCGGTACCGTGCTGAACGCGTCGGTGGCGGTCCATTTCGACGACAGGAACATGTCCTATCGGTTTACCTGGTGGGGGGTAAACACCCAGTCTGTGGCCAAAAGGGATAATACGTGGGCGCTGCCGGGCGCTGCGGGCGCGTCGCTGACCGCCGGGCGGCCGTCTCCGACAGGCTCCATGCTCAACCAGAACTGCCTGAGCGGCAGGCAGTCGCGCTGCCAGGAGTATGCCCGTAAAACGCTCGCCTGGATGCAGAGCGGCTCAGGAGCCTGGATGACCGCCACCCTGACCATGCAGGTGACGGACAAAAAATGGGTGCCGGACGTGGTCTGGAACGAATCCTGTCCGTTCAGCAAGAGCGAAGGTACGCTCAAAAAGACCGAATGTATTGAGCCGGGGAACACAAAAACGGTGGTGGTTGACGGCGTGTCATACCCGGTCACGCAGGCTTGCTGGAAGTACAAAGACACCTATATGACCCAGGCTGCTGACAATGGCACCTGCAAAACCTATATGAACAATCCGGCCTGTACGCTTGCTTCACGCACCTGCGCCTTCACTGCAGAAGACGGCAGCGGCTGCCTGCATGAATACGCGACGTACTCCTGTGAAACTCGTACTTCCGGCCAGGTGATGATATGCGGCGGCGACACCTTCTGTCTTGATGGTGACTGTGAGCGGGCGCAGAACGGTAAAAATAACGATTTTGCACCTGTCGTTTCGGCACTCGCCGCGCTGGCCGCTGCGGGCAAGGACGTGGCCGCCATTAACAGCGTTAACGTGCGCGCCTTTACCGGCAGCGCGAAGTTCTGCAAGAAGTTTGCGGCAGGATTCAGCAACTGCTGTAAGGACGGCGGCTGGGGCCAGGACGTCGGGCTTGCCAGGTGCAGCAGCGAGGAGAAAGCGCTGGGCAAGGCCAAAGAGAATAAGCTCACGGTCAGTATCGGTGAGTTCTGTTCAAAAAAAGTGCTCGGCGTCTGTCTCGAGAAGAAGCGCAGCTACTGTCAGTTTGACTCTAAGCTTGCCCAGATTGTGCAGCAGCAGGGGCGTAACGGTCAGCTTCACATCGGCTTTGGCAAGGCCAGCAGCCCGGACTGTCGCGGCATCACCCAGACCGAGCTGCAGCAAATTAATTTTGAAGCGCTCGACTTCTCGAACTTTTTCGACGATCTGCAAAAGAACAAGAAAATCCCGGATAACGACACCCTGACAAAGCGCGTCCGCGAGGAAATCGCCGCGCAGCTGAAGAACAAACAGTAAGCCACTCATCACTGACTCAGGACTCTCCATCATGAAAATTAAAGGATTTATCGTCCGCCTTATCATCAGCCTGATTGTCGCCTCGCCGGTGCTTTACTGGTGCGGAAATATCGTTGATGAAACAACCCGCATAGATGTGTTTTTTATGGCACTGATGGTTGTGCTTTTCGTTGTGGGACTTCTGTTTGCGTGGCTGTTAAACCCGCTTTTCAAACGATAACCGGCCTGCTTCGGGATAAGGAAGGTTCCAGTGAAAAAGAGAAAGACAGCGTTAGCGCTGCTGCTTCTTGGCAGCGTTTTTTCCGCCACAGGAAAAGATGCAGGCTGGCAGTGGTACAACGAATCGCACAGAACGCCGGAGGATGACAAATCCTCTTCAACACAGCCTCAGCAGGCCTCGCCGGACATCATGGAGAAGCTTGCCACGCTCCAGCAGGCCACGAAGCGCGCCATGTACGAGGCCATTCTGTATCCGGGCGTGGAGAACTTTACCCGCTACTTCCGTCTGCAGAACTACTGGACGCAGCAGGCCGGGCTGTTCTCGATGAGCGCCAAAAAGGCGATGCTCGAACACCCCGAACTCGACTACAACCTGCAGCACAGCCACTACAACGGTACCGTGCGCAACCAGCTGGCGGCGGACTTTGCCGACCAGCGCCGCGCCATTGAAACGCTGGCTCAGCACTATGGCGTGATGTTCTTCTACCGCGGACAGGACCCGATCGACGGCCAGCTGGTTCAGGTCATTAAAAACTTCCGCGAAACGTATCACCTCAGCGTCATTCCGGTCTCCGTGGACGGTATCGTGAATCCACTCCTGCCGGATACCCGAATGGACGGTGGACAGGCCAGCCGGCTGGGTATTCGTTACTTCCCGGCGCTGATGCTGGCCGACCCTAAAAGCGGGACGGTCAAACCCGTCTCGTATGGCTTTATCAGCCAGGATGACCTGGCGAAGCAGTTCCTCAACGTTTCCACTGATTTTGCCCCCAACTTTTAATGCAGGGAGAGTTCGCATGCGCAAATTCCGTTTTCGCCTGCCTGAGTTCGACGTGCCCGGATTATGGGTGCTGAGCCTCGGGATATGGTTTCACATTGTTTCCCGCCTGGTCCGGCGCGAGCCGGAGATGGCCATTCTTCTGGCGCAGATAATCGGCGTATCGATGGTGCTCTGGGGGGGCTACCGCATTATCAACCGCTGGATTGATGCCGCCCGTGAGGCCGAAAAGGCCCGTGATGCCGGAGGATGCCGACATGAACCTTAGACATACCGTGTTTACCGTGGCGCTCATGACCCTCAGTCTGGCCACACAGGCTTCCACAATGGACGAGATCAAATCGTTATGGCATCCACAGGGGGCGCGAGCGTCGGGATCTCTGCCAACATCCCCGGGAGACCCTGAAGCTAAGCCACTTCCGGCGAAGCAGCCGGTCTGGTACCGCCTCAGCAACGGGCGCCAGGTCAATCTGGCCGACTGGAAGGTCGTGCTGTTTATGCAGGGACACTGCCCGTACTGCCACCAGTTTGATCCGGTCCTGAAGTCGCTGTCGGCACGGGTGGGATTTGGGGTGATGGCCTACACCATCGACGGTCAGGGGGATGCGTCCTTTCCCGATGCGCTGCCCGCGCCGCCGGAGGTGATGAAAACCTTTTTCCCTAACCTGCCCGTGGCCACGCCAACCACCTTTCTCGTCAACGTAAACACCCTTGAAGCCCTGCCCCTGCTGCAGGGCGCGACCGACGAACAGGGCTTTATGGCCCGCATGGATACGGTCCTTCAGATGCGCGGAGTGGGTAACAATGGCTGATCAGAACAATGCAAAGGAACACGACATGATGCCTTCCGGGATGCTTCAGAGAGCTACGAGGCCAGAGTTAATCACGCTCAGGGCACGGAAAAATGACGCACGGTTCGGCGTTTATGCTGAGTGGGCGGGCATATTGCTCATTGCCGGCGTGCTGTCGCGCGTCTTTATGACATACGTTTTCGATGCCTGCGTCGGCGACTGGCTCAGGGACGGTCACCTGCAGCTGAAAGATTTGTGGAACGTGTTGATGTACGCCATTCCACTGATATTTATCGCGCTGAGCGGCGGGCTTGCCGTTGCAGGCGGCGTTTATGCAATCCTGAACTCGCTTTATACGAAAGGGCAAATGTTCATACTAAAACGAAAAACGGGAAAACTCGCCCAGCAGGCGAGCCGGGAGGGTGCCGATGTTCGTCCGTAAACCTCTCTCCATGCTGTGTGGCATTCTTCTTACGTGTTCAGCGAGCGTGAGTGCCGACGTGAACAGCGACATGAATACCTTCTTTAATAAGCTGGGCTTTGCGTCCAACACCAGCCAGCCTCAGGTCTGGCAGGGGCAGGCCGCGGGCTACGCCACGGGCGGCTCACTCTACGCGCGCACGCAGGTGAAAACCGTCCAGCTTATCTCCATGACGCTGCCCGACATAAACGCCGGCTGCGGCGGCATCGATGCCTATCTGGGCTCCTTCAGCTTTATTAACAGCGATCAGCTGCAGCGTTTCGCCAAGCAGATTATGTCCAACGCGGCGGGCTACTTCTTCGATCTGGCGCTGCAGACCACCGTACCGGAAATCAAGACCGCAAAGGACTTCCTGCAGAAGATGGCCAGCGATATTAACAGCATGAACCTCAGCTCCTGCCAGGCGGCGCAGGGGATTGTCGGCGGTCTGTTTCCGCGCACCCAGGTCTCCCAGCAGAAGGTCTGCCAGGACATTGCCGGCGAGAGCAACATGTTTGCGGACTGGGCGGCATCCCGCCAGGGCTGCACCGTGGGCGGCAGCCTCGACAAGGTGCGCGACAAGGCCGGTACCGCCGATAAAGAGCGCATCACTAAAAACATCAATATCATCTGGAATGCGCTCGGCAAGAACGGCATGTTCAGCGGGAATAAAGAACTCAGGGAGTTCATCATGACGCTCACCGGGACCCTGATTTTTGACGAGAAGGGTAACATCACGCCGCTGCCTGCCCGCACCACGGATCGTGACATTATTAAGGCAGTGATGGAGGGCGGCACGGCGAAAATTTACCATTGCAACGACAGCGAGAAGTGCCTGAAGGTGGTTGCCGACGCGACCGTTACTATTACCGAAAAGAACGCGCTGAAAAATCAGATCAAGGACATTCTCTCCAGCATCCAGAACAAGGCTGCAACCGACACAAAGCTGACCGAGAAGGAGAAGGGCTTTATCTCCGGCACCACTATCCCGGTGTTCAAGTACCTGGTGGACCCGATGATGCTGGGCGTTTCTGACAGCCTGGTCTATCAGCTGACGGACTATATCGGCTACGACATTCTGCTGCAGTACATCCAGGAGATGGTCCAGCAGGCGCGCGCCCTGATGGCAACGGGCAACTATGACCAGGCCGTTATCGACAGCATCAATAACAACCTCAACGAGGCCACGCGGCAGATAGCCTCCTTCCAGGCGCAGGTGCAGGTGCAGCAGGATGCGCTTCTGGTTGTTGACCGCCAGATGAGCTATATGCGCCAGCAGGTTTCGGCGCGGATGTTGCAGCGCTATCAGAACAACTATCACTTCGGGGGGGCGCGCTGATGCAGGCGATTTACGTTATCGCGGGCGGCGACTGGCTGAGCCAGACGCTGAACGCCATTGTGGCCTTTATGAACACGGACAACTGGGTCATTATCCGCCGGATCGTTACCGCGCTGTCTGTGCTCGTCGTGGCCATTACCTGGATACGCCGTCACAACGTGATGGATATGCTGGGCTGGATAGGTACCATCGTCCTGATGTCTCTCCTGGTGAGCGTGCGCACGCCGGTACAGATTATCGACAACAGCGATCTGACGAAGGTGTATCAGGTGGACAACGTACCCGTTGGGCTGGCGTTGCCGGCGTCGCTGACGACCACTATCGGACACGCGCTGGTGCAGGGCTATGAGATGGTCTTTTCGCAGCCGGACAGCGTCACTTACAGTAAGACCGGGATGCTGTTCGGCGCGAATCTGGTCGCGCGCAGCACCGACTTTTTATCAAAAAATCCTGAGATCACCACGCTTTTTGCGGACTATGTGCAGAACTGCGTGATGGGCGATATTTTCCTCAACGGGAAGTACACCCTGGACGAGCTGATGAACAGCACCGACCCCTACACCATTATCTTCTCTAAACCCAGTCCGCTGCGTCAGGTGCAGAACTATAAGAAGTTTACGACCAGTGGTGATAACGGACAAACGGAGATAAAGGCGTTTTTATCCTGCGAAGAAGCCGCAGTGATCCTCAAGCAGAAGCTGGGCCTTGATACCCAGACCGGAGGGAAAAGCTGGAGCTACTACGCACGCTGGCTGTTTGGCGGACGTCCGAATCCCGACCTGCTCCTGAGCCAGATGCTCGGCGAAAGCTATAACTATTTTTATAACTCCGGGCAGAGCGCCTCGCAAATTATCCGCCAGAACGTGACGATGAATGCCCTGCGCGACGGTATCATGGGCTATGCGGCCCGCAACGGCGATACCTCGAGTCTGCTCAACATCGCCACCACGTCATCAATGGAGAAGCAGCGGCTCGCGCACGCAACGGTCGGGCAGGTGGCCCTGCGCTCGTTGCCCATGTCCCAGACGCTGATAGTCGGACTGATTATCGGGATATTCCCCCTGATGGTGCTGGGCGGGATGTTTAACGCCGTCACCCTTAACGTGCTGAAGGGGTACGTGCTGGCCATCATGTGGGTGCAGAGCTGGCCGCTGCTTTACGCCATCCTCAACAGCTGCATGACCTTCTATGCGAAAGCCAACGGCTCGCCGGTTGTGCTCTCTGAGCTGTCGCAGGTGCAACTTAAATACTCGGATCTGGCCACGACGGCGGGCTATCTGTCGATGCTTATACCGCCACTGGCATGGGGAATGCTGAAAGGTCTGGGCTCCAGCTTCTCGAATCTCTACAGCCACCTGGCGTCCTCGGCCATCAGTCCGGCGGCAACGGCGGCGGCAGGTTCAATCGACGGGAACTACTCCTACGCTAACATGCAGACCGAGAACGTGAGCGGCAACAGCTGGAATACCAACAGTTCGACCATGTTTGGCCAGATGAGTCACCAACTTGCCAACGGAGCGACGTCCACACAGATGCGCGACGGTAGTACGGTGACTGACTCTACCCAGGCAGCGAGTAAGCTGCCCGTGAGCATTAATTTTGCCCGTCAACTGGCTTCAGCGCAGCAGGAGATGGCTCGCGAGGCGCAGACGCAGTCCCAGAGCGCGATGCAGAGCTTTAGTAGCAGTATGTCAAGCACGTGGCAGACCCTCAGCCAGTTTGGCACCAACCGGGGGAGCAGCGATTCGATGACTCAGGGTGCCGACAGTACCATGAGCGCGCAGGACTCCATGATGGCCAGCAAGATGCGCAGCGCGGTGGAAAGCTACGCGAAGGCGCATAACATCAGTAATGATCAGGCGACTCAGGAATTGGCGACCAGAAGCACACGTGCTTCCGCTGGTCTTTATGGCGATGCCAGTGCACATGGTGGTATAGGGATTAAGGCTTTCGGTACAGGTGGTGGTGTTAGTTTCAGGGCAGGTGCTAAAGCCGGCGTCGACTTTGATGATTTAGACTCTCACCAGGCAAGCAGCAGCACGCGAGCGAGCCAGGATGCGCGTCATGATATTGATGCAAAATCCACCAAAGACTTCAAGGAGGCCAGCGATTACTTTACCAGCCGCAAGATAAATGAATCAGGCAGTCATACGGATAACAACGCCGCATCACGTGCGGACCAGTTGTCTGCATCACTGAGTTCTGCAAAACAAAGCCTTGAACAGTACTCGACCAGTCAGGCACGCAGCAAGGAATATGCTGAAATGGCATCCCGAACCGAAACCATGAGCGGGCAGGTTAACGAAGATCTTAATCAGCAATTTGCACAATATGTTCGCAAGCAGGCACCGCATGATGCCGATTCTTTGCTGACGGATACCGGTTCACCAGAGGTTGCAGCGAAACGAAGAGAACTGGCCTGGTCATTTGTACAAAGTCAGGTTCAGCCTTCGGTAGATAATGCATATTCGGATGCGAAAGATGGGCTGGGTCAAAGTATGGACAATGTGTCTGTGGGGGGCGGGCGGCAGGAGGTGTTATCTGACCATGCGGCGCATAAGGCTTCCATTGAGAGTGCAACGTCAGACGCAGGTATTAAAGGGAATGTGAAAGGCTCGGTAGACGGTATGATGACTGAAACGCGAAATAATATCTCAGGAACACAAAGTGAAATAAAGGGAGCTTCATCGTCCGTTGATAATCAGTATTCAGCACTGGAGCGCCATCACCAGTCCGAAGCGAATAATCAGGGGGCTAAGTACAATAACGAGAAAGCATCACAAAACGCTATTCCGGGAGCTGACAGTCCTGAAGAACTTCTGGAAAAAGCAAAGAAACTGGAGAATAATCACAAGAAATGATCAGGGAGATTATCGGATATGAAAGAGCTGATGCGAATTATGTGGGTTCTGCTTATACAGTATATCGCCTGCTCGCTTGCAGGGTGGGCAACATCCGTCATGCTCCTGATACTTGCGCTGTTGATTATGTGGCAGGGTATATTTGCATATATTAATTATCGAGTTCGCAAGCAGAAGTGTTTGTATAGTCAGAAAGATGTATCGCCAGTAATGTACATGGTTCTTTCTGTCCCCGCGATCTGTTTCCCTGTGTTGGCCCTATTTATATTTTTCGGGCTCTCGATCTACAGGGTCTGTGTAATAAGTGGTGTAACTGTTGGAGATGAATCTCTAAAAGATCAGTTTTATTTTGATCGTGCGTTTCAAAGTGATCCATTTCCTTATGAATCAGGACTACACGATTCTGCGGGAGCTGGATTGAATCCAGCTACAGGATTGCCAATGTGCGGGCTAGTTGATACTTCTGGTAATTTTTATGGGTGTTCATCTGAATCATACAGACGCTCGGACAGTTAGATACCCTTACTTATATTAGATTATGGGCAATCGCCAAGCTATGAATGGATATAATAAACAAAGGAAATAACGTTAATAAAAAAGATGATGATGGTGGCTCTGGTCAGTTCCACGCTGGCCCTTTCAGGGTGTGGTGCGATGAGCACAGCAATTAAGAAACGTAACCTTGAGGTCAAAACGCAGATGAGCGAAACGGTCTGGCTTGAACCATCAAGCGAGCGTACCGTTTTCCTGCAGATCAAAAACACGTCTGATAAGGACATGAGCGGTCTCCAGTCCAAAATTACCGAAGCTGTTAAAGCCAAAGGCTATCAGGTCGTGACCTCACCGGATAAAGCCTACTACTGGATTCAGGCAAACGTACTCAAGGCCGATAAAATGGATCTTCGTGAGTCACAAAGCTGGCTCAGCCGTGGCTACGAAGGTGCAGCGGCAGGGGCCGCGCTGGGTGCCGGTATTACCGCCTATAATTCCAGCTCTGCCGGAGCCACTCTGGGCGTAGGGCTTGCTGCCGGCCTTGTTGGCATGGCCGCTGATGCGATTGTCGAAGACATCAACTACACCATGATCACGGATGTGCAGATTGCCGAGCGTACTAAAGCGACCGTGACCACGGACAACATCGCCGCCCTTCGCCAGGGAACCTCTGGTGCCAAAATTCAGACCAGTAGCGAGCAGGGGAACCAGCATAAATATCAGACCCGCGTGGTATCAAATGCGAACAAAGTTAATCTGAAATTCCCCGAAGCCCAGCCAGTTCTTGAAGATCAGCTGGCTAAATCTATCGCGAACATTCTTTAATTAATACCGAAGGGCGGTTTCTTCCGCCCTATTCTCTGGTTCACTCAGCCCGAATAATATCTGTTTTCCTCATTCTCTGTTGATATAAGAAAAACGCTTAGCGGTGGCGCAAATCCTTTGTGCTGCCGGGAAGGGTTGCCGGCAGGGCCGGTGAATAAAGGAGTTAATATGTCGCTGTTTGCATTAGTAGTGAGTATCGAAAGTGATTATCCGAATGCTTTATTTGCTGTTCCATTTTCAGTTCTGTTAATACTGCTGTGGGTATTATTTTTTTGTAATTGATTTCTTATTTGCCGGGCCAGTAAATCGTCGTTCCTGAATGTAGCCTTATCGTAACCGTCTAAATTCCATTTATACCGGACCCATACATCATGAGTTTTAATGCAAAGGATATGACCCAGGGCGGTCAGATCGCGAGCATGCGCATCCGTATGTTCAGCCAGATCGCCAATATCATCGTGTACTGTCTCGTTATTCTCTTCGGCGTGATTGTTGCTCTGACCCTGTCTATTAAACTGACCTGGCAGACGTTTGTTAATGGCATGGTGTACTACTGGTGTCAGACGCTGGCCCCCATGCGCGATATTTTCAAATCCCAGCCTGTCTATACCATCCGTTATTACGGCCATGAGCTGAAGTACAGCGCGCAGCAAATACTGCAGGACAAATATATCCAGTGGTGTGCCGACCAGGTCTGGACGGCCTTCATTCTTGCCGCAGTCATCGCGGCCGTGGTGTGCGTTATTACCTTCTTTGTCACCACCTGGATTCTGGGCCATCAGGGTAAACAGCAGAGTGAGGACGAGATAACGGGGGGGCGCCAGCTGACTGACGACCCGAAAGCGGTGGCAAAAATGCTCAGGCGCGACGGTCTCGCATCCGACATTAAAATCGGTGAGCTGCCGCTTATTAAGGACTCGGAGATCCAGAACTTCTGTCTGCACGGCACCGTCGGGGCCGGGAAGTCCGAGGTTATTCGCCGTCTGATGAACTACGCCCGCCAGCGTGGCGATATGGTCATCGTGTATGACCGCTCCTGTGAGTTCGTTAAAAGCTACTATGATCCGGCCACGGATAAAATCCTTAATCCGCTGGATGCGCGCTGCGCCGCATGGGACCTGTGGCGTGAGTGCCTGACACAGCCTGACTTCGACAACGTTTCCAATACGCTTATTCCGATGGGCACGAAGGAAGACCCCTTCTGGCAGGGTTCGGGGCGTACCATCTTTGCTGAAGCCGCTTATCTGATGCGAAACGATAAGGATCGCAGCTACAGCAAGCTGGTCGACACGCTGCTTTCCATCAAGATTGAGAAGCTGCGCTCGTACCTGAAAAACTCCCCGGCGGCGAACCTGGTGGAAGAGAAAATCGAGAAAACGGCCATCTCCATCCGCGCCGTGCTGACCAACTACGTCAAGGCCATCCGCTACCTGCAGGGCATCGAAAATAACGGCGAGTCGTTCACCATACGCGACTGGATGCGCGGCGTGCGTGAGGATGGTAAAAACGGCTGGCTGTTCATCTCTTCCAATGCCGACACCCACGCTTCCCTCAAGCCGGTTATCTCCATGTGGCTGTCCATCGCCATTCGCGGGCTGCTGGCGATGGGGGAAAACCGTAACCGCCGCGTGTGGATCTTCGCCGATGAGCTGCCGACCCTGCACAAGCTGCCGGACCTGGTTGAGATCCTGCCGGAAGCGCGTAAGTTTGGCGGCTGCTACGTCATTGGCATCCAGTCCTACGCCCAGCTGGAAGATATTTACGGGCAGAAACCGGCGGAAACGCTGTTCGACGTGCTGAACACCCGTGCCTTCTTCCGCTCGCCTTCGCGCAATATCGCTGAGTTCGCCGCCGGTGAAATCGGTGAGAAAGAAATCCTCAAGGCATCCGAGCAGTATTCCTACGGCGTGGACCCGGTACGCGACGGTACTTCGGTCGGTAAGGACATGGAACGCGTCACCCTTGTGAGTTACTCCGATGTTCAGACGTTGCCGGATCTCTCCTGCTACGTCACGCTTCCCGGACCTTATCCTGCCGTGAAGATGGCGCTGAAGTATCAGCAGCGTCCAAAGGTGGCACCGGAATTCATTCCGCGCACCATCGACGCGAAAGCGGAGGAACGCCTGAATGCCGCGCTGGCTGCACGTGAACAGGAATCCCGCAGCATCGCCATGCTCTTTGAACCGGATGCAGACGTTATTGCGCCAGAGGGCAGTGCGGAGAATTCTGGTCAGCCACAGCAGCCACAGCAGCCACAGCAGCCACAGCAGCCACAGCAGCTGACGCCTGCGCCCCACGCTGCAGACACCGCATCCGCTTCGGCATCCGTGGCGGGTGCCGCAGGCACTGGCGGCGTGGAGCCTGAGCTGAAGACAAAGGCGGAGGAGGCTGAGCAGCTGCCGCCCGGCATCAGTGAAAGCGGTGAGGTGGTGGATATGGCGGCATGGGAGGCGTGGCAGGCGGAGCAGGACGAACTGTCTCCTCATGAGAGGCAGCGCCGTGAAGAAGTTAACATCAACGTTCACCGGGCGCCTGAAAAGGATCTTGAACCGGGAGGATACATCTGATGATGAGCATCGGATCGGTAAAATCCGCCGCCAGCGCGGGTAAATATTACACCGACAAGGACAACTACTACGTTATCGGCAGTATGAACGAGCGCTGGGCCGGAAAAGGGGCTGAAGCGCTGGGACTGAGCGGCGGGGTGGACCAGAAGGTCTTTACGAAGGTTCTGGAGGGACGCCTGCCGGACGGCAGCAACCTCAGCCGGACTCAGGACGGGGCGAACAAACACCGTCCGGGCTACGACTTCACCTTCTCCGCACCAAAAAGTGTCTCCGTAATGGCGATGCTCGGTGGCGATAAGCGTCTTATTGAGGCCCACAACCGCGCGGTAGAGACCGCCATTAAGCAGATAGAGACGATGGCCTCCACGCGGGTTATGACGGAGGGCCGAAGCGAGACGCAGCTGACCGGCAACCTGGTGATGGCGCTGTTTAACCACGATACCAGCCGCGACCAGGAGCCGCAGCTGCATACCCACACCGTGGTGGCCAACGTCACGCAGCATGGCGATGAGTGGCGCACGCTCAGCAGCGACAGGGTGGGTAAAACCGGGTTTATAGAGAATATCTACGCGAACCAGATTGCCTTTGGCCGCCTGTATCGTGCCGCGCTGAAGGATGACGTCACGGCGATGGGCTATGAGACTGAGACGGTCGGCAAACACGGTATGTGGGAGCTGAAGGGCGTACCGACGGAGCCATATTCCAGCCGCAGCAGGACGATCAGCGAGGCAGTCGGGGACGACGCGTCCCTGAAGTCCCGCGACGTGGCGGCGCTCGATACCCGCCAGTCGAAGCAGAAGGTTGACCCCGAACAGCGCATGACCGAGTGGATGCAGACCCTGAAAGCGACGGGATTCGACATCCAGGCTTACCGCGAGGCGGCGGACCTGCGGGTTGTGCAGGGTAATATTCCCGCAACGACGCCTGAAGCCATTGATATTAACAGCAGCGTCGGACAGTCGATTGCGATGCTGAGCGACCGGCGGGCGCGGTTCACGTATTCCGAACTGCTGGCCACCACCCTCGGACAGTTGCCCGCGCGGTCGGGCATGGTGGAGATGGCGCGTGACGGCATTGATGCGGCGATAAAAAACGAGCAGCTTATTCCGCTGGATAAAGAGAAGGGGCTGTTTACCTCGAACATCCACGTGCTGGACGAGCTGTCGGTGTCGGCCATGACCCGCGATTTACAGCGGACGGGTCAGGCGGACATTTTTCCGGATAAGGGCGTGCCCCGCAGCCGGTCATACAGCGATGCCGTCAGCGTTCTGGCTCAGGACCGTCCGCCGGTGGCCATCATTTCGGGGCAGGGCGGGGCGGCCGGTCAGCGTGAGCGCGTGGCGGAGCTGACGATGATGGCGCGCGAACAGGGGCGTGACGTGCAGATTATCGCCGCAGACAGGCGTTCGCGCAGCGCCCTTATGCAGGATGAGCGCCTCAGCGGCGAGCATATCACCGACAGGCGGGGGCTGACGGAGGGCATGGCCTTTACGCCCGGCAGCACGCTGATTGTTGACCAGGGGGAGAAGCTGACCCTGAAAGAAACGCTCACGCTGCTCGACGGCGCGCTGCGCCATAACGTCCAGCTGCTGATTGCCGACAGCGGCCAGCGCACCGGGACCGGCAGCGCCCTGACCGTCATGAAGGAGGCGGGGGTGAGCACGTTCGCGTGGCAGGGCGGTGAGAAGACGCGGGTCTCGGTTATCAGCGAGCCTGACCGGCGGCAGCGGTATGACCGCCTGGCCGCTGACTTTGCGCGCAGCGTTCGTGCTGGCGAGCACAGCGTGGCGCAGGTCTCCGGTCCGCGCGAGCAGGCGGTGCTGGCAGGCGCTGTCCGCGAGGCGCTGAAGGCGGAAAAGGTGCTGGGTGAGCGGGAGGTCAGCATCACCACGCTGGAGCCGGTCTGGCTCGACAGCCGCCATCAGCAGGTGCGCGACCACTACCGGGAGGGCATGGTCATGGAGCGCTGGAATGCAGAGGAGCGCGGCCGGGAGCGCTTTGTCATTGACCGCGTGACGGGCCGCAACAACAGCCTGACGCTGCGCAACGCGCAGGGTGAGACGCGGGTGACCCGCCTGTCAGAACTCAACAGCAGCTGGTCGCTGTACCGCACCGGCACGCTGCAGGTGGCCGAAGGCGACCGCCTGGCGGTGCTGGGCCAGGCGCAGGGGACGCGGCTGAAAGGAGGCGATACGGTGACCGTTAAGGCCCTCGGGGAGACGGGGCTCGTCGTGAGCCTGCCCGGGCGTAAGGCGGACGTGGTCCTGCCCGCCGGCGACAGCCCGTTTACCGCCGCGAAGGTGGGGCAGGGCTGGGTGGAGTCGCCGGGCCGCTCGGTGAGCGACAGCGCCACGGTCTTTGCCTCGCTGTCGCAGCGCGAGCTGGATAACACCACGCTGAACAAGCTGGCGCTCAGCGGCCGGGCGGTGCAGCTCTATTCCGCGCAGACGGCACAGAAAACGGAGGAGAAGCTGTCGCGTCAGTCGGCCTGGAGCGTTGTCACGTCGCAGGTGAAAGAGGCCGCGGGGCATGACAGGCTCGATGATGCTCTGGCGCACCAGAAAGCCGGGCTGCACACGCCGGAGCAGCAGGCTATCTATCTGGCCATTCCGGTGCTGGAGGGGAACGGCCTGGCGTTCACGAAGCCGCAGCTGATGGCCGCGGCGAAAGAGTTTGAGCAGGACAGCCTCAGCCTGCAGGCCATCGAAAAGGAGGCGGACCGGCAGATACGCAGCGGCGCCCTGCTGTCGGTGCCGGTATCGCCGGGAAACGGCCTGCAGCTGCTGGTCTCACGCCAGTCGTACAACGCGGAGAAAAGTATCCTCCGCCACGTTCTGGAGGGCAAGGAGGCCGTCACTCCGCTGATGGCGGGCGTGCCGGACGCACAGCTGGCGGGCCTGACCGACGGGCAGCGGAACGCCACCCGCATGATACTTGAGTCCCCCGACCGCTTTACCCTGGTTCAGGGCTACGCCGGCGTGGGTAAGACCACTCAGTTCCGGGCCGTTATGTCAGCCATCGGCACGCTGCCGGAACGGGAGCAGCCGCGCGTTATCGGCGTGGCCCCCACCCACCGGGCGGTGAGCGAGATGCGCGATGCGGGCGTGCCGGAAACGCAGACGCTGGTCGCCTTTATTCACGACACGCAGCAGCAGCTGCGCGGCGGCGAGCGGCCGGACTTCAGCAACGTCCTGTTTCTGGTGGATGAAAGCTCGATGGTCGGTAACGCCGACATGGCGAAGGCGTACAGCCTGATTGCCGGGGGCGGGGGACGCGCGGTCTCCAGCGGCGATACCGACCAGCTGCAGTCCATTGCCCCGGGCCAGCCCTTCCGCCTGCTGCAGAAGCGCAGCGCCATCGACGTGGCGGTGATGCAGGAGATTGTTCGCCAGACGCCGGAACTAAAACCTGCCGTCTACAGCCTGATTAACCGCGATATCGGCAGCGCCCTGGCGACCATTGAGAGCGTGGCGCCGGCACAGGTGCCGCGCAGGGCGGATGCCTGGCAGCCGGACAGCTCCGTCATGGAGTTCAGCCGCGAGCGGGAGGAGGCCATCGCGAAGGCCGTGGCGGCCGGCGACCTGTTCACCGACGGGCAGCCCGCGACGCTGCTGGAGGCCATCGTGAAGGACTACACGGGGCGCACGCCAGAGGCGCAGGCGGAGACCATCGTTATCACCGCCCTGAACGCCGACCGCCGCCAGGTGAACGCCATGATTCATGACGCCCGTCAGGATGCCGGCGAGGTGGGTGAAAAAGAGGTCACGCTGCCGGTCCTCACGCCTGCCAATATCCGCGACGGGGAACTGCGGCGCATGGCAACGTGGGAGGCATCCTGCGACAGCCTGGCCCTGCTGGACAGCACCTATTACAGGATTGAGTCGCTGGACGGGGACGCGCACCTGGTGACGCTGAAGGATGCGCAGGGCAACACCCGCAGCCTGTCGCCCGCGCAGGCGGCGACAGAGGGCGTCACGCTCTACCGTCAGGACACCATCACCGTGTCGGAAGGCGACCGGATGCGCTTTTCGAAAAGCGACAACGAGCGGGGCTTCGTGGCCAACAGCGTCTGGACGGTCAGTGAGATAAAAGGTGACGGCGTCACGCTGTCGGATGGAAAACAGACCCGCACGCTCACGCCGTCAGCGGAGCAGGCAGAGCAGCACATCGACCTGGCCTATGCCGTGACCGTTGAAGGCTCACAGGGGGCGAGCGAACCCTTCTCCATCTCCCTGCAGGGCACGGACGGCGGACGTAAGCGGATGGTGAGCTTCGAGTCAGCCTACGTGGCGATGAGCCGCATGAAGCAGCACGCCCAGGTCTATACCGACAACCGGGATAAGTGGGTGGCCGCGATGGAAAAATCGCAGGCGAAAAGTACGGCGCATGACATTCTCGAGCCGCGCGGCGACCGTGCCGTCGCGAATGCCGCCCGCCTGACGGCGACGGCAAAAGCGCTGGGTGAGGTCCCGGCCGGCCGCGCCGCGCTGCGCCAGGCCGGGCTGCAGCCCGAGGGCTCGATGGCGAAATTTATCTCGCCGGGGCGTAAATATCCGCAGCCGCACGTGGCGCTGCCCGCTTTTGACCGCAACGGCAGGCAGGCGGGCGTCTGGCTGAGCGCCCTGACCTCCGGAGACGGACAGCTAAAGGGGCTCGGCGGCGAAGGTCGCGTGATGGGCAGCGGGGACGCGGCGTTTGCGGGCCTGCAGGTCAGCCGTAACGGAGAGTCGCTGCTGGCGCGGGATATGGAAGAGGGCGTGCGGCTGGCGCGGGAGAATCCGCAGAGCGGCGTGGTGGTGCGGCTCGGGGGCGAGGCGCGACCGTGGAACCCCGGCGCCATTACCGGCGGGCGCATCTGGGCCGACAGCCTGCCCGACGGCACCGGTACGCAGCCCGCAGAAACGGTTCCGCCGGAGGTGCTGGCGCAGCAGGCGCAGGAAGCACAGCAGCAGAAAGAGCTTGAAAAGCGGGCTGAAGAGGCGGTCCGCGAGATGGCCCGCAGCGGCGACCGGCCGTCCGGGGGCGCTGACGTCGCCGTCCAGGATGTGGTGCGGGATATGGAGCGGGTGAAAGAAACGCCGGTATCTCCCCTCACGCTGCCGGATGCGCCGGAAGAACGCCGCCGTGATGAGGCGGTGTCTCAGGTGGTGCGCGAGAACGTGCAGCGGGACCGCCTGCAGCAGATGGAGCGCGAAACGGTGCGTGACCTTGAACGTGAAAAGACCCTGGGAGGCGACTGATATGCGCGCTGAAAACCATCCGCTGTTTCCCCTTGTTGTGGTGGCCGACTGCTGGCTGCAGCGTCTGCTTGTGTGGACGCCGGGCCAGACCGACCTTATCAAAACCGTGGCGCTGCTCCTGATGGTTGCCGACCACATCAGCATGCTGTGCGGACTGGATAATGACTGGCTGCGTCTTGCCGGTCGGGGAGCGTTTCCGCTCTTTGGCCTGGTCTGGGCCATGAACCTCGCCCGCCATCCGCAGATTCAGCAGCGCGCCCTGAACCGGCTCTGGATATGGGCCGGGGTGGCGCAGGGCGGCTGGATACTGGCCGGGCTGCGCCCGGACCTGGGCAATATCCTGTTTGCCTTTGCGGTCAGCGGACAGGCACTGGCGCTGATGCAGCGGCACGGGCCGCGCGCGTGGCCGCTGTCCCTGATGCTGGTTCTGGCCTGGCTGCCGTTTTCGGCGGGAAGTTACGGTCTGGCGGGAGTAGTCATGCTGATGCTGGCCTGCGGCGTCTGTATGACGGGCCGGCGCACCACTCGCACGGGGCTGGCGCTGTGTCTGGCGCTGGCGATACTCGCGCTGAATGCTGCGGACAGCGCCGCCTTTGCCATCGCGGGGCTGGTGATACCCGGAATAACCCTGACGGTGCTGAGCCGGACTTGTTGCCGCGTGCCGCGCTTCTGGCCGCGCGAATTCTTTCCCCTGTTCTATGCGGTGCATCTTGCCGCGCTGGGGCTGATTGCGATGTAATCAGGGGAATTACAGGGAATACAGGAGTCTGAGATGACAGAGGAACAACGCCCTAAGCTGACGCTGCGGCGAAAGCCGGTGGTGGACGAGAAGAATATGCCGTCGACGGACGGACCAGGCGAACCTGTCAGGTCCGTGAGGCGTAAAAAGACCGTGGTGGTGAACACGCCGCCCGCCTGGAAGGTCAGGAAGCAGGCGGTGGATGAGAGCGCGAAAAAGGCGCAGGCAGATGAGAAGGCCGCCCGAAAAGCCGAAAAAGCCCGGCTGTGGGCAGAGCGACAGGCGCAGGAGCGGGAGGCCATGCGGGCGGCCAGGCGCAAACCTGCCCCGGAGCCGGTTTACCGGAAGGTCATGCCGCTTACGGACGCGCTCGCGCTCCTGGCGCGTTGCTGGCCGGCCCTCGTTACGGACGGCCAGCCGCAGCTCCTGGCGGTCAATATCCGGGAGGCGATGGTCAGTGACATTCGCCAGCGCGGGCTGGATGTCTCCGTGAAGACGCTGAAGCGTTGCCTTGCTGCCGTCACCCGCTCGGATGCGTATCTGGGCGCCATGACGGTGGGCGCGTGGCGTAAAAACCTTGCCGGTGAACCGGTCGCACCGGTGAGTCCGGAGGAGGCGGCGTATGCCGTGGAGCGCAGGGCTCAGGAGCATGCTAAACAACAGCGCAGGGCGACCAGGGAAGCACCCGCGCCCGCACACGATACGAACTGATAACAGCAGAGAAGAGAAAAACACAGGATGAACATGAATAAGACCCTTTCAGTCATGCTTGCCGCAGGCCTTCTGGTCTCCGGCGTGGCGGGGGCGGCAGAGAAACCTGCCGTAGTCTTTACCCCGGAGCAGGAAGCCCGCATTGGTGAAATCGCGAAGGACTACCTGCTGGCCCATCCGGAGGTGCTGGTTGAGGTCAGCCAGAAACTGCAGGCCCAACAGCAGGAGAAGCAGCAGCAGGCGATGACGGCCGCCGTGATTCAGAATCAGGCTGCGCTGCTCAACGATAAAGGCACGCCGTCATATGGGCCGGCCGATGCAAAAGTAACGGTCGTCGAGTTTTTTGATTACCAGTGTATCTACTGTGCCCGCCTCGCACCTGAACTGGAGAAGGTAATTAAAGCCAGCCCGGACGTGCGCTTTGTGTTCAAGGAATTCCCGATATTTGGCCAGCGCTGGCCGGCATCGCTCAGTGCGGCGAAAACCGGGCTGCAGGTCTGGAAGCAGAAGGGGGCCGACGCTTACCTTAACTATCACAATGCGATTTACGCCACCGGTCACAACGAGGGTAAGCTGACCGATGCTGATATCAGCGCGGCCGCAAAAGCCGTGAAGTTCGATGCGAAGACAGCCCCTGACGTTCAGGGAACCCTGGATGGCATAAACACGCTCGCGCAGCAGCTGGGCTTCAGCGGCACGCCAGCCCTGGTGGTCCTCCCGTCAACCGGCGCCAGCGCTGATAACGTGACGGTTATCCCGGGATACACCAGCGCGGAGGTACTGCAGCAGGCCATCCGTCATGCAGCCGGCGATACAAAAAAATAATCAGGCGTCCGCCACCTGATACCGCTAAAAGATACTGACGCCTTCGCCGTGCTCAGTTGTCCAACCCCGGAGAAGGGTAAAAGCAGGTTTTCCCCGTCTCCGGCGTTTCTGGTTAATACATCCGAACAGTATTTCTGAGGTTATTTAATGCGTAAGTTCACCTTTCGCCAGCTGGCCGTGTCCGGTCTGGTCTGCCTTTCGCTGAGCTGTCTTCAGCCCGCAGTTGCTGCTCCCTCCGTTCAGGTCGGTTTTTCACCTGAAGGCAGCGCGTTGCAGCTGGTCCTTAAGACTATTGAGTCAGCACAGCACGACATTCGGCTGATGGGCTACTCATTTACGTCTCCGGAGGTGGTTAGCGCACTAGTCAGAGCAAAACACCGTGGTGTGGATGTGAAAATCGTGCTTGATGAGAAGGGAAACAGAAGCAAAACCAGCCAGGCGGCGATGAACGTTGTGGTGAATGCCGGTATTCCACTGCGTACCAACGGCCGCTACGCCATCATGCACGACAAAGTCATTATTGTTGATAATCAGACGGTTGAGTCAGGCAGCTTTAATATGACCCGCTCTGCGGCCTCGAGGAATAGCGAGAACGTGCTGGTTATTAATGAGGTGCCGGAAGTGGCACAAACCTACCTTCAGCACTGGCAGTCGCGCTGGGACGGGGGAACTGACTGGCATTCTTCATACTAAGTCGCATCGTCATTTGATCCGCAATCTACATCTATCCTGGTGAACCATGCGCCAACATGGCTCACACTTACGGGTAAAGTTAAGTCGCTGATTTCAGATATCTGTAGTATTCTCTGCAAACGATCCTTGTTTGATCCTTGAGGAGGCAGAGATGTCGCAGATCGAAAATGCAGTAACTTCCTCATCGAAACGCATTTACAGAAAGGGTAATCCCTTATCTTCCGCTGAGAAGAAGAGACTATCTATTTCGCGAAAAAAGACGACACATAAAGAGCTGAATGTTTTCATTCAAAACATGCATAAAGAAAGCTTGCAGCAGCTTTGTGAAGAAGCCGGAACTACTCAGGCTCAAATGATTGAGTTACTAATTGAACGGGAAATGGCCAAGAGAGCCTGAGATAAGAAGGTGAATGAGTAACTTTCTTGATCGTCTCGTCAGTGAGTGCTAGATTGCTGATCGTCTAAAGAATTTTTTGGCTGGCCACGCCATAAGGTGGCAGGGAACTGGTTCTGAGAGGTATCTACCTGGGACCAGAAAGCAAAAACCCCGATAATCTTCATCTAGTTTGGCGACGAGGAGAAGATTAACGGGGCCTACTTAAACTGTATAGAAGCTGTTGCTCTATGCAGGGAGTATAGTTTTATGCTCAGAAAAGTTCAATACTTGTTTCTGCGCCATTTGCTCCTTCCGTGCAACATAAGTGCGGGCGGGTTTGAATAGCGGAACGTCCTCCGATACTACCTATTTCGACTGGTCGGAATACGATTCAGTGAATCTGCGTGAAGCACGCGATTCTGCTGTTGTTTCTCCGAAGCGTACACGCCGTCGTCGCGGAACACACTCGACGGCGTGTAAGTGTGCTGATCCTAAATATCTTCGACCTGCGAACTTTAGCGAACTCCCTAAAGTACTTCGGGACGGGTATCATCGTGCCCAGAAACGTCGTTTCTCGCGGCATCCGTATTTCGTGCATATGCGCACAAATGCTGGCCGTGAGCGCGATTTCCGTCAGGAACGCCAGCATCTCCTCGATGCACTGGCCGTTTTGCTGGTCAGCGGTTGCGACATTGCGACGTTTAACGTCGCTCTCAACAGTTCACAGATATGCAAGGCGTTAAGTCCCAAAGATTCCCGGGGTGAGGTAATACCTGGTGAAGAGGTCACGCCTTCCCGCATTTGCCGCGCACTCGATCTGTTAGAAAATTACGGCCTTATTGAGCCGTACATGCGTCGTCTGGACCCGTACACAAAAACATACCTCCCGCGTCATGTCACTTTAACAGAGCAGTTTTTCAAGCTCCTCCAGGTCAATCTCGATCTGCTGTTCAAAGAACGTGAAGAACGTCTGCGCGCGCTGGCTGAGGGGATTCTTGCCCCTGGTGAAGTGATGTCCGTAAAAGCGGCCCGCCAGCGCTTCTTTGACGAGAAAGTGGCGCAGGCCCTGAAGGTTCGTCGCGAGCGAGCGATAGAACAGAAGCGCCTTTCCAGAATTGCGCGTTCTACCCAGCTCGATGACCGGCAGTTCCAGATTGCAGCATGGCTGATCAACACGCGGCCGGAAGTCTCAGGCATGACTCCGGATGATTTCGAGTTGCTGGTCTACCATTACCTGCGTCAGATCAAGCTCAATTTTGACGCTGAGCCACCAGGCTAACTTAACTTTCACTCCTCGTTTTTCCTCTACCGCCGCTGGCGGTTTTTGTGCTTCCCCGCGTTTAAAAACTGGCTGAAAAACCATCAATAAAACCTGCCGTTACGACACGCATTACCGGCTAAAAACCCTCTGATGAAGCAAACTGGCCATGTCTCAGTAGTTATGCACAAATATCCGCAAACATAGAGGACTTTTTACCCGCAATGACTGGAAGTATTACCCGCAAGTTTTTCTTAATCTTCTGGAAGCCCTGGGCTCTTTCTTACCAACGAACGCTTACGCGCCTTTGCTCTTTTTAAACATTCAATTAAAAAACGGATCTTATTCAGTCCCGCTTTCCTATGGAAAACGGGGATAATGTCCGCCCTTGCAGCGGACTCCGTCCGCGCCGGTTCGGAAACAACAAATGTACCTCCCGCCACTACGCGGCGGGCATCAGTCAGAAGTCAATAGTTACAACATCCAGAATATTTACGCAAAGACGTGAACCGTGCATACCTGAACCATCACAGCCCATCCCCACCACTGAAAAGCGAGACCGCCCCGGGCCGAAGGCCCGGAACTGCACCGCTTTTAATGATGGATGTTGTAACTAGGGCTCTGAGCAGCTGTGAGTCGCTTCGCTGGAAGTATTTAGTAACACGCCCGTAAGCGGCCCTCGCGGCCCGCTAACGCGGAGATACGCCCCGACTGCGGCTTCGCCTTGTCGTGACCACTCCGACAGCGCACAGAAGCTTCTGTATCGCGTTTAGCTGGCTTTGGTTTGGCAGGGCGAAGAGATGGATTGGTGGAACCTGTCAACAAAGTAACCGGCTGCGCCGGGCTACGGCGCCACTAACCAGAAGAGCCACATTCAGCGCCAGCTGGCGCCTTCATGCGCCGCTGGCGCATCCAGGAATGCCTGCGCGCTGCTAGGCATTCTCTATTCTGAATCCAACACCTGCTATAGGGGAGGACGATGACTCGTGACGTTGATGTACACCATGTGAGGATTAAACGAACAATATTCAGTAGAAATAATCAAACATACTGAATAATATATGGATTTTATAAATTGCTTAGTTTATCTATTTGTACAACGCAAAAGGTTCGTAGCACATGGAAAAGGAAAGTAAACAATTTGCCGTACTGATTGATGCGGATAATGCTCAGGCATCAGTCCTTGAGTCCATCCTTAATGAAATTTCCCTCATGGGAGATGCAACCGTCAAAAGGATTTACGGCGATTTTACCAACCCACAGAGCTCATGCTGGAAACATCTTCTTCAGAAAAATGCTATAAAACCGATACAGCAGTTCGCATATACAACTGGTAAAAATGCCACTGACAGTATGCTTATTATTGATGCAATGGATCTGTTGTATACTCAGGCATTTGATGGCTTTTGTCTCGTTTCCAGTGACAGTGACTTTACTGGTTTGGCCATTCGAATCAGAGAAGCAGGTCTTGAGGTTATCGGTTTTGGTGAAAAGAAAACACCTCAGGCATTCAGGAGCGCATGTAATAAATTTATTACCACTGAAGTTTATCGTGAAGAAAGAGATAGTGCAGCTCAACCTGAACAGGCCGGGATTCGAACAGAAGAAGAAAGTTACAGCATGCTGACTGAAATTATTGAAAGTTTTGCTGAACAAGAATGGGTTCATCTCGGACAACTCGGAGATATCATGAATAAACGAAATCCTGATTTTGATGCCAGGAATTATGGATATCGTAACTTGTCAGCGATGTTACAAAGCAAACAAGATACATTCGAATTGGTCAGAGGCAATAATATAGGCATGTCTCATAATCTGCCCTATGTGCGGCTGAAGTCTTAATCAGGCTGAGAGTATCTTTGTGACATTAACTATAAAATCGGGTCATTTGGCATGGTGCGCCCTGGTGGCGCTTGCGCTGGCCAGACAGAACGGAGATGTGCTGTCACCGGCACAGGAAAATCTCTTTCTTACCCGCTGGCTGGCGACTGCGCTGAAGCAACGGCGTTTTTCGCGTGATGTTGCCCCCGATATCGAGTGGCTTCTGAAACAGGGACGCCAGCTGGGCGTCAGCGCGAAGCTGGCCAGCAAGCTGAATTATCTATGGCGCTCCTGCACCGGCGAACTGTCTGAGCAAAACGACCTGTTCCGGCTGACGTATGCCCTGGAAACTGCGAAAGACATGAGCTGGAATTACCGCCTGTTGAGCGATCGGGAATGGTCAGGCCGGTATGCCGTTTCGCTGAACGCCGGCGTGAACGGCATTTACCTCTCGCGGACTAACCTCGACGCGGCATTTGACGACGATGGGCGACAGATAAATCCGCTGCTGACGCGCCTGACCGGGAATGTTGCGGGCGTGGTAAAGCTGTTTAACCGGTGTGGCTGGCAGGCTGATTCGGCACAGGATACTACCCTGCCCCACCAGTTTATGTTGGTAGCCAGTCGGGATGCCGGATAGGTTATCCTTATTACATATGTAATACATTTGTAATCATTCATCAACCACAAAAGGCGCAACACAGGGTGCTGGCATATTGGTTGCAATGTATACATGAGGCCACAATAATACAGTTAAGGATGCTGCAGACTGGTTAATCCAGACATCCCGCTACCGGCTTACGCTGGTCAGGCCTGGTCCGGTAAAGGCGTTTCTGAATACCAGAGATATTTCTGGCGAAACCCACCTTAAGGTGGGTTTTGTTATGTATGAGCGTGTTAGTTATTTTTTCTGATATCATGAATACAAATGCAATACGTTTGTATTTCTTTTATAAAAGACGCTTTCGGGCCGTTTCATAGGCTTTTTCGTCTTCCCGTTTACCTACTGCGACCACCCATATAACAATCTCGTCATCGATTACCTTGTAAATCAAACGAAAACCAGATGCTCTCAGCTTTATTTTAAAGCAGCCTGCCAGATCACCATGCAGTCGGGCTGATTCCACATAAGGGTTTTGCTGAAGCTTTTTTAGCTTCTTTTTGAATTGCTCACGGATCGTCTTTTCGAGCTTATTCCATTCCTTAAACGCCCTTTCGTCAAATTCAACATTAAAGGTCATCAACGTTAACCCTGATCCGTCTTGCCGGATTTTTCAGTCTTTCCCGAACAACTGCCAGAATATCAGCGTCTTCATCATCTTCGCTCACCATCACTGAGACTTCAGCAAAGGGGAGTTTTTCGTTCTCTGCAACATACCGCAGGAACAGACGAAGTGCGTCCGAAGGCGACAGATTCAGTTTTTCAAAGGCCTGATAGGCGTCTTTTTTCAGTTCGTCATCAACGCGGATTTGAATTGTGCTCATTGCTCGTACCCCGGTTATATCGTGTACAGTTATTATATATGCACTACAAACGTAATTACAAGTGTGGTGCGGTTTTTGACTAACCAGCACGCAATGGCCACCATCCTTTATTTTGTCGGCAGAACACTAAATGAATGACTTTTGTAATACATAAGTATTCTATTTTCTTGTCAGAAGATGGCTGTAATCACGGTGATCCAGCGAAAATGTGACACCCAGCTGTGGCGCCACGTCCAGCGCAAAAACCTTCAGATACACCTCCGTGCTTTCATAGCGTTCATGCCCCATATAGGCCTGGACGACTTTCGGCGGTACGTGGTTGAAAAACAGATGCATGGCAAAACTGTGCCGCAGCGTCTTTGGATTGATGGCCGGGAGCGCAAATTCAATCCCCTCTTCCCTGGCCCTGTCGATCGCCTGTTGCATCCACAGCCATGCTGTTTTCCTGCTGACTGCAAACAGGGGGCGTCGACGGCTGGTTCTGAACGTGGCCAGATAGCGGCGAAGCTGATCGACATATGCGGCATCGAGCAGCGGCACTATGCGGGCTATCTTTTCATCCGCTGACGGTCGTCCCCTTCCCCGCTGGCGTTGTTTCAGTGTGCGTAACCGGATGCAGGGGCGTGGACCATCAAGTTGCAAATCCTCCGGTGTGATGGTCAGGGCTTCAGTAATGCGGGCTCCGGTGTTCCACAGTGTGGCAAACAGCATACGCTGGCGCTCATCCGGCAGATAATGCAGCAATACGGCAACTTCGGGCGCCAGCAGATATTTAGGGAGATATGGCTGCAGCAGCGCCATACCTCGCAGCGCGATGGCTGTCTCATAGTTCGTCGCAGGGACAGGGCTGTCGCCCGCAATCATCAGCATTCTTCCCTCCCCCTTCCTTTTTGTGTATTACATTAAGATTACCTATGTAATTCTTATGAATTACATAAATACCCTCTCAGGCCAGTTAAATCGCACCCATGTTTTTCGCCTCAGCCATAAACGTCTCATAATGGCTTTCAGGGACAACGACCGGGATTGTTCTGCGGTTGTACAGTTGCATCAGCAACAACGTGCGATGGCGACCGTCTGATACGCCAGAGTCCCTGACTGAAACCTGCGGGTATTCAACAGTACCTTTCGCGATGCAGGTTTTGATCCTGTGCCACCGGCGCGGGTCGATGCAGAATGCTCCGTCGCCAAGAACGCTGAGAAAGGCCAGTCCGTCGACCTCAACTATCCTCACTGGCTGATGGCGAAGCGACCGGGGCAGATAAAACTGCAGATCCTCAAAAGCCGGAAACGTGAGGCCTGACTCGTCCCGGGGGATCGCCTCAAAGGACGTAAAGGGATACTTCGTCATACAGGTCTGCATAAAGGTATCCAGGTCTGTCTCGATCCTGGAGAACCATTCTGGTTTGGGTAAAAACGCTTTATCCCGCTCCCGCATCTCTCTGATTTTGTCGCCGAACAGCTCTTCCAGGCTGATGTTAACCTTCATTCTGCACTCCGGTTGCTGACTAAAAACAAAACCACGGCCCGGCGGGAACAGCAACATCGGTATCCCGGGGTGGGGTGTCACGTATCAGTCGTGATGTAATTCATTTGTATTACACAGGTGTGCTGTGCAAATTCTGTCGGGTAATACCCCTGCCAGTTATAAATTATTCGCGTAGCGTAATCCCGAATCTCGTCCTTATTCTGACACCTCCGTAGCCCGTATGCTACGGGAATAATTCGCCGGGGTTGTTTCTGTGAGGTAACAAAAATCGAAATATGCGTGTTCTGATACCTGGCTATTTTCGGCCTGGTGCAGGGAGTGTCGGGGGAAAAATGCCCTGTTCTGCCGTGAAGCCGGGCAGGTCGCGGCCCGGAAGCGAAAAGTTGCCAGATGCATGGCGGTGAAACACTCTGCCTGTTTGGTTACATCAGGCATCCGGAATGACAGAAATGCGTTATTTTGAAATACAAAGGGAATACATATGTAATTTAAATGTATTCCATCAGTGATGGAGGCTGGATGTAGCCAGTACAGGGCGGGCAGCTTTCGGTAGAGGTGTAGTTCTTATGTATTACATAAGAACTACACTGTGGGTTTCAGCGGGGACTGAAGCCGGCGTCAGCGAGTGATTTCTGTAGTGCCTGGATGGCATCTTTCATCACCCAGGTTTCATCATCGTCGATGGCACAGGCCCGCATTTCTGACCAGGTTAAGCGCTTAACAAATTGTGCCAGCGCCATTGCCTGGCTGTCGGTTAACTCAGTGGTCACGGTAACGGCGGTCATTGTGTGGCTCTCCTTTTTGTAATTCAGAGGTATTACTTATGTAATTCTCGCGTATTACAGATGTTCCTTGATCATTTCCAGCATTTTTTCCGGTCCGGCTTCCCGGGCCAGATACAGCGCGGCACGCAGCACGGTTGAGTCGGTGATGGTTTTAGTGGTGAGATCCTGAATTTCATCAACCAGTTCGCTGCACATCACTTTTTCCGCCGGTGTCATACGGATGGTTTTGGGGTTTTCGCTGGTCGTTCTGTTGCGGTTGACCTTGACGTTAGAAAGGCGGGTTTTCGCCTCTCCCTGTGCGGTTTCAGGTTTGACCATTGCGGGACGCGCGAGAGGGCCTTTAGCCATTTATGCAGCCTCGTTTGATAAGAGAGTTTCAAGTTCACGCATCAGCGCACGGTAATCGTTCAGGGCGAGGGACCCTTTGTTGTAATACCAGAGCGGGACGCAGGCAACCTGCGCCTGGGAGATGTTCTCATCAGCCCGGATACGGGTTTCCAGGTAGTTATCACGGGTTCGCTCGTTGCTGGCCAGCTGGTCATGAAGATAGGTGTTCATCTTCTTCTTGGCACCATTGTACTCATTGCGGAATACACTGAACCGGGTAAAGCGGGTTTCACGGATCTCATCGAGATAGTCCAGTACGACATCCAGCCCGGTCAGTGCAAAGCTGCCGCCATCGACGGGTATAAGCACATGGTCTGCGGTATACGCTGCGTTCGTGGTGGACAGGTTCAGACCCGGAGAGCAGTCGATGAGGATATAATCGAATTTATCCATCACTGGCTGCAGATGGCGGGACAGTATTTTTTCTCGATGGTGCCGGGTCAGGCAGTTTTCCATGACACGTTCAAACGACGGATCTGATGGAATGATATAAAGGTTATCGATTACCTCTTCACCACTGACGGCCGGGATAATTGCATCAAAAATACTGAAGCGCGGGTTGTTATATAAATCGCAGATGGTATGGCCATACTGCGCGTAGTATTTTTTCCCGTTAGCCATCACCTCTGTCGAGTTGGCCTGCTGATCTCCGTCGATAAGCAATACCCGACGCCCGGCATGTGCGAGACTCATGGCGAGGTTGGTGATCGTGGAAGTTTTACCGGCGCCACCCTTGTTATTCATGATGGCAATGATGCGGGCCACCGTGTTAACCAGCGGTGTCAGCTGAGATTGCACTGGAATTTCAGACATGAGAACTCCTCTCTCAATGAAATACAGGTGTATTACGTTTTAGCGACATTTAAGTATCGCTGTGTGCGATTACTATAGCATTACAAATGTAATACACAAGTATTTTTATTGAATTACCTAAGTATTCCATTTCGTGCGCCAAATCCTTGCTGGCTGAGGGCTGCACGGGGTATATCATCCGCGCTGTGTTCAGTGCCGGGAAATATCGCTGAGGTTCTCTTCAGGCTGTGAGGCGCGACCTGGCGCATTGAACGTGATGGTGATGATCTTTCTGGCCAGCCCCTCATCTGAAAGAGCATCATCCACACTGACATCACGAATCAGTGGACTTTCTTCTTCTATATGTTGGGCAATATCCCGCAGCCATTCTGCCAGCATTTGTCTGTCCATCCTTTTTCGCTCCGGTTGTCTACAGTCAGCACCAACATACCACATCAGGAAAAGTGAAGTTTGCGCGGTGATTAAAAAACAACCACTCTATCAGGTGCGCTGTCATCCGTGCAGGTAGCGACCTGGGCGGAATACCCCCATTTTATACACAGGATTGCCCACCGAAATTGTGGACAGCGACGATGTAAATAACGATGTCGCTGCGCTCCTCATTCATGCCGCTCTGCTGTGAGCGCCGTGCCGCTACTGTAGCCGTGCCGCTGTGCAGAAAAGGGAGGCTTCGCCACCATCCTCACCCGGTCGCAGTGATTTCAAAATGCATTTTCCGCTGTCTTCCCGTCGTTCTCCGGCTCAATTTTCGCCGTCAAACCGTCCAGTCAGCGTCAGCTTTTATCTGCGCTGCGGCTTGACGTATAGGAAATTGAAACCTTTTCTGCGCTGGAATGAAGTGGTTGAAATTTAATCATTCTTTGATTTGTGTGTCCGTGAGGAATTCGGCGATCCACTGGCTGGTGATGATTTGCGCTCTTTCTGGTCGTTTTTCTGGCTGCCAGAGTGCACAGGGCGTATCTTCCCTGCGTCAGGCCGGGATATACCTCATCAGGCTGATTTCCCGCGCGTGGATTTTCAGCCCCTGCACATTCAGACCCGCCACCGCCCGGCGGTACACCATCTGGCCACCGCACAGTACGCATTCGAACGGATCACGTCGCAGGAACTGCTTACTCATCTGCGCGTAGCAGACCTTCGGTACTGGCTCCGGTTTATCCATCTCCAGCGCGCTGTACACCTGCGGCAGCTTTTCTCCGCACACCCGGTTGGCCAGAAAACCAAAATACCGCACCATCCGGAAAAACTTCTCCGGAATGTGCTGCTTCAGCCGTGCCACGATTTCCCGCTGTGTCAGCGTCTCTGTGGCCTGCTCGCCCGTATTGTGGTCGTGGTAGCGGAAGCTCAGCGTGGCACTGCCCGCGTAGTGCGCCAGCCGCGAGCCCGCTATCGGCGGCTTTTTCAGGTAACGACCCAGGTATTTCACAGTGTTTTTGCCACCCGCCGTCTTTTTTGACATGTAGACGTGCCAGTAGTCGCCTCCGGCCGTCAGTATCAGGCTGCGCCACTGTGCTTCGGTGGTGATATGTGACAGGGACGGCGGCAGGGCCACGCCTTCGAACCAGACGCTCAGCAGCAGCTGCCGGATATTCCACATCCAGCGGGTGCGCATGGCATCCTTACGGAAGCTGATTTTCTTCCATTTCCCGTGCTCATCAATGCCCCCGCAGGTGACGGAGACGTGAACATGCGGATGCCAGTTGAGACGACGACCATAAGTGTGAATGGCGCAGAAAATCCCGATATCCAGCGCCCTTTTGCCGGCGGCGTACAGGAGGTTATCGACGGCGAGGCGGCAGAGGTCGTTGAGCAGCCAGCGGTTAACCTCAAACAGGGGCCACAGCGAGTCGGGGAGGGTGAAGACCAGGTGTATCCAGTCGCAGTCCGGCAGGCGGTTAAGCTGAGCGGCAATCCACAGGTCGGTAGCCTTTTTACCGCAGGAGGGACAGGCCCGGCTGTGGCAGGCGTTGGTGATATATTTAACATGCCGGCAGCCGGGATTATCGCAGCCATATTCCTTCACGCCGCTGATGCGGGTGCCGCAGGCGAGCATTTTGGTGACGGCTTCGACTTCGATATCACGCAGGCAGCCTGCATCCAGGAAGGAAGTCCAGCACTGATTAGCTGTGAACAGTTTTTTAAGCGGTCCGGGGGTAAAACTGGACAGCATAAAACGGATTAAGCTTCAGTCGTCTGCAGGCGGGTGAGCGCAGCGGTGTCACCCCGGCGCTCCAGCATGGATTTGGCGACCATAACAGGCGGCGGATCCATGGGTTTTAGCATCTTCATCCAGTCCCATTCACGCTGAGAGAGCTTATCCGCGCCAACGGAGAGCAGAATGGTATCGATACTTTTACGGGTCATCATGGGGAAGGCTCTGAGAAAAATATGTAGTCAGATCATACCTATTCCACTTAGTGTAAGGCAACGACGGGGATGACCGATGGCGGGGTTTTCAATTTGCAGCCGTCAGGCTGCCCTGTTCAGAAACTAAAGGGGGACGACGTTCAGTGACGCTGACAGAACAATCGGGACATCTGGCATGGTGTGCCCTGGTGGCGCTTGCGTTGGCCAGGCAGGATGGTGGCGTTCTCTCGCCGGCACAGGAAAATCTCTTTCTCACCCGATGGCTGGCGACTGCGCTGAAGCAACGACGTTTTTCTCGAGATGTCACACCTGACCTCGAGTGGCTGCTTAAACAGGGACGCCAGCTGGGCGTCAGCGCGAAGCTGGCCAGCAAGCTGAACTACCTCTGGCGATCCTGCACCGGCGAACTGTCTGAGCAGAACGACCTTTTCCGGCTGACGTATGCCCTGGAGACAGCGAAGGATATGCACTGGAATTACCGTCTGCTGAATGACAGAGAATGGTCCGGCCGATATGCCGTAGCACTGAACGGTGGAGTAAACGGAGTTTATCTTTCGCGCTCTAACCTTGATGCCGCTTTTGACGATAATGGCCATCAGGTTAACCCATTGATAGCTCAACTGACGGGGAGTGTGGAAGGCGTGGTGAAGCTGTTTAACCGCTGCGGCTGGCAGGCCGAACCTGAGAGCGATGCTTCCCTGCCCCACCAGTATTTACTGATGGCCAGACAGGGAGTCTCAGGAAAGGATAATTAGTGGCGGATCTGCGCCAGGTCGTCTTCCGTCAGACCGGTCATTTTCATGACGGTATTGCGGTCGATGCCGTTTTCCAGCATGGTACGGGCAACTTCGAGTTTGCCTTCATTGCGGCCTTTTTCAATACCGCGTTGTTCACCGAGCTGCAGGCCTTCAGCCCTGCCCTTCTCGATACCCTTCTGTTCAAGTTGTTGTGCGATGGTCATGAGTGCGTCTCCGTGTTGCGGCACACGCTGTGCCAGTTCGCGAACAAAAGCTTCGGCGTCCGAAGTTTCGCCTGCCTGTACTATATAGTGTACCAGCGATATGACCTGCGATGAAGACAGATATCCGGCCAGCAAAATGGGCGCCAGCCGATCAACCAGTTCTGCCAGGTCCCGCTGATGAATATGTTTCTGCAGTAAGGTCAGGGCGGCCATGCTGCGATGACCGGCGATTTCATCATCCGGAATGACGGTAACGTCTACCAGCGGGAAAGCGCTGCTGTAGAGTTTGCCTGCCAGCGCCGGATCGTCAAATTCATCCAGCCACCGGGTGGAGTACGGATACGGGCTGCGCTTACCTGTGTAGAACAATACAGGTATTACCAGTGGCAGTTTTTTATGGCCTGCCTCCAGGTGGCGCTGCATTGCGGCCACCGCATAACGTATCAGGCGGAAAGCCATATGCTTGTCAGGCGTTGACTGGTGTTCGACCAGTACATGAATATATCCGTCGCCGCCAGTGGTTTTCAGACTGTAGAGGACGTCGCTGAAATACTGTCGGAGATCATCCTCAACGAACGAGCCGGATTCCAGCTTCAGTGTGCTGAGGTCGCAGATGGCCCGCAACTCTGCTGGCAGATGCAGCTCCATAAAATCCCGCGCAACATCCGGTTGCGTCAGGAACTGCCTGAACGTGGCATCGTGGGGTGTGGGTGTGCTGCTTTTCTTCTTCATCAGCCCTGGCTCTGAAAAATGACCCTGAGATGTTATCACAGCCCGGAAAAAGCTAACATTGGCGGTGAACGGAATTGCCATTCCTTCAGGGGGCAGTGCCGGGGTGGTTCGGCCCCCCCCCCCTTTACTCTGGTAACGCCGGGCTGACTGCATTGTCCCGCAGGCGCATGATGGTTTGTCGTGAGGTACCAAACTCGCGGGCAACGGCGCTGATACTGGCACCCGCTTTCAGGTGTTCAAGCGCTACCTGCCGCTGGTCCGGGTTCACGTATAGGAAATTGAAACCTTTTCTGCGCTGGAATGAAGTGGTTGAAATTTAATCATTCTTTGATTTGTGTGTCCGTGAGGAATTCGGCGATCCACTGGCTGGTGATGATTTGCGCTCTTTCTGGTCGTTTTTCTGGCTGCCAGAGTGCACAGGGCGTATCTTCCCTGCGTCAGGCCGGGATATACCTCATCAGGCTGATTTCCCGCGCGTGGATTTTCAGCCCCTGCACATTCAGACCCGCCACCGCCCGGCGGTACACCATCTGGCCACCGCACAGTACGCATTCGAACGGATCACGTCGCAGGAACTGCTTACTCATCTGCGCGTAGCAGACCTTCGGTACTGGCTCCGGTTTATCCATCTCCAGCGCGCTGTACACCTGCGGCAGCTTTTCTCCGCACACCCGGTTGGCCAGAAAACCAAAATACCGCACCATCCGGAAAAACTTCTCCGGAATGTGCTGCTTCAGCCGTGCCACGATTTCCCGCTGTGTCAGCGTCTCTGTGGCCTGCTCGCCCGTATTGTGGTCGTGGTAGCGGAAGCTCAGCGTGGCACTGCCCGCGTAGTGCGCCAGCCGCGAGCCCGCTATCGGCGGCTTTTTCAGGTAACGACCCAGGTATTTCACAGTGTTTTTGCCACCCGCCGTCTTTTTTGACATGTAGACGTGCCAGTAGTCGCCTCCGGCCGTCAGTATCAGGCTGCGCCACTGTGCTTCGGTGGTGATATGTGACAGGGACGGCGGCAGGGCCACGCCTTCGAACCAGACGCTCAGCAGCAGCTGCCGGATATTCCACATCCAGCGGGTGCGCATGGCATCCTTACGGAAGCTGATTTTCTTCCATTTCCCGTGCTCATCAATGCCCCCGCAGGTGACGGAGACGTGAACATGCGGATGCCAGTTGAGACGACGACCATAAGTGTGAATGGCGCAGAAAATCCCGATATCCAGCGCCCGTTTGCCGGCGGCGTACAGGAGGTTATCGACGGCGAGGCGGCAGAGGTCGTTGAGCAGCCAGCGGTTAACCTCAAACAGGGGCCACAGCGAGTCGGGGAGGGTGAAGACCAGGTGTATCCAGTCGCAGTCCGGCAGGCGGTTAAGCTGAGCGGCAATCCACAGGTCGGTAGCCTTTTTACCGCAGGAGGGACAGGCCCGGCTGTGGCAGGCGTTGGTGATATATTTAACATGCCGGCAGCCGGGATTATCGCAGCCATATTCCTTCACGCCGCTGATGCGGGTGCCGCAGGCGAGCATTTTGGTGACGGCTTCGACTTCGATATCACGCAGGCAGCCTGCATCCAGGAAGGAAGTCCAGCACTGATTAGCTGTGAACAGTTTTTTAAGCGGTCCGGGGGTAAAACTGGACAGCATAAAACGGATTAAGCTTCAGTCGTCTGCAGGCGGGTGAGCGCAGCGGTGTCACCCCGGCGCTCCAGCATGGATTTGGCGACCATAACAGGCGGCGGATCCATGGGTTTTAGCATCTTCATCCAGTCCCATTCACGCTGAGAGAGCTTATCCGCGCCAACGGAGAGCAGAATGGTATCGATACTTTTACGGGTCATCATGGGGAAGGCTCTGAGAAAAATATGTAGTCAGATCATACCTATTCCACTTAGTGTAAGGCAACGACGGGGATGACCGATGGCGGGGTTTTCAATTTGCAGCCGTCAGGCTGCCCTGTTCAGTTCTTTTTTAGCTGCCTGCTCCAGCAGAGTTTCAACGTGATAGCTCAGGTGCTCCATTTTCAGGCGACTCAGCAGCGCTTCAAGTTCATGCATCACAGCAGCTCCTCATAAGCACTCAGTGGCCGATGTTCCACCATGCTGACCTGCTGCCAGAGCGGGGCGTGGTGCTCCGGCACCGTCTGCCAGCCAGACGATGCCGAACGGCGTCGATGTGATGCCACCTGCTGCTCATTACTGTAGATCCGCAGTTCGTCATCCAGCGATATACGTATCGAGACCGGTTGCCCGCACAGAGTCTCGGGAACACTGTAACGATTGCCGCCAGCCTCGATATAGCTGTCCCAGGACACATGGCGGATGTTGAAGTAACTGGTATCAAAGTCCGTATCCGGTAATGGCTGCAGATGAGTCTTCTCCGGCGCGAAGCGCTGTTCCGGTGTCAGCCCGACCAGCCCTTCATCCCCCGCGTCTTTCCGGCAACATCCGCCACGCGCCGGCTCTCCTGTCGCTGATAATTTCTGGTAATTCGGGTGATAATTAATGCTTATGCCGTGATAATTATTGATAAATAACAGTAATTTACACGCATATTCATTGCGTTCCCTACGGGCGACCGTAAACTGCGCACCCGGGCTGGCGCTTTAAATTAGCCACCTTTCGATTGCTATTCGTTACCCCTCTCCGGGGGCTTCTGCCCGCGGGTAACGCATTTTTCTGTTGTTCACCCCCCCCTCATCCCCCCCCCGCGCAAGCTGGCACCGTCCGGCAGGCCAGGGCGTAACGAAGGGGGCAGAGATGACCTGGTGACCCATGAGACTGAATTATTCATGAAAACGCATTTACTACACCTCACGGCCAGGGTCTGCCTTGCAGCCCAGCTGACAGGGATACTGACCGGAACCCTGGTGCCGGTGGTTTCCCTGGCAAAAGGCACCGTGCCGGCACACACCCTGACCGACTCACGAACCCTCCCCCACACCCTTGGTGAGGGGGAGACGGTCACCGCTGTGGCCGCGCAGTACGGCCTGACCGTGGCGGCGCTGAAAAAACTCAACCAGCTCCGCACCTTCAGTAAGCCCTTTGAGCAGCTCTCTGCCGGGGACGAGATTGACGTACCGGCGATAAAGGCTGGCCCTGGTCGTGAGCCAGCCGCCGCCGCGCAGGATGACCCTGCCGCCTTCTGGGCCGGCACGGCCACCACCACCGGCCAGATGCTGCAGAGCGGGGACACTACCCGGGCCGCCACCGGTATGGCGGGCAGCCTGGCCGCCGGGGCCGCCAGTGCGGAGGTGCAGCGCTGGCTCAGTCGGGCTGGTACTGCCCGGGTAAGCCTGTCCGTGGACAATGAATTCGCCTTCAGCGATGCTTCCGTCGATTACCTTCTGCCATTCTATGATTCACCTGACTGGCTGGCGTTCACCCAGCTCGGGTACCGGCACAAGGACGAGCGTCATACCGTGAACCTCGGGGCAGGGCTGCGTACCTTCCGGAACGGCTGGATGTACGGTATGAACGCTTTCCTCGACAATGACCTGACCGGGCGCAACCGCCGCCTCGGGATGGGGGCCGAGGCGTGGACCGACTATCTGCGTCTCTCCGCCAACGGCTATCGCGGGATAACGGGCTGGCATCAGTCCCGGGATTTTGCGGACTACGATGAGCGTCCGGCCAGCGGCTTTGACGTCCGGATGGAGGGCTGGGTGCCGGCGTACCCACAGCTGGGCGGGAAGCTGGTGTATGAGCAGTACCTGGGTAACGAGGTGGCGCTGTTCGGCAGGGACGAGCGCCAGAAGGACCCGAAGGCCGTCACCGCGGGCGTGAACTACACGCCGGTGCCGCTGGTGACCCTGGGGGCGGAGCACCGCCAGGGCCAGGGCGGGCACAGCGATGCGCGGTTTAGCGTGGGGTTAAACTACCGTCCGGGGGTGCCGTGGGCTGACCAGACTGATCCGGCAGCGGTGGGGCTGAGCCGGACGCTGGCGGCGGGTCGCTATGACCTGGTGGAGCGCAACAACAGCATCGTGCTGGAGTACAAAAAGCAGACGCTTATCCGCCTGTCGCTGCCGGAGACCCTGGCGGGCAGGGCGGGGAACACGGACACGCTGACGGCGACGGTGACGTCCCGGTACGGGGTGAGCGGGATTGACTGGGAGTATGGCGAGGTGCTGGCCGCGGGCGGCCGGGTGAGCGAGGTGAACAAGACCAGCCTGCAGATAACCCACCCGCCGTACCAGGCGGTCGCGCGCGGGGCGGAAAGCAACGTGTACCGCATCAGCGCGGTGGCGCGTGACGGACAGGGTAACGTCTCGGAACGCCGGACGACGACGATAACGGTTCAGGAGCCGGAGGCGGCCATTGCCCGGGGGGACCTGACGGTGACCCGCAACAATGCGGTGGCGAACGGCACTGACACCAATGCCGTGCAGGCGACGGTAACGGATGCGAACGGTAACCCGGTGTCCGGTCAGGCGGTGAGCTTTACTGCCACGAATGGAGCGGTGGTGACGGTTACCTCTGCCAGCACTGGCGAAGACGGGGTGGCCACGGCGACGCTGACGAACACGAAAGCGGGCGCGGCAGCGGTCACGGCCTCCGTGGGCAGCAGCAGCCAGACCGTGGACACCACCTTCGTGGCGGACGGCGGCACGGCGGCTATCGCCTCAGGCGACCTGAAGGTGACCCGCAACAATGCGGTGGCGAACGGCACTGACACCAATGCCGTGCAGGCGACGGTAACGGATGCGAACGGTAACCCGGTGTCCGGTCAGGCGGTGAGCTTTACTGCCACGAATGGAGCGGTGGTGACGGTTACCTCTGCCAGCACTGGCGAAGACGGGGTGGCCACGGCGACGCTGACGAACACGAAAGCGGGCGCGGCAGCGGTCACGGCCTCCGTGGGCAGCAGCAGCCAGACCGTGGACACCACCTTCGTGGCGGACGGCGGCACGGCGGCTATCGCCTCAGGCGACCTGAAGGTGACCCGCAACAATGCGGTGGCGAACGGCACTGACACCAATGCCGTGCAGGCGACGGTAACGGATGCGAACGGTAACCCGGTGTCCGGTCAGGCGGTGAGCTTTACTGCCACGAATGGAGCGGTGGTGACGGTTACCTCTGCCAGCACTGGCGAAGACGGGGTGGCCACGGCGACGCTGACGAACACGAAAGCGGGCGCGGCAGCGGTCACGGCCTCCGTGGGCAGCAGCAGCCAGACCGTGGACACCACCTTCGTGGCGGACGGCGGCACGGCGGCTATCGCCTCAGGCGACCTGAAGGTGACCCGCAACAATGCGGTGGCGAACGGCACTGACACCAATGCCGTGCAGGCGACGGTAACGGATGCGAACGGTAACCCGGTGTCCGGTCAGGCGGTGAGCTTTACTGCCACGAATGGAGCGGTGGTGACGGTTACCTCTGCCAGCACTGGCGAAGACGGGGTGGCCACGGCGACGCTGACGAACACGAAAGCGGGCGCGGCAGCGGTCACGGCCTCCGTGGGCAGCAGCAGCCAGACCGTGGACACCACCTTCGTGGCGGGTGCGCCTGATGATACCCATTCGTCCCTGACGGCGAACCCAACTAGCATTGTGGCGAACAACACCGCAACAACCACTATCACGTGGGGGCCGAAGGATGCGAACGGTAACCCGGTGACGGGGCTGACCGGTGTCAGCTTTGACCTGGGGGGCGCCACGGATGTGACGCTGGGTTCCGTGACGGAAAGTCCGGCGGGTAGCTATACCGCCACGCTGAAGGGCTCCACGGCACAGGCGGTGACGGTGAAGCCTGCTGTCGCCGGAACCGTGACCGGAGGTCTCTCGGCAACGGTCACCCTGACGGCGGCGATACAACCAATGCCGTCAACGACTAAGCTGGCGGTTAACGGTGCAACATTTGCAGTTGACAGCGGCTTTCCAACCACGGGATTTATGGGGGCTACCTATCAGATACGGATGAATGGGGATGCAGGCAACAACAACGGGTACGACTGGAGTGCAGACCAGAGCTGGGTGAGCGTTGACGCCGGCGGCAACGTGAAATTCACGGGAACCGGCAGCAGAAACACCGTCACCATCACGGCCAAACCCAAAGCCGGCGGGGCTTCTCTGACCTACCGCTTCACGCTCAACGGCTGGTTCACTCCTGGTACTTCCGGTATGAACTTGTCTTCCGCAAAGAGTTACTGCAGCACGAGGGGGTCTCTACCGGCGGTGGAGCAGATGACCCTGCATTCGGGTTACGTCGCAACACAAAAACGGAACATCGGCGCGCTGTGGAACGAGTGGGGTGACATGTCGACGTACGGTGCGGGTTTCTCCGGCAGCGACTGCTGGTCGTCAGAGCAGCAGAGCAGTGGCTCCCACTACAACGTCTACCTGATCAGCGGCAACGTCAACGTCAACGACAGCTTCACGCACGACGTGGTGTGTCGTCAGGGTCTTTAGCATTGAGTCTTTAGCTTTTAACCTTTGTTTTTTTGTTTATCTTCCCCCGCGTAAGCGCGGGGGAAGCCTGAGGAGAATTAATGATGGATACAGAAGAAAAACTGGCGCTGAGTGCCCGTCCGGGAAAGCTTACGCTTATCCGGGAGGGCATGTTTTTGAAATGCTACCAGCAGTCGTTGTTTTCACTCGTGCATTCAGTGTATCCGGATATCAAAGTCACCGGTCGCAGGATAAAAAAGCTGGGTGGTCAGATTGTATTCAGTGGTGGCTTTCCTGAGGGGGGGCTGGCAAGGGTTTTACCTGACGCCCGGTTGACCGACTGGGGTGCCGAAGCTGACGTGGGTGATATTGATGAAGCCGTGTACCAGTCCTGGCTTACCACACTTCCCCTGGTGGGATATCACGTCGGGGGAGACGTGCCGCCGGATGGACAAACAGGTCGCCTCACCCTGAGTGATGAAGACTGCCATTTTCTGGATAGCTGGCAGCCCGGGCTATTTCCGCCATCGGTGGATACGGGGTTCATTCAGGGGCTGAAGGCCCGGCGGAAAAATATTAACGGTCAAGTGGCCTGAAAGCGCAGTGGCACGGGTGGTGCGCAATGGGTCGCGCCGTTAAGGCGACGCGAAAACGCGCTATGAAAGAAGACCGGCCTGTTTCACGTTTTCCGGCATACAGGAAAGCGTTATTAAGGGGTGAACGTCGTAAGGCGGTAAACCGGCAGTATCAGAAAGCAGGCATTTGTGACAGAGTGTGTTGTGTGGTGCGGGTTTCTCCGGCAACAACTACTGGTCGTCAGAGCAGCAGAGCAGTGGCAACCACTACAACGTCAACCTGAACAACGGCAACATCAACAACAACGACAGCAACACGAACAACGTGGTGTGTCGTCAGGGTGTTCTTGCCACCTTTGCTGCTGCGCTGTCAGGCTACAGCCTCCTGCCGGGATAGGGCGGGATGACACACTCAGCCGGTATGCACAGGCAAGGACCGGCTGAGAATCCAGTCCTGCAGGCAGCGTTTTTTGATGCGTACGGATGTATATTGCGGACCATCCGGCAGCATATATGTTGTCAGCATACCGCCGTGTCGGTACCAGATATCCCTGCGCAGGCGAAAATGCGTGGCGTGCTTCATCATGCCGTAGTAGCTGTTAATCACGGCTTGCATGCGCTGCAGCAGGGGCAGGTCGGGTGATAATGATCCGTTATCCGTAAGGGACATCCACTCAGGCCTGGCTGCAATATGAGTGGGGGGATGCCCGGGCGTGCCCGACAACAGGCTGTTAAAAAAGCGCATCCATGCCACCAGTTTCGTGATGTTGCGTTTTCTGAGGTGCAGATAATGAGGGTAAATCCGGTACCCTAGGTAATCTGCACCCTGATGACAGGCCTGCAGAGTTTGTTTATGGGGGTGAAGTGTCAGTTCCAGCTCTGTCTGCATAAAATACCGAATGGCCTGCCGGTAACGGGAAAGCTGTGCTGTTGAGTTGCCGAACAAAATAAGGTCATCCATATAGCGGACATACCCTTTAACCCTTAGGGTGTGCTTTATATACTGATCCAGGGGATTCATATACAACCCGGCCAGCATCTGGCTGGAAGCTGACCCGAGCGGAAGCCCCCTGCCAGGTCCAGCCGCAAGTAGGGTTTTGTGTGCGGGAATGCTGTCCAGTAAAAGACGATCACCGCTGATAGTGAAGGTGTTTGCTGGGGCTGCATGCTGGACGCTTTTTTCCAGCATATCGAGGATTTGTGTCCGCAGTGGGTGTGCAGACATATAGCGGGTTATCAGTATCCGGCACTGTCGGAGTAGTGCGGCATGCGGAATGCTGTTGAAAAAATTCTGAACGTCCAGCTGAAGATAATATTGGTTTCCAGGGCGGCGCATGAATGTCTGTGCACGTTTTACGGCTGCCAGCACTCCCTTTCCACACCGGTTCGCATAGGTATCATCAATGAGTACTCTTTCAACAAAAGGGCTCAGGTGATACACAAGCCAGTTCTGTGCCAGCCTGTCACGAAAGGCAGGTGCATAAATCTCACGGAGCTTCGGGTCAGTGACGGCGAATCGGGTATAGGGTGAAGGTGTGTATGAGTGTGAAAATATGTCGGCTGCGAGTTGGCAGCAGGTGCGGGACACTGTTTCCATACCTGCTGATTTTTGGATGCTACGTTGCGTCAGTGTAACGCAGTGAAGAAGTTCATTATGAATTCGTTCTGGAGAGACGACAGTGTCCACGTTTAAACAACCTCTGGTTTATGATGCGTTGCTGCTTTTGTACCGCACATACTGGGTGACACACCAGCACCTTCCTCGGGCATTTCGGATGACCTCCGGGGAGGCTATTTTACAGGAAATTACGGCCTGTATTAAGCAGGTGATACTGGCAAACAATGCGGAAAAACAGGATGCTACACAACGCAGTCAATCAGCACAGCATCTGGGATGTGCAAGAGCTTCGCTTGTGGTCATCAGGGGACTGCTGACGCTGGGGTGGGGAATGGCATTTATTGCCCATGGTGCTTTTATGCGGCTGACGGCGTTACTGGATTCAGCGGAGAAACAAATTACACGTTGGCAGGGGTGGTTCATGCGACATAATACGGGGGGGCAGCATACGCAGTGATTTATTGCGCGAGCTTCGGTCGTTGTGGCGCTAAATATTCATGCCGGTTACGGCAGCTACGCAGTTATTGAGGCACTGAACGAAGAAGGGGAGACCTGCTTTTATCATGTACCCTTCAGGGCGTTCAGAGAGCGGAAGAAGCTGCGGATTCATGTAACCAGCGCCTATGCCGTTGATTCCAAACCTGGAGGCGGAAAGGTGGGATTCTTCGTTATCGCCAGAAAGTATATCTGGTATTCAGAAGCGCCTTTACCGGACTTGGCCTGACCAGCGCACAGCTGGTTATCGACTGTTTTGATGGCCAGGTTGTGAGCTGGTCGATAGGAACGCGCCCGGACGCGACGCTGGGTAAGGATGCGGTGAACTCATCTTCCAATTATCTTTTGGTTCGTTAGCATCGGTTTTCCCTCCAGTTATCTGGATATTGAGGAACATCATGCAGGAACGAAAGCTCTATGAACAGGGCAGCCTGACGGCTGCAAATTGAAAACCCCGCCATCGGTCATCCCCGTCGTTGCCTTACACTAAGGTAACGTTGCGGTGAACTCGCGTTGACGGCAGGGACCACTCGTGCAAAGCCAGTTCCCTGCTTACGTAAGCGCTCCGTCCTGAGCGTGGTCGTAAGGATTATTTTACAGAAGAGAGGTTCCAGGGCAGCAGTTCATGTAGCCGGTTTGAAGGCCAGGCGTTGATCTTGCTTATAACATCACGCAGCCAGCCTTCCGGCTCCACGCCGTTCAGCTTGCAGGTGCCAACCAGGCTGTAGATGACCGCCGCGGCCTCACCGCCGTTATCAGAGCCGAAGAACAGATAATTTTTTCTGCCAACTGCCACTGAGCGCAACGCGTTTTCACCGATGTTATTGTCGATCTCTACCTGACCGTTGCGGCAGTATTCGTTCAGCGCATCCCATTGTTTCAGCATGTACGCGAACGCCTTCGCCATCTCAGCGTGGACCGACAGCGTTTTCATCTGCTCCTGTACCCAGTCATACAACGACTGCATCAGCGGGACCGTCCGCTCCTTTCTGGCTGTCAGTCGCTCACCCGGCGGGAGCCCACGGATTTCGGCTTCGATAATGTACAGCGCGGCTATCCGTTTCAGCGCTTCACCCGTCATCGCTGTTGGTCGCCGCACATGCTCGTCATGGATTTTTCGTCTGGCATGCGCCATGCACGCCGCTTCTCTGATGTGCCCGGACTCATACAGCGCGTCGTAAGCGCCGTACGCATCAGCCTGAAGCACGCCTCTGTACCCACAGAGATGCCGCTGCGGGTGTTCTCCCTTCCGGTCTGCTGAGTACGAGAACCAGACAGCTGGCGGTTCTGCCGCCCCGCCGTTGCGGTCATCCCGGACGTAGACCCACAAGCGACCGGTTCGCGTTTTACCACTCCCTGGCTCCAGCACCCTGACCGGCGTGTCATCCGTGTGCACCTTTGTTAGCGCCAATGATATAAGACGGTAATTCGCCATTTGAGTTGTCCGCTCCACCCAACATGTTGTTTCCTTGAGGTTCTCACACCAGAAAGGACATCGACATGCTGAGCAGAGAGGACTTTTACATGATAAAGCAAATGCGTAAGCAAGGTGCGTACATTGTCGATATTGCGACTCAGGTTGGTTGCTCTGAGCGTACTGTCAGGCGGTATCTTAAATACCCCGAACCACCGGCCAGAAAAACACGCCACAAAATGGCCAAACTGAAGCCGTTCATGGACTATATCGACACGCGCCTGGCTGACAATGTCTGGAATGGAGAGGTTATCCTCGCGGAAATCAAAGCGATGGGCTACACCGGCGGGCGTTCCATGTTGCGCTATTACATCCAGCCCAAACGCAAAATGCGGCCCTCAAAGAAAACGGTGCGCTTCGAAACCCAACCCGGATACCAGTTGCAGCACGACTGGGGCGAAGTTGAAGTGGAGGTAGCCGGGCAGCGATGTAAAGTTAACTTCGCGGTGAATACACTGGGGTTCTCCCGTCGCTTCCATGTCTTCGCCGCGCCAAAACAGGATGCTGAACATACCTATGAGTCGCTGGTCCGCGCCTTCCGATACTTCGGTGGCAGCGTGAAAACCGTGCTGGTTGATAACCAGAAGGCGGCGGTGCTGAAAAATAACGACGGAAAAGTGGTGTTCAACTCCGGGTTCCTGTTGCTGGCCGACCACTATGACTTCCTGCCACGCGCCTGCCGTCCGCGCAGGGCCAGAACCAAAGGCAAGGTGGAACGAATGGTGAAATATCTTAAGGAGAACTTCTTCGTCCGGTACCGCAGGTTCGACAGCTTCGCCCATGTTAACCAGCAACTGGATCAGTGGATGGCTGATGTGGCTGATAAACGTGAGCTTCGCCAGTTCAGACAGACACCAGAACAGCGCTTCGCGCTGGAAAATGAGCATCTGCAGCCGTTGCCGGAGACTGACTTCGATACCAGCTACTTCGACATCCGCCATGTGTCCTGGGACAGCTATATCGAGGTTGGCGGCAATCGTTACAGTGTTCCCGAGACTCTGTGCGGGCAACCGGTCTCGATACGTATATCGCTGGACAATGAGTTGCGGATCTACAGTAATGAGCAGCAGGTGGCATCACATCGACTCTGTTCAGCATCGTCTGGCTGGCAGACGATGCCGGAGCACCACGCCCCGCTCTGGCAGCAGGTCAGCATGGTGGAGCATCGCCCACTGAGTACTTATGAGGAGCTGCTGTGATGCATGAACTTGAAGCGCTGCTGAGTCGCCTGAAAATGGAACACCTGAGCTATCACGTTGAAACTCTGCTGGAGCAGGCAGCTAAAAAAGAACTGAACTATCGGGAGTTCCTGTGTATGGCGTTGCAGCAGGAATGGAACGGCAGACATCAACGCGGGATGGAGTCCCGGCTGAAACAGGCTCGTCTGCCATGGGTCAAAACGCTGGAGCAGTTCGACTTCACCTTCCAGCCGGGCATCGATCGTAAGGTTGTCCGGGAGCTGGCCGGTCTGGCGTTCGTGGAGCGCTGTGAAAACGTGATCCTGCTGGGGCCTCCAGGTGTAGGGAAAACCCATCTGGCCGTGGCTCTCGGCGTGAAAGCGGCCGATGCGGGGCACAGGGTACTCTTCATGCCACTGGACAGACTGATCGCTACGCTGATGAAAGCGAAGCTGGAAAACCGACTGGAGCGCCAGCTACAGCAACTGAGTTATGCCCGGGTGTTGATCCTGGACGAAATAGGCTATTTGCCGATGAACCGGGAGGAAGCCAGTCTGTTCTTCCGCCTGCTGAACCGTCGGTATGAAAAGGCAAGCATCATCCTGACGTCGAACAAAGGCTTCGCCGACTGGGGAGAGATGTTCGGAGATAATGTGCTGGCAACAGCAATCCTGGATCGGCTGTTGCACCACTCAACCACGCTGAATATCAAAGGAGAAAGCTACCGGTTAAAGGAGAAACGCAAAGCTGGAGTACTGGCCAAAAACGCAACGCCAATCAGTGATGATGAAATGGCGGAAAGCGGACAGCAGAAGTGATCAAATAGCGGACATTAAAAATGGAGAAAAACGGCCATAAATCTTGGCGTTGACACCTTGCCAGTCTGCAGAACGTACTGGTTGAGTGCCTCATACAGCGGACGAAGCCGGTTGCCCATCATCGCGACCCAGCGGACCATCGTGTTACGACTCAGCGTCAGTCCATGACGGGCGTAGATTTCAGACTGTCGGTACAGCGGCGTATGCTCCACATATTTTCCGACCAGGATACGGGCCAGCAGGCTGCTGCCCACACGACTGCCTTCTACTGGTTTGGCCGGGAGTGGCGCCTGCACGATAACGTCGCACCGGCTGCACGCCAGTTTTGGACG